>NZ_JQNR01000005.1:904809-1206412 GCF_000745345.1 Actinacidiphila yeochonensis CN732 | reverse complement strand
TGATGTTGCGGTGCATGCGCTGGCGGCGCAGGTCGAGGAAGCGGTTGGTGAGCCGCATCTCCTCGTTGGCGTTGTCCTCCGGGAAGACCGGGAACGGCAGCTGCTCGGCGGCGCCCAGCACCTCCACGGAGGCCACCTCGACCTCGACCCCGCCGGTGGGCAGGTCGGGGTTGACGTTCTCCGCGGCGCGGGCCACCACCCGGCCGTCCACCCGCAGCACGGACTCCTTGGACTGGCCGCTGAGCTGCTCGTAGACCGCCGACCCCGGGTGGACCACCAGCTGGGTGAAGCCGTAGTGGTCGCGCAGGTCGACGAAGAGGATGCCGCCCAGGTCTCGGCGATTGTGCAGCCACCCGGACAGGCGGACGTCGGTGCCGACGTCGGTGCTGCGCAGCTCTCCGCAGGTGTGGGACCGGTACCGGTGCATCAGTTCGTCCTCGGCAGGGGTGGGGCGGGTGGGTGGTCACGAGACCGTCGTACGACGGTCGGGACGCGGTGGGCCGTCAAGGAGCCCACCTCAGCCTACCGGCGCCGGATGCCCCATCCCCATCCGAATAGTTGGCCCATACCACGCTAATCACCATAAGGTGGAGTAATGCGCACAGAGGAGGTCCTGGCCGCTGTGGGGTGCGGCGTGTGGCAGTGGGACGAGTCCGCCGGCACCGTGGCGGTCGACGGCCGGGCCGCCCGCCTGCTCGGCCTGTCCGGCGGCGCGGCCACGCACCGCTACGCCGCCGTACGCGCCCGGCTCCATCCGGCCGACTACGTGGCGCTGTCCGGCGCGGTCTCCCTCGCCACCGCCGAGGGCACCGTGGCGGAGGCGTCGCTGCGGGTGGTCGGGGACGCCGGCACGGTGGAGCGGACGGTCCAGGTGCGGCTGCGCCCGCGCGGCTCGCTGCTCAGCGGCACCCTCCACGAGCTGCGCGAACCCGCCCGCCTCGGGGGCTACGAGGACGAGGACGGCGCGGCCGGCGGCAGCGGTCCCGTCGACGCCAGCTCCGGGTCCGCGCGGGAGGCGCCCGCCGCGTACGAAAGGCCCGGCACGCCCGCCGCGCCCGACCCGCACACCGCCCCCGGAACGACCGGCAACCGCGCCGGCGGCGGCCCCGCGGCCGGCTCAGCACCGACCCGGCCCCCGCCTACGCCGGCCACGACCGGCACGACCTGCTCGCGCCCGCCGCCGGACGGGGCTCCGCCGGGACGGCCCGCGAGCGGACGCTGCCGCACCGGGACTGGCGCCGGGCCCGCGAGGCGTTCCTGCTGGACGCCGGCCGGGCGCTGGCCGAGGCCGACTCCACCGCCGAGGTGCTGCGGGTGGCGGCCAACCTCTCCATGCCCGGCTTCTCCCCCGACGGCCTGGCCGTCTTCGGCGTCGACGGCGACCACCTCACCGTGATCGGCCACCACGGCCAGGAGCTGACGGCGGCGTTCGCCGCCCCCCTCCCGCTGGACAAGGACTACCCGGCGGCCGCGGTGATCCGCAGCGGCCAGGCGGTCTACGTCACCAGCCCCGAGGCGTACCGGCGGATGTACCCGGAGAGCTGGCCGATGGTGGAGCCGTTCGGCCGCAGCTCCTGGGCGTACCTGCCGCTGACCGTCGCCGGCACCACGATCGGCGCGTGGATGGCGGGCTTCCGGGACCCGGTGGAGTTCACCCCCGACGAGCGCTCGGTGCTCTCCACCGTGGCGCGGATGCTGGCGCAGGCCCTGTCCAGGGCGCATCTGCACGAGTCGGAGCGGGAGCTGTCCGACGGACTCCAGCGCACCATGCTGCCCACCCGCGAGCCGCAGATCGACGGGATGGCGATGGCCGCCCGCTACGTGCCGACCGGCGGCGGCCTCCAGGTCGGCGGCGACTGGTACGACGTGATCGAGCTGCCCTCGGGCCGCACCGCGCTGGTCATCGGCGACGTGCAGGGCCACGACGTACGGGCCGCGGGCATCATGGGCCAGCTGCGGATCGCGCTGCGGGCGTACGCCGCCGAGGGCCACAGCCCCGACGCTGTGCTCTCCCGCGCCTCCCGGTTCCTGTACGGGCTCGCCGACGGCGGCGCCGACCCGGACGACCCGCGCTTCGCGACCTGCCTCTACATCGAGGTCGACCCGGCCGACGGCACGCTCCAGGTGGCCCGGGCCGGGCATCCGGAGCCCGCGGTGCGGCTGGCCGACGGCACCACGATCCTGCGCACCACCTCGGAGGGCCCGCCGCTGGGCGTGCAGTTCGACACCGACTACCCCACCACCCGGCTGGTGCTGGAGCCCGGCGAGGTGCTGCTGCTGTGCACCGACGGCCTGATCGAGACCGGCGGCCACGACATGGACAGCGGGTGGCGGCGGCTGTGCGAGGTCTTCGAGGTCGGGCCGGCCGAGGCGCTGGAGGAGCTGGCCGACTCCCTGGTGCAGGCGGTGCACGGGCCGTCCTCGCACCGCACCACCGGGCCGCTGGCCGACCGCCGCGAGGACGACGTCGCGCTGCTGCTGCTCCGCCGCGACCCGGACGGCCCCACCTGCGCCGTCCCCGAGCGGCGCACCGTCCTCACCGTCCCGCAGGCGGATCCGGGGCAGATCCGCTCGGCCCGCGACGACGTCCGGGCGATGCTGCACGACTGGAGCTCGGCCGACCAGTTCGAGTCGGCCGTGCTGCTGGTGTCCGAGCTGGTCACGAACGTGCTGGTGCACACCGACGGCAACGCGACCCTGATCGCCAGGGTGACGGGGATGCCGGGCACCCGGCGGCTGCACGTCGAGGTCTCGGACGGCTCCGACGACATGCCGCACCGCCGCGACCCCGGCGAGCTGGCCTCCTCCGGCCGCGGCCTGTTCCTCATCGAGGAGCTGGCCGACGCGTGGGGGGTGGACCCGCAGGGCGACGGCAAGTCGATCTGGTTCGACCTCTTCGAGACCCGCTCCCCGGAGGGCGGGACCCGTTCCCCGGAGGGCCGGCCGGACCGCCCCTGAGGGGGTCCACTCAGTGGCTCAGGATGTTCGCGGCGATGATGAAGAGGCCGAGCAGCACGTCCGTGCAGCCCACCCGGCAGGCCGTGCCCCAGCCCTGGCCGGCCACCCGGGCGGCCCACAGGCCCCAGCCGAAGAGGGCGACGGTGTTGACGCCCAGCGCGATGTTGATCGCGTGGTCCTCACCCCACCAGTGCGCGTAGGCGCCCAGCAGGGCGACCACCGTGGGCAGCACCGCGGCGACCAGCGGCCACTCCTCCACCACCGAGCGGAGGGTGAGCAGCATGACCCTGCGCCCCTGGTACTTCCCGCCGCTCC
The DNA here is from genome assembly GCF_000745345.1 of Actinacidiphila yeochonensis CN732. Taxonomy (NCBI): domain Bacteria; kingdom Bacillati; phylum Actinomycetota; class Actinomycetes; order Kitasatosporales; family Streptomycetaceae; genus Actinacidiphila; species Actinacidiphila yeochonensis. The sequence goes on along the minus strand of NZ_JQNR01000005.1, from coordinate 1,203,139 downwards.
ACTGGGCCACGGCGTGCGCGTAGCCGTGGGCGGCGGCCGCGGCGACCGCCGAGACGAGGATCCACAGCGCGTCGTAGCCGGCGTTGGGCGAGCCGCTGTCGTTCTCCAGGGCGGCCGCCAGCGCGCTGGCCAGCACCGTCCCGTAGACGCCGCCGAAGAGCAGCCGCTCCCGGGACACCCGCCCCGGGCTGGGCTGCGGGGCGCTGAGGGTGCTCCCGGCCACCGGGCCCGCCTTTCGTCCGACCGCCGGGCGCGCTGCGTCACCACCCGGGCGCTCCGCGTGACGATACCCGTAGCGCCCGCGCTTCCCCGGCAGCCCGGGCCGGTGCCGCCCGGCCGGCGAGCGGGCGGGCGGGCCGGCGGACGACCCGGCAGGCGAACGGGCGCGGGCCGACGGGGGCGCCGCACGTCGGTGCCGCGGCTGCGGCCGGACGCACGACGGCCCCCACCCGGAAACCGGGTGGGGGCCGTGCGGCTGCCGCGGCGTCAGTTGCGGCCGTGCGGCGAGTCGGCCGGGATGCTGCCGAGGCGGCCGGCCTGGAAGTCGTCGAACGCCTGGGCCAGCTCGGTGTGGGTGTTCATGACGAACGGCCCGTACTGCATCATCGGCTCGCGGATCGGCCGGCCACCGAGCAGGACGACCTCGAAGGAGGAGCTGCGCGAGTCCTGGACGGTGTCGGCGCGCAGGGTGAGCGAGTCACCGCCGGCCGCGCCGCCGGGGCCGAAGACGACCGCCTGGCCCATCGTGAAGGGGCGGGACTCCGAGCCGGCGAAGCCGTTGCCGGCCAGGCCGTAGGCGAGCGCGTTGAAGTCCTGCCGCCAGGGCAGCGTGACCGAGGCACCCGCGGTCAGCGTCAGGTGGATCATGGTGATCGGGGTGTGGGTGGCGCCGGGGCCGGTGTGGCCGTCGAGGTCGCCCGCGATCAGCCGGATCAGCGCGCCGCCGTCGCCGGAGGTCAGCAGCTTCAGGCCGCCGGCGCGCAGGTCCTGGTACTTCGGCGCGATCATCTTGGCGGACTTCGGCAGGTTCACCCACAGCTGGAGGCCGTGGAAGAGGCCGCCGCTCATCACCAGGGACTCGGGCGGCGTCTCGATGTGCAGCAGGCCGGAGCCCGCGGTCATCCACTGGGTGTCGCCGTTGGTGATGGTGCCGCCGCCACCGTGGCTGTCCTGGTGGATGAAGGTGCCGTCCATGATGTACGTCACCGTCTCGAACCCGCGGTGCGGGTGCCACGGGGTGCCCTTGGGCTCGCCGGCCTGGTACTCGACCTCACCCATCTGGTCCATGAGGATGAACGGGTCCAGGTGCCGGTAGTCGATGCCGGCGAACGCCCGGCGAACCGGGAACCCCTCGCCCTCCAGGCCGCTCGGCGCGGTGGAGACGGACAGGACGCGGCGCGGGTGGGCCTCGGCGGGCGCGGTCACGCGCGGCAGGGTCAGCGGGTTCTCAACGGTCACGGCAGGCATAGCGGCCTCCTTCGGAGATGTTCTGCTTCCAATTTAGTTGAACGGTGAACATCTAGCAAGGCGTAGTGATTCCCTCACGTGAGGCAGTGGCGGAGGCCACACGTACTATCCGATTCCGGACACAACGGTCGCACCGCGCACGCCGGACCCACCGGACACCGCCGCACACGGACGGGGCGGCGCCGGGGGCGGGCGGTGGAACCCGGCCGGCGCGGGTGTCGGGCCGGCGGCGTCGGGAGCGGCGGCGCGCGAGGCGGCGGCGCCGCGGGTCAGACGCCGCAGGTCAGGCGCCGCGGGTCAGGCGCTCAGCCGTACATCCGGCGCATGGTGAAGTCCACCATCTGCTCGACGGCCTTCGCGTCGAAGACCATCCGGTGGCGGCCCTCGATGTCCAGGACGAAGCCGTAGCCGGTCGGCAGCAGGTCGAGCACCTCGGCGCCGGTGATGACGAAGTACTTGGACTCCTTGCCCGCGTACCGCCGCAGCTCCTTCAGCGAGGTGAACATCGGGATCACCGGCTGCTGGGTGTCGTGGAGCGCGAGGAAGCCGGGGTTGTCGCCCCGGGGGCAGTACACCTTGGACGTGGCGAAGATCGCCTGGAAGTCCTCCGCGGCCATCGCCCCCGTGGTGAAGGCCCGCACCGCGTCGGCCAGCGAGGGCGGGGAGGGCTCGGGGTAGGCCGGCGACTGCTCGTAGCCCCCACCCATGGGCGCGCCCATGGGCTGCCCACCCATGGGACCGCCCATTCCGGGATTGCCGCTCTGCTCGTAGCCGTACACGGCGCCCAGCGTATCCAGCCCGCACCTCCGGGGCGAGGAGAGCGTCACATCGGGCCGGCAGGGGTTGCTTGTTATTACCGACGGGTAGCATCATTTCAGGTGAGCACCCCCTACGTGCGCGCGTCCCGCTGACCCCGACAGACGCCCGCACCCCGACCGTGAGACGGAGCCTCCGCCATGGGCCACTACAAGTCGAACCTCCGCGACATCGAGTTCAACCTCTTCGAGGTCCTGGGCCGCGACCAGGTCTACGGCAGCGGCCTCTTCGCCGACATGGACGGGGGCACCGCCCGCGAGATCCTGGCCGAGCTGGCCCGCCTGGCCGAGAACGAGCTGGCCGAGTCCTTCACCGAGGCGGACCGCAACCCGCCGGTCTTCGACCCGGTGACGCACACCGCCCCGATACCGGCGTCCTTCCGGAAGAGCTACCAGGCGTTCATGGACGCCGAGTACTGGCGGCTCGGCCTGCCCGAGGAGATCGGCGGCACCACGGCCCCGCGCTCCCTCGTCTGGTCCTACGCCGAGCTGGTGCTGGGCGCCAACCCGGCGCTGTGGATGTACTCCTCCGGGCCGGCCTTCGCCGGCGTCCTGTACGAGGAGGGCACCGAGGAGCAGCGGAAGATCGCGGCCCTCGCCGTCGAGAGGCGGTGGGGCTCCACCATGGTGCTCACCGAGCCGGACGCCGGCTCCGACGTGGGCGCCGGCCGCACCAGGGCCGTCGAGCAGGCGGACGGCAGCTGGCACGTCGAGGGCGTCAAGCGCTTCATCACCTCGGGCGAGCACGACCTGTCCGAGAACATCCTCCACTACGTGCTGGCCCGCCCCGAGGGCGCCGGCCCCGGCACCAAGGGCCTGTCGCTCTTCCTGGTGCCGAAGTACGAGTTCGACCACGAGACGGGCGAGCTGGGCGAGCGCAACGGCGTGTACGCCACCAACGTCGAGCACAAGATGGGCCTGAAGGCGTCCAACACCTGCGAGATGACCTTCGGCGGCGACCGCCCGGCCCGCGGCTGGCTGGTCGGCGGCAAGCACGACGGCATCCGGCAGATGTTCCGGATCATCGAGTTCGCCCGGATGATGGTCGGCACCAAGGCCATCGCCACCCTGTCCACCGGCTACCTCAACGCGCTGGAGTACGCCAAGGAGCGCGTCCAGGGCCCTGACCTGGCGCAGTTCACCGACAAGGCCGCGCCCAAGGTGACCATCACCCACCACCCGGACGTGCGCCGCTCCCTGATGACGCAGAAGGCGTACGCCGAGGGCATGCGCGCGCTGGTGCTCTACACGGCGAGCGTCCAGGACTCCATCCAGGCGGCCGAGGCGGCCGGCGAGGACGCGTCCCGGCTGCGCGGCCTGAACGACCTGCTGCTGCCGATCGTCAAGGGCTACGGCTCGGAGAGGTCCTACGAGCAGCTCGCGCAGTCGCTCCAAACGCTCGGCGGCTCCGGGTACCTCCAGGACTACCCGATCGAGCAGTACATCCGGGACGCCAAGATCGACACCCTCTACGAGGGCACCACCGCGATCCAGGGCCAGGACTTCTTCTTCCGGAAGATCGTCCGGGACCAGGGGCAGGCGCTGGGCGCGATGAGCGAGGAGATCGGGAAGTTCCTCGCCGCCGGCGCCGGCGGCGAGGAGCTGGCCGCCGCCCGCGAGCAGCTGGCGCGGGCCGCCGGCGACCTGGAGGCGATCGTCGGCGCCATGCTGACCGACCTGGCCGCCACCGAGCAGGACGTCCGCTCGATCTACATGGTCGGTCTGAACACCTCGCGGCTGCTGCTGGCCTCCGGTGACGTGGTCGTCGGCTTCCTGCTGCTGCGCGGCGCGGCGGTGGCCGCCGAGAAGCTTGCCACGGCCTCCGGCCGGGACAAGGCGTTCTACGCGGGCAAGGTCGCCGCGGCCCGGTTCTTCGCCGCCACCGTGCTGCCGGGCCTGGCCACCGAGCGGGCCCTGGCCGAGGGCGTCGACCTCGACGTCATGGACGTGCCCGAGGACGCCTTCTGAGCGGGGCCCCGCCCCGGGGGCCCCGCTCCCCCGCCCCGCCCGCGCCTGACGTGCCGCCGCTCCACCACGGGGCGGCGGCACGGCCGCGTGCGGGGCGGCCGTGTACGGAGCGGCCTCCCGCCGCCGGCGGTCAGCCGTCCGGCCTACGGCCGGGTCGGATACCCACTGCTGGGGCGCGGGGTGGCGGCGGGGCCAGGGTGGCGGCGCGACCGGGCGGCGGGCCCGAAACTAAGGTGTCGGACATGAGCACGCACCCTCCCGCTTTCGACCGCAGCCACACCGACGACCTCGCCGCCTACGTCCAAGGGGCCCCCACGCCCTACCACGCCGCCGCCACCGGCGCCGAGCGGCTGGCCGAGGCGGGCTTCCGACCGGCGGCCGAGACCGAGCAGTGGGAGGGCGGCCCCGGCGGCTGGTACGTGCTGCGGGGCGGGGCCCTCATCGCCTGGTACGTGCCGGAGGGCGCGACGCCCACGACGCCGTTCCGGATCGTCGGCGCCCACACCGACTCGCCGAACCTCCGGGTGAAGCCCCAGCCCGACATGGGCGCCCAGGGCTGGCGCCAGGTGGCCGTGGAGGTCTACGGCGGCCCGCTGCTCAACAGCTGGCTCGACCGCGACCTCGGCCTGGCCGGGCGGCTGGCGCTGCGCGGCGGCGAGACCCGCCTGGTGGACACCGGGCGGCCGATGCTGCGCGTCCCGCAGCTGGCCATCCACCTCGACCGCTCGGCCAATGACGCGCTCACCCTCGACCGGCAGCGCCACCTCCAGCCGGTGTGGGGCCTGGGCGAGCCGCACGAGGGCGAGCTGGTCGCCTTCCTGGCCGAGCAGGCCGGGCTGGCCGTCGACGACGTCCTCGGCTGGGACCTGATGGCCTACGAGGCGCAGACCCCCGCCTACCTGGGCCGGGACCGCGAGCTGCTGGCCTCGCCGCGGCTGGACAACCTGCTGTCGGTGCACGCCGGGCTGGCCGCGCTGGCCGCCGCGGCGGGCGCGGGCGAGTCGCCGTCCATCCCGGTGCTGGCCGCCTTCGACCACGAGGAGACCGGCAGCCAGTCCGACACCGGTGCGCAGGGCCCCCTGCTCGGCCGGGTGCTGGAGCGGTCCGTACTGGCCCGCGGCGGCTCCGCCGAGGACCTGCACCGGGCGCTGGCCGGCAGCGTGTGCGTCTCCTCGGACGTCGGCCACGCCATCCACCCGAACTACGCCGAGCGGCACGACCCCACCCACCACCCGCGCGCCAACGGCGGGCCCATCCTGAAGACGAACGTCAACCAGCGGTACGCCACCGACGCCATCGGCCGGGCTGTCTTCGCCGAGGCGTGCGAGCGGGCCGGGGTGCCGTTCCAGCACTTCGTGTCCAGCAACTCCGTGCCCTGCGGCACCACCATCGGCCCGATCACCGCGGCCCGGCACGGGATCACCACCGTGGACGTCGGCGTGCCGATCCTGTCCATGCACTCCGCCCGCGAGATGTGCGGCGCCGACGACCCGCACCTGCTGGCCGCCTCGCTCGCCGCCTTCCTGGCCGGCTGAGCCGGACGCCCCCGCCGCCACCCGCGGCCACGCGCCGCCGCCCTCCGTGCTCCTCGAAAGCGCGGAGGGCGGCGGCGTGTTCGGACGCGGGCACGCAAGGGTGCGGACGCGGACACTGACGCGGGTGCGGACGTGCGGGTGCATGTGGTCCATGGGCCCGGGTAGGCGACTGCCGAAGCCACACACCGTCAAGTCGCCGAGGAGGCGGGCACCGTGGGCATCGGAGGCTGCATCATCCTGATGGCGCTGGGCGCGATCATCACCTTCGCAACGGACTGGCATGCCAAGGGCGTCAACATGGACCTCATCGGCCTGATCATGATGGGCGTCGGCATCATCGGCCTGGCCGCGTACGTGAGCATCTTCAAGCGTCGCCGCATCCCGCCGACCGCGGACGGCGACCTGCCGCCCGTCGTCGAGGAGCGCTACTACCCGAGCGACCGCCGCTACTGAGCCGCCCGTCGTGTTCCACGTGGAACACGACGCGACCGCCACCCCGGCCGCCCCGCGCGACCGAGGGCGGCGCCGCACCGGCACCCGCCGCATCAGGAGCCACCCCCGCCCCGGAAGGGCAGGGCGACAGCCGGGCAACCGGTTCCGTGATCACGGACACACAGGCGGGACGCCTGCAATTCACCCGAACATGGCCCTCCGTTGACGGCCGGATACCCGGGAGTTGGGCCCGGGGGAGAATCTTCCCCCACATGGCCCTTGGACACCGGCGCATGGTTCGCCGTGCCGCAATACCGCTGCTGGCTGCGTCCGCGCTGGTCAGCGGGTGCGGCGTGGTTCCAGGGACGTCGGGGGGCTCGTCCGGGCCGATCGTGGTGATGACCTGGGCCCCCGAGGACACCGACGCCACGAACATGCCCGGTATGCCGGCCATGGCCAAGGCGATCGAGGCGTACGTCAACGCCGAGGGCGGCATCAACGGCCGCAAGCTGAAGGTGCTCACCTGTAACGAGCACGACGACCCCGTCGGTGTCACCACGTGCGAGAAGCAGGCGTCGGACGCGGGCGCGGTGGCGGTCGTCGGCTCGTACAGCGAGGAGGGCAGCAGCTTCATCTCCGCCCTCGAAGCCGACGACATCCCCTACATCGGCGGGTACGGCATCACCGAGGACGAGTTCCAGAGCCTGATGTCCTTCCCGATCAACGGCGGCCTTCCCGCGCTGCTGGCCGGCAGCGGGCTGCAACTGGCGCAGACGTGCAAGCGGGTGCGGCTGGTCCGGCCCGACTCCATCACCGGCGACCAGTTCCCGATCTTCCTCGACGAGGGGCTGAACGCGGCGGGCAAGCCGGACGTCGACGACATGCTGGCCAAGGACAACTCGACCGACTACACCGCGGTGGCCACCCAGGCGGTCGGCGACGACCTCCACTCCACCTGCGTGTCGGCGGTGCTGGGCGAGCACACCAGCACCTTCTTCGACGCTCTGCGGCGGGTCGGCGACAAGCAGCCGAAGGTGCAGCTGTCGTCGGTGATCGGCAGCGTGCAGCAGTCGGTGATCGACGCGAGCGGCGGGGCGAAGAGCCCCCTGGAAGGCACCAGGATCACCAGCTGGTACCCGCCGACCTCGTCCCCCGTGTGGAACGAGATGAAGTCGGTGGTCAACAAGTACGCCTTCGACGACGACGCCATCGACGTGGCCGACCCCGGGGTGCAGACGACCTGGATCGCCTACCAGGTGTTCACGAAGGTGGCGGCCGCCATGGGCACCAAGGTGAAGGTCACCGCCGAAAGCGTGCGCCGCGCGATGAGCGCCACCACCGGGCTGTCCACGGGCGGCCTGACCCCGCCCCTGGGCTGGACCGACAGCGACCTGCTGGGCATCCCGGAGCACTCGCGGATGGTCAACACCAAGGTGGTGTACCAGGAGGTGAGCAACGGGCGGCTGGTGCAGTACCAGCCGGGCTTCGTGGACCTCACCAAGACGCTCAGGCCGTCCTCGTACGCGCCCCTGAAGCACTGACCCCGGAAGGGCCCTGGGGCACCGGCCCTGGGGCACCGGCCCTGGGGCACCGGCCCTGGGGCACCGGCCTTGGAGCGCCAGGCCGCCGACGCGCCCGGCCAGTGGCGCGCCCGGCCAGTGGTCGCGCCCGGCCTGCGAGGCCGCGCGGACGGCACGGTGAGGCGCGCGGGCTGACCTGCGGGCCGCCCGCTCACCCCGACGGGACCGCGCGGTCCCGCTACCCCGCCGCCTCGGCCGCGACGTCCGTCCTCGCCACCCCGAGGGCCGCGTCCCGGTGGGCGTCGTGCTCGGCGAGGCGGGCGGCGAGGGACGCCCGGACGTCGCGGAAGGTGTCGACGCCGAGGGGCAGGCGCAGGGGCGCGGACCCGGTGTCCACGACGTCGATCATCGCGTCGGCGATCTTCCCCGGGTCGTTGGGCAGGGGGAGCTGGCCGCTCGCGACGGCGCGCCGCACCATGCCCGCCGGGGTGTCCTCGTACTCCGGCATGACCGGTGCGGTGGCCATGGACCGGCCGAATCCGGTCGGCGTCGCGCCGGGTTCGACGATGGTCAGGTGGATGCCGAAGGGGGCGATCTCCTGGGCCACCGTCTCGCAGAAGCCCTCGATGCCCCACTTCGAGGCGTGGTAGTAGCCGAAGTTGGGGTAGGTGGTCTGGCCGCCGGCGGTCGAGACCTGGAGGATGTGGCCGCTCCGTTGGGCGCGCAGGTGCGGGAGCGCGGCGCGGATGACGTTGATCGAGCCGAGCAGGTTGGTGTCGATCACCTGCCGGATCTGCTCGTCGCTCGCCTCCTCGACGGAGGCGAACACGCCGTAGCCGGCGTTGTTGACGACCACGTCGACCGTGCCGAAGCGGGCGAAGGCGTCGTCGACGACCTGGCGCGCCTGCTCGGCGTCGGTCACGTCGAGCCGGGCGGTCCACAGGCGGTCGCCGTGGGCCTCGCGCAGGTCGTCCAGTGCCTCGGGCCGGCGCAGCGTCGCGGCGACGCGGTCGCCTCGGGCCAGCAGCCGCTCGGTGAGCAGGCGGCCGAAGCCGGACGAGGTGCCGGTGATGAACCACGTGGCGGACATGGGGCTTTCCTTTCGTCGAATGCCCTACCGACGCTAGGAGTTCCAGTCGACTCGAAGTCAACCGGCGGCAACACGCCCCACCGCACGAGGGGTTTGTAAGCTCGCGGTCATGACCACCGCTGAGGAGATCGGGTCCACGTGGAGTATCGGCGAGGTCGGTGAACTGACCGGGCTGAGCACCTACACGCTGCGCTTCTACGAGCAGGAGGGACTGCTGGCGCCCGTGCGCCGGAACGCCGCCGGGCGGCGCGTGTTCACCCGGGAGGAGGTGGGGTGGCTGCGGGTGTGCACGAAGCTGCGCGCGACGGGGATGCCGCTGCCGGAGATCCGCCGCTACGCGGAACTCGTCCTGGCGGGCAGCGGCAACGAGCAGGAGCGGTTCGCGCTCCTGCGCCGGCACGAGGAGAGGGTCGAGCACCAGATCGCCGACCTCCAGGAGGCCCTGGCCGTCATCCACCGCAAGGTCGGCGTCTACGCCCGGCACCTCGCCGAGGGCACCGCCGACGACCTGTGGCGCAACGGCCCCGAGTGCCCCCCGGAGCCCGGCGCGGAGTAGCACCGGCAGCCGCGCCGTTCCCCACCCGCGGGTCCGGCGGCACCGGCCCCGGAGCCCAGCAGCCCAGCCGCTCATCCGCTCAGCCGCCCAGCGGAGCCCGCGGGTCGGGCAGGGCAGTGCCGCCGGAGCGCCAGCCGGCTCTCCGGCGCGACCTGGCTCCAGGGAGCGGCCCGAGACCGGGGAGCCCGGTCCCGGATCGGCCGCTCAAGCGGCCCGACCCGGTCCCCCGTCGCGTCAGCCCTGCTCGGCCTCGGCGGGGTCCATGCCCGCGAGGACCAGCCCGAGCCGGGCGGCGCCGTCCCCGGTCAGCCGCACCGGGACGCCCCAGTCCTGCTGGTGGACGTGGCAGGCCGGGTACTCGTTGGCCTCGTCGTCGTCGCAGGACGCCGCCATCGCCGAGACGTGCAGCACGCCCTCCGGCACCGCCGGGTCCAGCTCCAGGTCGCGGAAGAGGTCGGTGCCCTTGCCGGCGCCCTTCGCCAGCAGCTCCGGCGGGGTGGAGCTGACCAGCAGCCGGGTGGAGGGCCCGTAGCGGTCGTCGAGCTTCTGGCCGGCCGGCGCGGTGAAGACCACGTCGAGGCGGAACGGCCCGGCCGCCACCTCGGTGGCCTCCCGGCGGGTGCGGTGCGCGACGGCCTCCACCCGTACGGCCTCCTCCGGCAGGCGCATCCGGGTCAGCCGGTGCGCCGCCGACTCCACCACCAGGATGTCGCCGTCCACCACGGCGGCGTCCGAGGGCTCCCGCAGGTCGGTGGCGAGCGTGGAGACCTCGCCGGTGGCCGGGTCGTAGCGGCGCAGCGCGTTGTTGTAGGTGTCGCTGACGGCGACCGAGCCGTCCGGCAGCGCGGTGACGCCCAGCGGGTGCTGGAGCAGCGCCTGGCCGGCCGGGCCGTCCCGGTGCCCGAAGTCGAAGAGGCCGGTGCCCACGGCGGTGCGCACCACGTAGCCGTCGTCGTCCCCGGCGCCCTGCTCCACCCAGCGCACGGCGGAGGTCTCCGAGTCGGCCACCCACAGCCGGCCGCCGGCTGCGGACAGGCCCGAGGGCTGCGCGAACCAGGCGTCGCCGGCCTGCCCGTCGACCAGCCCCTCGTTGGTGGTGCCCGCGGCGGCACCCACCCGGCCGGTGGCCGGGTCGTACGTCCACAGCTGGTGCACGCCGGCCATCGCGATCCACACCCGGTCCTCGAACCAGGCCACGTCCCACGGCGAGGACAGGTCCACCTCCAGCGCCGCCCCCGAGCTGGGCGAGCCCTGCCACCACTGGCGGCCGGTGCCGGCGACGGTGGTGACGAGGCCGGTTTCGAGGTCCACCCGGCGCAGCGCGTGGTTCACGGTGTCGGCGACGATCACGCTGCCCACGCCGGTCGTCCCCGCCACCGGGGGCAGCAGCGCGAGGCCCTGCGGCTCGTTGAACCGGGCGGTGCCCGGGTCGCCGTCGACCAGGCCGCGCTCGCCGGTGCCGATCCGCCGCACCACGGTCTCGCCGTCGGCGGCCAGCTCCACGAGGGCGTGCCGGGTGGAGTCCGACACCAGGAAGTGCCCGCCGGGCAGCGCCACCATCTTGCCGGGGAAGCGCAGGTCCGTGGCGACCGGCTCCGGCGGCACGTACGGTCCGTCGCCCCGGCGCAGGGTGCCCTTGGCGGCGTGCTCGTGCTCCAGCCGGGTGACCAGCTGCTCCAGCGCGTGGGCGTGCCCCTCGCCGGCGTGCTGGGCCACCACGTAGCCCTCGGGGTCGATCACCACGAGCGTCGGCCACGCCCGTACGGCGTACTGCCGCCAGGTGGCCAGCTCCGGGTCGTCCAGCACCGGGTGGTGCACCCCGTACCGCTCCACCGCGTCCACCACGGCGCCGTGCTCGGCCTCGTGCACGAACTTCGGCGAGTGGACCCCCACGATCACCACCGTGTCGCGGTGCCGCTCCTCCAGCTCCCGCAGCTCGTCCAGGACGTGCAGGCAGTTCACACAGCAGAACGTCCAGAAGTCGAGGATCACGATGGAGCCGCGCAGGTCGGCGAGGGTGGGTTGCTTGTCACCGGTGTTCAGCCAGCCGCCCTTGCCCACCAGCTCAGGCGCCCGGACGCGTGCACGTGCAGTCATACCTCCATCCAACCGCATCACCGGGTCACCGCATTCCGGACGGGTCCCGACCTCAGCCTCAGCCGTCACCGGCTCTGGGCCTCCGCTTGTGTTTGCTGGCACGGTACGCGGCCACGGACTTTCGAGAAGCGCGCCAGACCCCGTCCGCTCCTTGGACCGCGCTGAGCCGACCACGTTGCGCCGCCTGCCGCAGGGCGGCCAGCGAGTGCTCCTCGTCCACGAGAGCCGCCAAAGGCACCAAGCGGGCCGGGCCGGCGACGTTGGGGACGATGAAGCGGTTCAGGTTGTCCTCCATCGCCCTCGCCACCAGTTCCCCCAGAGCTCCGCAGTCGCCGGAGTCCGCGCGGCGGAGCGCGGACAGGTATGCGTCCCGCTGCCTCTTGAGAATGATGATCGGCGGGTACCCCAGACGCACCAGGACAAGGTTCAGCACCAGTCGGCCCGTACGCCCGTTACCGTCGATGAACGGATGGATACGCTCGAAACGGTTGTGAATATCCGCGAGGACTTCCGGCAGGGGTTTGCCCAGGTCTCCACCGCTCTCGATGCCGCGCCCGACGGCACAGACGTCGCCGACCCACTGCTCGACGCAGGCAGGCACGAGCGGCCAGTCCGGAGGGGTCATCCCTTCCGCGAAGGGGGCGATGGCATGCTCCCGAAAGTTCCCGGGCGTCTCCCTGCCGTTGGCGTCAGCGTGGGGAGCCACGTCCCAGACCGGTGTCATGGCCGCGTGATGGATGTGGCGGATCTCGGCAATGGTGAGGAGTCGCCCATCGTGCCAGGCGTCCGGCTCCAGAGCTTGACCGTAGACCCATCGCGCGGCATCCGCGTAGCCCTGGACCTCGTTGTACTCCCGCAGCGGTTTGGCTCCGACGGCCCGCCCCTGTTCGAGGAGGGCCTCGACTTCTCGCAGAACGAGGGTGTTGCCTTCCAAGGCTGTCGAGTGGTGGGCCTCCTCGTGCCAGATGTCGTCCCAGATCTCCTGGGCCTCCCTCGGGCTCGGCAACCCTCCGAAGCGTTCGTTCAGCTCAGCCAGCGCCGCGTCCAGTCGTGAGTACACGGTGGTACGACTGGGCCGTCCCCTACCTGCCATGGGTCTCTCCGCGAACTTGATACATGCGAGCACCAGCAAAATGAACTTATCAACTCGTCCCGTCTGACAAGGACCGTCGTCCGCCCACAGGGCGGGGTCGGCGCGTCTGTCGGACCGGGCGTGGGCCGCCGTCCAGGATCTTCTTCGAGCGCCCGGACAGCCGGCTCCGCCGGCCGTGGCCCTTTCGAGGGTCCTGCGGACGGTTGCGACCTGCGAGGGCCTTCGAATGGTGCCCCGCGGGGTAGGCATACGCGCATGAAATACGTGGTGCGGGAGAAGATGTTCGCGGTCGGCGACGACTACTGGGTCGAGGACGAGCACGGGCGCCGGGCGTTCTACGTCGACGGCAAGGTGCTGCGGCTGCGGGAGACGCTGGAGATCCAGGACGCGTCCGGGGCGGTGGTGGCGGTGGTGCACCAGAAGCTGCTCAGCCTGCGCGACGCCATGACGATCGAACGGGACGGCCAGACCCTGGTCACCGTCCGCAAGAAGCGGCTGGCGCTGCTCCACGACGTGTACCGGGCGGAGCTGGCCTCCGGCGAGGAGCTGGAGATCCGCGGCGACCTGCTCGACAAGGAGTACGACATCGAGTGGGAGGGCGAGCGCCTGGCCCGCATCTCGCGCCGCTGGTTCTCCCTGCGCGACGCGTACGCCATCGACGTCGAACGGGACGACGCGGACGCGTCCATGCTGATCGCCGTCGCGGTGTGCGTCGACCGCCTCGTCGACAAGGAGCACGACTCCCACTGAGCCGGTGTGGCCGCCCCCGCCGGCTCCGGGGGGGACCGCGGGGCTCCCGCTCGGGCACGCACCGGAGGCGGGAGCCTCGCAGCCCGCGTTCTGGCGCCGCTGGCGCCCCGGGCTCAGGCGGACGGCGTGACCGGGGGCCGCAGGCCGAGCCACTGCTCGGCGTCCCATGCCTGGAACCGTTCCACCTCGGTGAACCCCAGTTTGGCCGCGAGGCGCATCGAGCCGGTGTTGGCGCTCTGGGTGGTGAGCACCACCGGCTCGCCGGGGAGGACGCCGTCGAACCAGTCGAGTGCCGCCGCGCACGCCTCGGTGGCGTACCCGAACCCCCATGCCCGGGGCAGGAACAGGTAGCCGAGGTCGGCCTTCCCCGCGGCAGCCGGGCAGCGGTGCTCCGTTGCCCTCCTGAGCAGGATCTGGCCGATCATCGCCCCGTCGAGATCGACGACGAAGCTCCCGGGCCACCGCTCGGGTGTCGCGGGCAGCTCGCGCTCCAGCTCGCCGCGTGGGCGGGGGCCGCCGAGGTAGGTGTGCGCCTCCGGCGACGCCAGCAGTTCGACGAACGCCGCACGGTCCCGGGCCTCGGGCTCACGGAGCACGAGCCTCTCGGTCCTGATCGGCGCGGGCGGCCAGGCGGCGATACCAAGATCTGACACGCTCTCAGACTACCGGGCGAGAGGCGATGGCCATCGCCTCGTCCTTCACCCTCTCGGCCCCGCCCGGCGGTGTACGAGACGGCCGTCGCAGCCGCCTCGTACACCTGCCGTACGTACCGGTCGTCCAGCACGTACCGGTCGTCCAGCACGTACCGGTCGTCCGGCGCGCCCAGGGCCGCGGGGCGCGCCGGACGGGTCACGGCGCGCTCACAGCTTCGTGAACCGCCGGGTGAGCTCGGCGCCGAGGACCGGGGCCAGGGCATGCGCGTAGGCGTCCGCCATGTGGCTGTCGTCGCGGTAGACGAACGTGTCGCCCACCAGCACCGGGCACACCCGCGACCCGCACATCCAGGGCCAGGGGTCGATGACCGTGGCCCCGGTGGCCTTCGCGGCGGCCCGGATGGCGGCGGGCTTGTGCGGGTCCTGCTCCGCGCCGCCGCGCGTGTTCGCGCACCGCCCGAGGTCCAGCGGATGCGTCCCCGCGCAGTCGACCGCGTCCGACGCGGGCCACGGCGTGTCGAGGAGCGCCGCCACCTCGGCCCCGCTCGCGCCGAGCGCCTTGTACGTCCGCTCGAAGCCCTTCGTCCACTGCTGGAGCGCGCCCGCGGGGTCCGGGTGTGCGGGGTTGCCGGCGTCGGACGAGGAGGTGATCACCAGGTCGGGCCGCAGCTCGGCGATGCGCGCCAGGGCCTTCGAACGCCAGGTGTCGCACGAGGTGTACGGCTTGCCGCCGCTGATGATGGTGACGTCGGCGACCTTGCACGACGCCTTCGTCAGGGAGATGAGCCGCCAGTGGCGCTCACGGGCGAGGAGTTCCAGGGCCGGGAACCACTGGGCGGCGTGCGAGTCGCCGAAGAGCACCACCGTGGTGTCCGACGCGGGGTCGCCGTACACGCAGGGCGGCACGGCGACCGAGGTCGTGCTGACGTGGCAGCCGTCCCGGTACACCGCGGAACGGGCCGCCTTGATCTTGGTGAGGCCGGGCGAGAGGTTGCTGGGGATGACCTTGTTCGGCTCGGCCAGCAGCTGGGCCAGGCGTGCCTGCGGGTCCGCCGCCTTTTCGACGGCCGCGGCCAGGCTCGGCGCCGGGCGGCCGGAGTCGATCGCGGGCGGGAAGAGCGCCGCGAGGACGGCGAGCGCCACGGCCCCCGCCGTGAGGCCGGCCCCCAGCCCCAGCGCCCGGCGCGGGCGGTTCCGGAAGGCGGCGCCGAACCGTATCGGGTTCTCCACGAACCGCAGCGTCAGCCAGGCCAGGAACAGGGCGAACACGCACACCGCGAGCCGGGTGCGCACGCCGGCACCGGGCCGGTCCAGGGCGCTGGGCAGGATCACGAGCAGCGGCCAGTGCCACAGGTACCAGCCGTAGGAGAGGCCGCCGATGCCGGTCAACGGGCGCTGCCGCAGCAGCATCTCACCGCCGAAACGGCTGCGGACGCTGCCGCCCGCCAGTACGAGCACGGTGCCCGCGACGGGAACGAGGGCCGCGTACCCGGGGAACGCGGTGGTGTCGTCGAACGTGAGGGCCGCCCCGACGACGGCCGCCAGGCCCACCCAGGAGAGTGTCCCGGCGAGCAGCGGCGGCATGCTCCGCAGACGGTTGGCGCAGAGCGCGAGGAGCGCCCCGGCGGCCAGCTCCCACGCCCGCGTCTGCGAGCCGAAGTAGGCCCATGAGGGGGAGGTCCGCGTCGTGTGGACGCTCAGGACGAACGAGATCGCGAGGAGGACGAAGGCGATCCCGGCCGGCACGGCGGTCGTCCGCCAGTCCGTCCGCCCTTCCGTGCTCCAGTCCGTCCGCCCTTCCGCTCCTGCCTCCGCTGCCGCCGTTCGTGCTGCTCGCCCGCGCCGCGCGACCAGGTACGCGGCCGCCAGCACCAGCGGCCACACCACGTAGAACTGCTCCTCCACGGCCAGCGACCAGAAGTGCTGGAAGGGCGAGGGCGGGTCGGTCGCCTGGAGGTAGTCGGTGCCGTTCACGGCGAGGCGGATGTTGACCGCGTACAGGCCACTCGCGATCGCGTCGCCCGCGTACTCGGCGAAGCGCGCCTTCGAGAGGTAGAGGTACGACCCGACCAGCGTCACGACCCCGACCAGGGTGGAGGCGGGCAGCAGGCGCAGGGCCCGCCGGGCGTAGAAGCGCGGCACGGATATGCGGCCGGTGCGGTCCAGCTCGCCCACGAGCATGGACGTGATGAGGAAGCCGGATATGACGAAGAAGACGTCGACGCCCAGGTAGCCGCCGCTGAACTGCCGGACCCCGGCGTGCGACAGCACGACGAGCGTGACGGCCACGGCCCGCAGCCCCTGGATGTCCGCCCGCCGGTCCCCGGTCCCACCCGGCGGGTGCCCCGCCGCTTCCGGCCTCGGCGGGCGTCGTCCGGGCCGCAGCAGTGCTTGGGTCACGGTGTCTTCCTCGTTCCTCACGAATCCACGGGGACACTCGTGGGACTGGCACCACCACCGATCAGTTGCGCTCCGAACAGGGAGTTCCGCGGCTCTCCGCCCCCGCGCAACCCGGGGCCCGTCCAGCGTTCGCCCCGGGTTCACAGGAAACCTCGAACTCCCTTTCTGAGTAGGGGCGTTCATCGCACACAGACGCGGCTGGCCGATCGGGCTCAGCGAACGTGGTCAAACCCGCTCGGGCAGGGTGATCTCCTTGCCAATGAGCGTTCTCCCGGGTTGCCCTCCGCCTCACCTACCTACCTGACGCTTGGGGAAGAGTGATCGCATGCCGCAGATCGAGTTCGAAGCGAAGGCCCTGGAGGTCGACCCTGCCGACACCGCCCTGCGGATCGCCGCAGTGGGCGGAGAGCACGTGGCAGACCGCGTGATGCGCCGGTACGTCTACGACATCCGTCCGGGCGAGACGGGCCGGTGGATTCGCCTCCGGGACACCGGCAGCGAGGTGACGCTGTGCGTCAAGGAGATCTCCGGGACCGGGGTGGACGGGACCCTTGAGACCGAGACCGCCGTCGGCGACTTCGACACGACTCACGAACTCCTGGGCCGCCTCGGCTTCGAGCCCAAGGCGTACCAGGAGAACCGGCGTTCGTCCTGGCTACTGGACACAGTGCGGCTGGAGATCGACACCTGGCCGCTGATCCCGCCGTACCTGGAGATCGAGGGGGACGACGCCCAGCAGGTCTGGCTGGCCGCAGACCGGCTGGGGATCAGCCGCGCCGACCTCACGAGCGAGAACACCACGGCCGTCTACGCCCGGTACGGCATCGACCTGGGCGACATCCCCGACCTGCGTTTCACCAGCTGACCCAGGGAGGAGAAGCCCGTCCGAGTGGCTCCCCGGCTACAGCAGGTGGTCGGCCTTGCCCGCCTTGATGTCCACGATCAGGGTACGAAGGGCCTCCACGGAGTCCGTGAGGTAACGCTCCTCCTGACCAGCCACGGCGATGTACCCGTTGCCGTCGGCGTCGGTGCCGAGGCGGAAGCAGCTGTTGCCTTCTCCACAGTAGGGCTCTTCCCAGGTGATGTCGGCCATCGGGCCCTCCTGAGAGACGACGAACCCTACGCTGCCATGCCTACCCACTGTGGAGTGCGGCTGACCCTGAGCCCGGACGTTCGTCCAGCAGCTGTCAGAGCAGGTGATCGGCCTTGCCCGCCTTGATGTCCGCGATCAGGGTACGAAGGGCTTCGAGGGAGTCCGTGAGGTAGCGCTCCTCCTGACCGGCGACGGCGATGTACCCGTTGCCGTCAGCGTCGGTGCCAAGGCGGAAGCAGTTGTTGCCTTCTCCACAGAAGGGCTCTTCCCAGGTGACTTCAGGCATGGACTTTCCTCAGAGCTGACGGGCGATGGAGTGAACGACGTCACGGGACTTCGATGGACTCAAGCAGTGCTCGTCCATCCAGTCGAGGTGCGCGCGGTACTTGGCGAGCTGAGCCTCGGCGTGGACGAACTCGGCTCCGTGAGCAGTGTCCACCTGCACAGTGTCGAGTTGGCGCACAGGCCCCTCCGCGTAGAGAAGGGCATGCCCTGCACCCGGGAAGATTCCGATGTCGAAGGGAATCACCCTCACCGTGATGTGGTCGCGTTCCGATGCGGCAGACAGGCGATCGAGCTGATCCCGCATGACCTTGCGACCCCCGAACTGCATGTGTAGTGCCGCTTCGTGGACGTATCCGACGTACGGCAGCGCAGGCTGGATGTCGAGAACACGCTGCCGCTCCAACCGATGCTGCACTCGCAGCTCAACCTCCAGACGTGACAGCGGCGGGAGAACCGTGTCGAAGATGGAGCGAGCGTAGTCCTCCGTGTGCAACAGACCTGGTACGTGCACGGTTTGCACAGTGAGGATGCGCCTGGCGTGCCATTCAAGTTCAGCGATGTCGAGAAGCCCCGGCGGCAGAGTGCCACGGTGGCGCTCCCACCAACCGTGATCACGCTGCTCCGCCATGGCCACCAGTGCGGCTACGTAGGCGTCGTCAGCGCAGTCATAGTTGCTGGCCAGCGTGCGGATTCGCTCGGAGCTGATGATGCGGGTGCCCGCCTCCATGTTGGAGATCTTGGCACGGTCCAGTCCAAGCAGACGGGCGGCGTACTCGGTGCTTTGACCTGCTGACAGGCGCAGTTGTCGTAGTTCATCACCAAGGCGCCTTTGCCGCGCAGTAGGTTCACGCATCGCCAGCGTCCTTTCCGACTGGGCCACCGGGACAGTCTGCCGTGCTCCAGCGTGGCGATCCACTCGTTGTGGCAATTTGCCATCGAACTCGTGGCGCGACGCCATCATAGGAGCTAGCGTGAAGTCACGCGCAAGCTACACACCGCGACGCCGGAAGCGCACCGCGCGAGCATGCCCGCCTGCCTTGGGACGGGGTGCCCGCGACCAGGGCGGTAGGCCACCGGCGACATCAACTCTCGCCCTTCACAACGGAGTTCGCCATGCCCGAAATCCCTGTCGTGCCCTCCTTCTGGCGCTTCCCCGCCGACCCGGCCTGCGTGCGGCGGGCCCGGCACGTCGTCACGGAGGCGTTGCCCGGGCCGCTGCGGCGGCAGCTGGGCGACGAGTTGGGGCTCGTCGCGAGCGAGCTGGTCACCAACGCGATCCGGTACGGGAGTTGTACGGGTGAGGAGGAGCAGGTGGAGGTGGTGCTGTGGCCGGCCGACGGGCACTACTGGCTGGCCGTGTCGGACGCGGGCTCCGGTGGGCTCAAGCCGGTGGTGCGGCAGGCCGGGGCGGACGCGGAGCGGGGGCGCGGGCTGCTGCTGGTGGAGGCGGTGGCGGCCGCGTGGGGGGTCGTGCCGCGCCCGGTGCGGGGCAGGTCGGTCGTGGCGGGGCTCGCCGTCGGGCCGGACGTCAAGCGCGCGTGAGGTTACGCTCTTTCGGGCGGAGCTAGGCCGAGGACGCGGTCGCGCAGGACGGGGAACTCCGCGCGGGTGGCCGCGACCCTGGCGGGGTCGAAATCGACGGTGAGGACCTGCTCGCCCGGACCCGCCTCCGCCAGGATCTCGCCCCATGGATCGACGACGAGGCTGTGTCCGGCCTGCTCGACGCCCGCGTGCGTGCCCGCCGTACCGCACGCCAGTACGTACGCCTGGGACTCGACGGCCCGGGCCTGGACCAGCACCCGCCAGTGCGGCAGCCGCCGGGCGGGCCAGCCGGCCGGGAGGACGAGGACTTCCGCGCCGGCGTCCACCAGCAGCCGGAAGAGTTCGGGAAAACGCAGGTCGTAACAGGTGGCGAGCCCCAGCACGGCGGCCGGGTGGCGGACGGTGGTCACCGTTTGGCCCGCAGCCATCAGAGTGGCTTCTCCCCGGTCGAAACCGAACCGGTGGATCTTGCGGTAGGCCGCCCGCAGGGACCCGTCCGGGGCGAAGACCAGCGAGGTGTTGAACAGCGGCCCGTCCGCGTCCCGCTCCACGACGGAGCCCGCGTGCAGCCACACCCCGGCGTCCCGGGCCGCCGCCGCCATCGCCTCGGCGGTGGGGCTCGCGTCCAGGGCGGGGCCCAGCGGCTCGGCCTCGTCCGCGAAGGCGTCGGAGGCGAACGCGCCGACCGGCCACAGCTCGGGAAGCACCACGAGGTCGGCCCCCACCTGCGCCCTCACCAGCGCCGCCACCCGCGCCCGCCGGTCAGCGGGCTTCTCGGCCGGGTCCACGTCGATCTGGAGAAGCGTTGCGCGCACTTCGTCACCGCCCATACGTTGGGTCGTCAAGCCGGGCCTACCATCGTCACTCGAAAGCACTGCGTGGGCGCCCGCGCGAACACTAACCCAGGCGCCAAACCACCACGACCGCGCTCTGACCGTCGAGGGGTCCCGTGACCGTCCACAGCAAGATCCAGCCGTACATCGACGCCTGGACCCACTCCATCGAGTCCGTCAACGAGATGGTCGCGCCACTCAGCGAGGGGGATTGGAACCGGCCGACGGAGTGCCCCTACTGGTCGGTACGCGATGTCGTCTCCCACCTCATCGGCTTCGAGTGCGAACTGCTCGGCGACCCTCGGCCCATCCACAGCCTGCCCAGGGACCTGCGGCACATCACCAGTGAGACGGCCCGCTACACCGAGGTGCCGGTGGACATCCGCCGCCACCACACCTCGCCGGAGATGACCGCCGAGCTCGACTACACGATCCTGCGCCGGGCCCGGCAGCTGCGGAACGAGTCCCGCGCGCCGGAGACGAAGGTGCGCGGTATCGGCGGCCCGGAGACGACCCTCGAAGAGCTGCTGTGGCAGCGCGTCTTCGACGTGTGGGTGCACGAGCAGGACCTGCGGCGCGCCCTGAAGCAGCCGGCGAACCTCGCCTCCGCCGGGGCCGTGTACTCCCGCGACTACCTGCTGCGCTCGCTGCCCAAGGTGGTCGCCAAGGACGCCGGGGCCAAGCCGGGCACCGCGGTGGTCTTCGACGTGCACGGGCCGCTGGAGTTCATGCGCACCGTACGGGTGACCGCCGACGGCACCGGCACCATCGACTCGGCCGTCTCGCTCGGCCCGACGGTGACGTTCGTCGTCGACTGGGAAACGTTTCTGCGGCTGCTGACCGGACGGGTCCGCCCGGCCGTCGTGCGCGACTCGGAGCTGAAGGTGGAGGGCGACCCGGAACTCGCGGAGGCGATCCTGTCCCATCTGGCTGTCACCACCTGACGGGGTGGCGGCCGCGCTGACGTGGGGTGTCGCGTCCGCGCCGGGTACGTGTGGTGATCATCTCGTGACGGTCCGGCGAGGCAACCCTCGTGAACCGGGCGTTGAGGGCGGGTTCGGCGAGTAGGGTGAGGCGGACCGACCTTGCTCACATGTGCACGTCAACGTTCCCGGAACGGCGGCCGGTTCGCGGCCGCCCGCGATGAGGTACCGAGATGTCAGCCGAAGACTCACCGTTACCGCACCACTCGCCGCTCCTCCGCACCGCCGCGCCCGCCGTCGCGGCGGCCGCGGTCGCGGGTGCCGGCTGCTTCTGGGCGGTCGGCCGGGCCGCGGCCGCCGCCGACCGTCCGCTGGTCGCCGGAGCCGGGGCGCTCGCCGCCGTGCTCGTGGGTGCCGTGGTCGGCCTCGCGCTGTCCCGGCGGCGGCTGTCCCGCGCGCTGCGCCACGGCGTGGACGCGGTCCGCGAGGAGGCCGCCCGCGCCCAGGCGGCGCACGCCGAGACGGCGCGGCGGGCAGCCGAGGAGCTGGAGACCGCGCGGCGCGCGGTGCGCGAGGCGGACACCCGGCGCCGGGCCGCCGCCGGTGCCGAGACAACCGCCCGGACCGCACTGCACGAGCAGACCGCGCGGGCGACCGAGCTGGAGGCCGCCGCCGCGCGGCTGGCGGAATCCGTACTGCCGCTGGCCGTCCGCCGGGTGCGGGCCGGGGAGGCACCGGCCGCCGTGCTGTCCACGGTGGCCGCGCCGGACTCCCCCGCGCTGCGCTCGGTGCTGGACGCGGTCGTCACCGAGGCCGGGGACGGCGAGCGGCTGCGGGCCGCCGTGACGGCCGTCTGCGCCGAGGCCGCCGCCCGCGTCCAGGCCCTGACCACCGGGATGCTCGCCGACCTGCGGGAGCTGGAGCAGCGCCACGACGAGCAGGTCCTCGACGACCTGCTGCGGCTGGACCACTGCACCGCCCAGGCCGGCCGGCTCGCGGACAGCGTCGCGGTACTCACCGGCGCCCGCACCGGCCGCCGCTGGACCCGGCCGATCCCCATGGAGAGCGTGCTGCGCGGCGCGCTCGGCCGTATCCACGCCTACCAGCGGGTGCGGCTCCACTCCACCAGCGCCGCCGCGGTGGCCGGGCACGCCGCCGAGGCCGTCATGCACGCGCTGGCCGAACTGATGGACAACGCCTGCAACTTCTCCGCCCCGACCGAGGACGTGCACGTCTACGTCGAGGAGGCGCAGGCCGGGGTCGTCATCACCGTCGAGGACGCCGGACGCGCCATGCCCGACACGGAGTTGGCGCGGGCCCGGCGGCTGGTCGGCGACGCCCCGCTGGACCTGCGGCAGCTCGGCGGCCCCCGGCTGGGCCTCGCGGTCGTCGGATGCCTGGCCCGCAGGCACGGGCTGCGGGTGTCCTTCCGGCCGTCCTCGCGCGGCGGCACCGGCGTCGTCGTCCTCGTCCCCGCCGCGCTGGTCACCCGCACCCCGTTGGCCGCGGACGGCCCGCAGGAGGCCGCTCCCGAGTACGCCGGGGGCGCTTCCGGGTACGCGGAGGCCGCTCCCGGGGTGCCCGGGTACGCGGAGGCCGGGTACGCGGGCACGGCCCCTGGCGGATACGCGGGTGGTTCCCGGGCCGGAGGTTCGCGCGGCAGCGGTACGCGCGGCAGCGGTACGCGCGCCGGTGAGCAGGCGGTCCGCGAGGGCCGCCCGGACCACGCGGACGGCCCGGCTCCCGGCGGGTACCCGCCGACGCCCGTACGCGGTTCGGCTGCCGGCGGGACGGCGGCGCGGCGGCCGTACCCGGGCGGGTACGGCGCGGGTACGGCCCAGCCGGCCGTCGGCGGATCGGGGTACCCGGGCGGGTATCCGGACGCGCCGTACGGGCCGGGCACGGGCGGCGGGCTGCCCCGGCGCACCCGGGGGCACGGGCTGGCCGCCGCCATGGCCGAGGACGAGGCGACCGGCGGCGCGGAGATCAGCCCGGTCGGCGGCGGGGTCGGCGGACCGGCCGGCGGACCGGCCGGCGGCGCGTACGACGCCCGCACCGCGCGGGCCCGGTCGGTGGCGGAGACCACGGCGGGGGAGCGGTTCGGCGCCTTCCGGGACGCGGCGGCGGGGCAGATCGCCCCGAGAGGCACCGGCCGTCCGACGGAACGGGCGGCAGAGGCTATATCCGGCCTTGGCGCGGGTATCCCCTCGGAGGAGACAGGGGAGACGGGCGCGGGCCCCGCTGAGGGGTCCGCGCCCGTCCGCTTACCGGGCCGTCAGGGCGCCGGGCGGACCGGGCGGCACAGCGCGCCGCACCGGGACGCACCGGACCGCCCGGGCGGTCCAGCCCCCTCGGCCGGTCCGGGCGCGGACGGCCGTGGGACAGCCGGGGGTGACGGCACCGCGTCCACGGGAGGGGAGACGGAGCCATGACGAGCGGCGGGTTGGCGCTGGAAGGGCTGCTGGGGGAGTTCGTCGCGGACACGCCCGGCGCCCGGCACGCACTGGTGCTGTCGGGGGAGGGGCTCACGCTGGGCCGGTCACCCGGCCTGCCGGTGGACCTGGCCGACCACCTGGCGGCCATCGCCTCGGGCATACAGAGCCTGACGCGAGGGGCATCGGCGCAGTTCGGGGACGGCAGTGGCGGGGTGCGCCAGTCCATGACGGAGTTCCACGGCGGCACCCTGTTCATCGTGGAGGCCGGCACCGCCGCGCACCTCGCCGTCATCGGCGAGGAGTTCGCCGACGCCGGAGCCATCGGCCGGGGGATGGGGCTGGTGGCCGAGTCGGTCCGCGCGGCGCTCGCCGACGACGGGAGGGTGGCGTACCGGGCCCCGGGCACCGCGGGTACGACCATCGGTACGGGCTCCGGTGCCGGTACCGGTACCGGTACGCGTTCCCGTACCGGTTCTCCGGCCCGCGGCTACGGGAAGCCGCGGGCATGAGAACCGGCCCGGTCTACAGCGGCGCGCCGGACCGGCTGTACACGCTCACCGGGGGCCGCCGCAGTGCCTCCGGCTCGGCGCTGGACCTGATGACCCGGGTGGTCGGCGAACGCGGCCCGGTGCCGGGCATGCCGTCCGAGGCCGTGCGCATCCTCGCGCTGTGCCGCCGCCCGGTCGCCGTCGCCGAACTGGCCGGGCGGCTCGGCCTGCCGCTCGGGGTGGTCCGGGTGCTGCTGGGCGACCTCATCGACGCCGGGTGCGTCGCCGTCCGCCGGCCGACCCTGGCCGGCCCGGAACCCGCGGTGCCGCCCGCCGCCGAGATGCTGGAGAAGGTGCTCCGTGCGCTGCAGAACCTCTGACCCGTGGCGCGCGGCCGCCTCGCCGGGCCGCCCGGTCCCGGGCCCTGCCGCCGGCCTCCGGGCCGGAGCCGGCGCGGTCGGCGTTCCCGGTTCGGGCGCTGGTTCGGGGAGGGCCGCGCGGTGACCTGGTACGGGGAGGGCGAGGAGGCCGAGCCGGCGTCGTCCGCGCCGGGCGGACGGGAGGAGGCCGCCACCGGGAGCCGCTCCCGCGCCCTCGAACTGCCCGGCCCGCCGCAGCCCGTACCTCCGTGGGACCCGGCCCCTCCGCAGGGCACGGCCGGGGGGCAGCGGCCCCCGGCCCGGGCGCGGGAGGCGTCCCAGGCGGGGAGGCGTCCCGCCTGCGGAGGGCACCCCGCGTGCGGAGGCGCCCGGGTGCGGGAGCGCGGCGCACCCCCGTCCCGCCGCAGGGCATGGCGGCTCCGCACGGCCCGGCGACGGCCGAGCCGCGGCCGGACTTCGACCACCGCGACCCGGCGGCGTACTACCGGGCCCTGCGGGAGCGGTACGGGCCGGTCGCGCCGGTCCTGCTGCACCAGCGGGTGCCGGCCTGGCTGGTGCTCGGCTACCACGAGGTGCACCAGGTGGCCGGCAACCCGGACCTGTTCGTGCGCGACCCCCGGCGCTGGCACGCGTGGGGCAGCATCCCGCCGGACTGGCCGCTGCTGGCCGACATCGCGCACACCCCGTCGGTGCGCTTCACCGAGGGCGCCGAGCACCGGCGGCGGGCCGGCGCCATCTCGGACGTGCTCGCCGGCGTCGACCCGTTCGAGCTGCGGCGGCGCGGCGAGCAGGCCGCGGACGCCGCCGTCGACCGCTTCGCCCGGACCGGCCGCGCCGACCTGATGGCCGAGTACGCCGAACCGGTCCCGCTCCAGGTGATGGCCGGGCTGCTGGGGCTGCGCGAACACGAGACGGCGGAGCTGGCCCGGGACACCTCGGTCGGCCCGCAGCAGCGCACCACCCGGCCGCCCGACGGCCCGTACGTGCCCGACCCCGACACCGGCGGCCACCGCTCCGGTGGGCGCGCCGGGCGGGCCCGGCCGCTGGAGGCGGACGCGGCGGCGGCCCGGGTGCGCGGCGCGGTCCAGGCGCTGGTGGAGCGGTCCCGGCGGGCGCGGGCCCGGTCCGGCACCGCCCGGCCCGGCCCCGGCGCGGACGTGACGACGCTCCTGCTGGCGCACCCGGCCGATCTGACGGACGAGGAGATCGTCCAGGACCTCCTCACCCTGCTCGCCGCCGGACGGCGCCCCACGGCCGACTGGATCGGGAACGCGCTGCGGCTGATGCTCACCGACGAGCGGTTCGCGCTGACCCTCTCCGGCGGACGGCGCAGCGTCGGGCAGGCGCTCACCGAGGTGCTGTGGACCGAACCGCCGACGCAGAACATCATCGGCCGGTGGGCCGTCCGCGACACCGAGCTGGGCGGGCAGCGGATCGCCCGGGGCGACTGCCTGGTCCTCAGCCTGGCCGCCGCCAACACCGACCCGCGCGTCGCGCCCGCCGCCGGGCACCCGCCCGACATCCTGGGCAACCAGGCGCACCTGGCCTTCAGCCACGGCCCGCACCGCTGCCCGGAGCCGGCGGCGGCGCTGGCCGGGGTGATCGCGTCGGCGGCGGTCGAGGTGCTGCTCGACCGGCTGCCGGACCTGGCACTGCCCGCCGGGGCACCCGACCCGCGCTGGCGCCCGTCGCTGTGGCAGCGCGGCCCGGCCACCCTGCCGGTGGTCTTCACACCGGTGTAGGCGGCACACCGGTGCAGGACGGCACACCGGTGCAGGACATCTGAGCCGGGAACACCGCCCGGGGCCGTCCGCCCCGGGCCCAGGCCCCCGCGCCGGCCCGGGCCCGCAGGTCTCCGGGCGGGCGCGTTCCCCGGCGCCGTCAGGAGTCGTGCACCGCCGGGGTCTGCGTGCGGTGGACGCTCTCGATCCGGCTGACCGCGAACCGCTCGCGCTCCCGCCGCTCGGCACGCCGCCGCAACCGCAGGATCTGCCAGATTCCGACGGCCTGCAGGACGAAGATGACGCTCCAGGCGATCCGGTAGTCGTTCCCGGTGGCGTCGAGCAGCACGCCCACCGCGAACAGGGTGATCATCGACGCGGTGAACCCGCCGATGTTGACGATGCCGGAGGCGGTGCCGAATCGTTCCGGCGGATTGGCCGGGCGGGCGAAGTCGAAGCCGATCATCGAGGCGGGCCCGCAGGCGCCCAGCACCACGCACAGCACCGTCAGCAGCCACACCGGGTTCTGCCCGCCGGGCCAGGTCAGCACCACGGCCCACAGCACCGTGTTCGCTCCGACCACGCCGAGGGCGAGCGGCATCCGGGCGCCGTGGTGACGGGTGATCACCTGCCCGAAGATCGGCCCGAAGACCAGGTTCGCCACCACGACGACGGTGAGCAGGCCGCCCGCCGCCCCCCGCGACAGCCCCTGGTCCTCGACCAGGAACGGCAGTCCCCACAGCAGCAGGAAGACCATGCCGGGGAACTGCGTGGTGAAGTGCGTCCACATGCCCAGCCGGGTGCCGGGCTCCGACCAGGCGTCGGCGATCTGCCGCCGCACCGGCCGGCGCGCGGCCTGCGGCACCGGCGGCGGGGCGTACCCCTCGGGGTGGTCCTTGAGGAAGAGCGCCACCAGCACCAGCACCACCGCGCCGCCCAGGGCGGTGCCCAGGAAGGTGGGGGTCCAGCCGGCGCTGTGCAGCAGCCGGGACAGGGCCACCGTGGAGACGAGGTTGCCGGCCACCCCGAAGAGCGCGGCGACCTGGGCGATCACCGGTCCGCGCCGGGCGGGGAACCAGCGCGAGCCCAGCCGCAGCACGCTGACGAAGGTCATCGCGTCGCCGCAGCCGAGCACCGCCCGCGCGCCGAGGGCCATGCCGTAGGAGTGGGAGAGCGCGAACGCGCCCTGGCCGATGGTGAAGAGCACCGCGCCGAGCATCAGCACCCGCTTGGTGCCCAGCGAGTCCACCATCAGGCCGACGGGTATCTGCATGGAGGCGTAGACGAGCACCTGGAGGATGGAGAACGTCGACAGCGCGGACGCGTCGATGTGGAAGCGGTGGGCGGCGTCGATGCCGGCCACGCCCAGGCTGGTGCGGTGGATGACGGCCACGAAGTAGACGAGGGTGCCGGTCCCCCACACCAGGGCGGCGCGCGTGCCGCCCGGTGGGTCACCGGGCAGGGACCTGCCGGAGTCGGCCCCGGCCTGCCGTGCCGCGGCGCTCACGACTCGCCCCGGGCCAGCGTGCTCACCCAGGACACGTGCCGCTCGACGATGCCGGCGGCGGCCTCGGCGGCGCCCTCGCGCAGGGCGTCCAGGATCTCGGCGTGCTCGGCGAGGTTCTTGGCGACCCGGCTCGGCTCGGCATGCATGGTGGCCACTCCCATCCGCAGTTGTCGGTCGCGTAGTTGGTCGTAGAGATGGGCCAGGATGCGGTTGCCGGCGGCGCGCACGATCTCGGCGTGGAAGCCGCGGTCGGCCGCGGAGAAGGCCACCAGGTCCCCGGCGGCGGCGTGTTCGCGCTGCTCGGCGAGCGACTCCTCCAGCCGTTCGATCAGCCGGGCCGGCACCGCGCCGACCACTTTGGCGACCGCGTGCCGCTCCACCAGCAGCCGGGTCTCCACCACGTCGGCGATCTCCTGCGCCGACACCGGCAGCACCAGCGCGCCCTTCTTCGGGTAGAGCTTGATCAGCCCCTCGGCCTCCAGCCGCAGCAGGGCCTCCCGGACGGGGGTGCGCGAGACACCGACCGCCTCGGCGAGGCCGCCCTCGGTCAGCAGCGTCCCGCCCTCGTAACTGCGGTTCAGCACACCGGTCTTGACGTGCAGATAGACGCGTTCGGCGGCGGGCAGGACCTTCGTCATCCCCCCGACCGCGGCGTCCTCACGCGGAGCAGCAGCGGTATCCATGATGCGCACATCATAGATACAACAGCCCGCCCCCCATACCTCCCGACCACCATGCGGACACCCCCGGACTCCCCCACCCCCGACCGACGGACAGCCGCCCTGGCCAAGGCCACCCCACGCCCTCCCCACCCCAAGGCAAAATCCTCACTCCGCCCACCACTTCACCCCGCGTATGCGCCAGGCTCGGGTACGGCACGTACGGCACGTACGGCACGGGCGCGGGCACAGGCACGCACACAGGCACAGGCACGGGCACGACAGCCAGGCAGGGAGGCCATCACCAATGGGCGAGTTCTCCGAGGCGGCGCCCCCGGGGCCGTTTCCGCACCTGGTGAAGCTGGGGGTGCTCGGACGGTTCTACCGCTACGTCCTGGTTTCACGTGGAACAGCGGCAGACTGGCTCACCGAGTGGGCGGCCAAACCGGCTCCTGAGAGCACCCGTTCGCCCGGCGGCCGGTTGCCTTCCCGCCGCGTCTCGGTCTTCCGCCACGACGAGGGAGCCGACTTCCGCGGCTTCACCGTCGCCCTGCGCACCACCGGGGAGCGGACGGAGTTGCTGGCCGGCGGAAGGGACGACGGCGAGCCGGTGTCGGAGCACGACCGGGAGGGCGTGCGCGGGATCATGCGGGACCTGATGGTCGCCGGGCGATCCTGATGGACCGGTCGCAGCGGACCGCCGCAGAACTCGACCCGCCGTTCGCGGGATTGGTCTACGCCGAGGACCGGGTGGCCCTGCGCTGGCCGCTGGTCGTTCTGGGGGCGGTGCTGCCCGGCGTGCTGGCCGCCGCCTGTGTGGCGGGAGTGGCCATAGGTCGCGACGCGTTGTGGGGGGTCGCGGCTCCGGCGTTCGTCCTGTGTTCCCTGGGCTTCGGAGTGATGCTCCAACGCAACTGGCCGACCGGCGTGCGGATCGCGGACGGTGAGCTGCAAATCGGAGCTGTCCGTTCGACTGCGGCCGGCCGCCGGACGCCCAGGGCAACCCGGCAGAACCGAGCGCTGTTCGCCTGTCCGCTGGCCGGAGTACGGAGCTTGCGGGTGGCGACCGACCCGGCGACCGTCCAGCGGCTGAAGCGCGCGCCGGAGTTCTTCACCCTCAGCAACCGCTGGGGCAAGCCTCGGACGATGACCGCCTGCCGGCTGGGCGTGCTGAGCGCCCCCTTCATGCGGGCCGCCCTGGTGATCGAACTCGACGGCGGTTGGGGTCGCTTCCCTCGCACCCGGCCCGCGTGGTTCTTCCCCAACGAGTTCGGCCGGCCTTTCCGGGTGCTGGTGCCCGGCGAGGAGAGCCTGACCTGGGTCGTACCGACGCGGCACCCGGAGCGGCTGCGGGCGGCGCTCTCAGCCTCGAACGGCCGACAGTCCCCGGGCCCGGAGCCGCGCTGATCTCTGGCGGCGGGCCGACGCGATCCCGCCGGACAGGCCGTCCGGCCCGGGGACACGGCTGTCGGCGCGGTCCCCTAGGATGCGCGGCGGGGAGGGGACATGAACATGGAAACACCTCCGTCCGAATTCCGGGGATCGGCCGGGCAACCGGAAGGGCAGCCGTTCGGGCCGCCCGGGGGGCCGTCGGGGTGGCCACCGGCTCCACCTGTCGCGCCTCGGCCGGTGCGGCGGGGGCGGGTGGCGCTGCTGCTCGTCGTCGCCCTCGTCGGCGTACTGGTGGCGGCCGGCAGTCTGATCCGGCTCCGGAGCGACTTCGAGCAGGTGACCGAGCCGGGCCAGTCCATGGCGCCCACCTACACGCCGGGCTCGCACCTCACGATCCAGAAGGGGTCGGGCGCCGGTGCGCACCGCGGCGACGCCGTCCTGCTGACCGCCCCGGAGTGGGGCCGTCCCGAGATGCACCTCATGCGGGTGATCGGCGTCGGCGGCGACCACGTGGTGCTTCCGACCACCGGCCCGCTGCGGATCAACGGCCGTACGGTGCACGAACCCTACGTCTCCCAGGGCCAGTCCAACCTGCTCACTCCGGTGGACATCACCGTGCCGGCCGGCCGGGTCTTCCTCCTGGGCGACCACCGCGCCGACTCCGTTGACTCGCGCATGCACCTGGAGCTGTCCTCGGGCACCCTGCCGGCCTCCGACATCCGCGGCCGGGTGGTCTCCGACGGGACCGCGGTGCCGTACCTCGCCGTCGCCGGCGCGGGAGCCCTGGTGGCGCTGGCCGGTGCGGTCGGCGCGCTGGTCACCTTCCTCTCCGGCCGCCGCCGGCCGCGGCCACCGGCCTGGGGCCGACCGCCCAGGTGCCGCCGACCGCCTCCTGAGCGGCGCCTGACCGGACTCAGCGGCCTCAGCGGCCTCAGCGAGCCCGAACCGGAGTCAACCGTCCCCGGTCACGGGTGGATGGTGCTGACCAGGGACGCCGTCGAGGTGAGCGTGGACTGGATGGTGGGGGCCAGGCTGGAGGAAGCCAGGCAGAAGCCGAGCAGCACGCAGGTGATCGCGTGGCTGGGCTTGAGGGCGCGGTTGCGCATCTGCATGCTCGCCAGCAGCAGCAGAAGCAGCACAACGGAGACAGTAACTGCCATACGGTCGATGGCAGCACAAAACGGGACGGAACCCCGGGACAACACGCTGAGCTGCGGCCGACCGGGGTCCCGGGCGTCGGAAAAGGCACAGGGCCCTCAGCCGATCGAGTGACCGGTGACCGGGCCGACCGACGTGCCGGGACAGCCGGCACGTCGGTCAGCCGGTCGGCACGTCGGTCAGCCGGCCCGGTCGGTCAGCCGGCCCGGTCGGTCAGCCGACTCAGTTGGTCAGCCGACTCGGTTGGTCAGCCGGCCGGACCCGGTGGAGGGTCCGGCCGCGCGCTCAGGCCGTCAGGCCCAGGTGAGGAGCCGCTTGGGCTGCTCCAGGATCGCCGCGACGTCGCCGAGCACCTTGGAGCCGAGCTCGCCGTCGACCAGCCGGTGGTCGAAGGAGAGCGCCAGCGTCGTCACCTGTCGCGGCTTCACCTTGCCCTTGTGCACCCAGGGCTGGAGCTTGACCGCGCCGAAGGCGAGGATCGCGGACTCCCCCCGGTTGAGGATGGGCGTGCCGGTGTCGATGCCGAAGACGCCGACGTTGGTGATCGTGACGGTACCGCCCTGCATCGCGTTCGGCGCCGTACGGCCCTCCCGCGCGGTGCCGACGAGCTCGCCGAGGGCCGCCGCCAGCTCCGGCAGCGTCTTGTCCTGCGCGTCCTTGATGTTGGGCACGATCAGGCCGCGCGGGGTGGCCGCCGCGATCCCGAGGTTCACGTAGGACTTGTGGACGATCTCCTGGTTGGCCTCGTCCCAGGCCGCGTTGATCTCCGGGTTGCGCCGGATCGCCACCAGCAGCGCCTTGGCCACCAGCAGCAGCGGGCTCACCTTGACCCCGGCGAACGCCGGGTCGGCCCGCAGCTCCTGGACCAGCTTCATGGTGCGGGTGATGTCGAACGTCACGAACT
This sequence comes from Actinacidiphila yeochonensis CN732, assembly GCF_000745345.1. Lineage (NCBI taxonomy): Bacteria > Bacillati > Actinomycetota > Actinomycetes > Kitasatosporales > Streptomycetaceae > Actinacidiphila > Actinacidiphila yeochonensis. The sequence goes on along the minus strand of NZ_JQNR01000005.1, from coordinate 1,171,443 downwards.
CGGTGACGTGCGGCGCGGTGAAGGCGCTGGCCACCATGGCCTGCGCGGTCGCCTTGCGGACGCCCTTGACCGGCACCCGCACCTCCCGCTCCCGTCCCTGCGGGGCCGGCTCCAGGACGGGCGGCAGCTGGGCCGGGGGGGCCGCGGCCGCGCGGATGTCCTCGCGGGTCACGACGCCGTTCGGCCCGGTGGGCGCCACCGTGGCCAGGTCGATGCCCAGTTCCTTGGCCAGCTTGCGCACCGGCGGCTTGGCCAGCGGCCTGCTGTAGACCATCGGGCTCGCCCCGTCCCGGCCGTCCTCGGGGGCGGCCGGCTGGGCCGGCGCCTGCGGGGCAGCGGGCTCGACCGGGGCCTGGACCGGAGGCACCTCGGTCGCCGGCTGGACCGGGGCGGCCGGCGCCGGCACCTGCGGCTTGCGCGGCCGCCGGGTCGTCGTGGACGGCGCCACCCCGTAACCGACCAGCACCGCCGTCCGCGCGGCGGGCTTCTCCTCCGCCGGTGCCGCCTCGACGGCGGGAACGGCGGGAACGGCGTCCGGAACCACCGCGGGACCGGCGGCGGCCGGCGCGGCCGCGCCACCCGCCTGCTCCCCCGCGTCGACCACGATGATGGGCGTCCCCACGTCCACCGTGGTGCCCTCCGCGAAGCGGATCTCGCGCACCACCCCGTCGAACGGGATCGGCAGCTCGACCGCCGCCTTGGCGGTCTCCACCTCGCACACGACCTGCCCGTCGGCGACGGTGTCACCGACGCCGACGAACCACTTGAGGATCTCCGCCTCGGTCAGGCCCTCGCCGACGTCCGGCATCCTGAACTCACGGAAGCGCTGCGCCTGCTCCGAACTCACGGCCATGATCGTCACAACCCTCTCCTCAGAACGCCAGCGCGCGGTCGACGGCGTCGAGTACGCGGTCCAGGCCGGGCAGGAACTCCTCCTCAAGGCGGGCCGGGGGGTAGGGGGCGTGGAAGCCGCCCACCCTCAGCACCGGTGCCTCCAGGTGGTAGAAGCAGCGCTCGGTGATCCGCGCGGCGATCTCCGCGCCGGAGCCGTAGAAGACGGGCGCCTCGTGGACGACCACCAGCCTCCGGGTGCGCTCCACCGACTCCTGGACGGTGTCGAAGTCGATCGGCGACATGGAGCGCAGGTCGACCACCTCCAGGCTGCGGCCCTCGTTCTCCGCCGCGGCCGCCGCCTCCAGGCAGACCTTGACCATCGGCCCGTACGCGGCCAGCGTCAGGTCGGTGCCCGGACGCGCCACGACCGCCTTGTGCAGGGCGGTCGGCACCGCCGAGACGTCCACCAGGCCCTTGTCCCAGTAGCGCCGCTTGGGCTCCAGGAAGATGACCGGGTCGTCGCACTCGATGGCCTGCTGGAGCATCCAGTACGCGTCCGAGGGGTTCGACGGCCCGACCACCTTCAGCCCCGGCACGTGCGCGAACAGCGCCTCGGGCGACTCGCTGTGGTGCTCCACCGCGCCGATGCCGCCGCCGTAGGGGATGCGCACCACGACGGGCAGCTTGATCTTGCCCAGCGCCCGGGCGTGCATCTTCGCCATCTGCGTGACGATCTGGTCGTAGGCGGGGAAGACGAAGCCGTCGAACTGGATCTCCACCACCGGACGGTAGCCGCGCAGCGCCAGGCCGATCGCGGTGCCCACGATCCCGGACTCGGCGAGCGGGGTGTCGATGACGCGGTTCTCGCCGAAGTCCTTCTGGAGCCCGTCGGTGATCCGGAAGACGCCGCCGAGCCGGCCGACGTCCTCGCCCATCATCAGGACCTTGGGGTCGTTCTCCAGCGCCGTGCGCAGCGACTCGTTGAGGGCCTTGGCGATGGTCATCTGGGTTGCCGTCTGCGACATGTCAGCGCACCTTCCCGGCGTCGGCGGCGGAGTTGTCGGCGCTGTCGCCGCTGTCGGCGAAGGAGTCCCGGTAGGCGGCGTACTGGGCGCGCTCCTCGTCGACGAGCGGGTGGCCGTCGGCGTAGGCGTGCTCGAAGATCGCCATCGGCTCCGGGTCGGGCATCCCCCGCACCCCGTCGCGCACCCGCTTGGCCAGCGCGTCCGCCTCCGCCTCGACGCCGGCGTAGTAGCCCTCGTCGGCCAGGCCCTGCTTGTCGAGGTAGCTGCGCAGCCGGGCGATCGGGTCCTTCGCGGCCCACTCCTCGCGCTCCTCGTCGGAGCGGTAGCGGGTCGGGTCGTCGGTGGTGGTGTGGGCGCCCATCCGGTAGGTGAACGCCTCCACCAGCATCGGGCCCTGCCCGCTGCGGGCGTGCTCCAGCGCCGCCCGGGTCACCGCGAGCACCGCGAGCACGTCGTTGCCGTCGACCCGCACGCCGGGGAAGCCGAAGCCGGCCGCGCGCTGGTAGATCGGCACCCGGGACTGCTTCTCCGTCGGCTCGGAGATCGCCCACTGGTTGTTCTGGCAGAAGAAGACCACCGGCGCGTTGTAGACCGACGCGAAGGTGAAGGACTCCGCCACGTCGCCCTGGCTGGAGGCGCCGTCGCCGAAGTAGGCGATCACCGCCGAGTCCGCGCCGTCCATCGCCAGGCCCATCGCGTAGCCCGTGGCGTGCAGGGTCTGCGCGCCGATCACGATGGTGTAGAGGTGGAAGTTGTTCTCGTTCGGGTCCCAGCCGCCGTTGTTGACCCCGCGGAACATGCCCAGCAGGTTCAGCGGGTCCACGTCGCGGGTCCAGGCCACACCGTGCTCACGGTAGGTCGGGAAGATGTAGTCGTCCGAACGGGTGGCCCGGCCGGAGCCGATCTGGGCCGCCTCCTGGCCCAGCAGCGAGGCCCACAGGCCCAGCTCGCCCTGGCGTTGCAGGGTGATCGCCTCGGCGTCGAAGCGCCGGGTCAGCACCATGTCGCGGTACAGGCCGCGCAGCTCGTCCGGTGTCAGGTCGATGGAGTACTCGGCGTGCTCGACCCGCTCGCCCTCCGGGGTCAGCAGCTGCACGAGCCCGGGCTGGCCGCCACGGCGCTTCGCGCCGCCACGGGCGGTACTCCCGCTGCCCTTGGCAGGGGTCCTCCCAGCGGCAGTGCTCTTCACGCTCACGTTCGCTCCTCCGTCTGTCCGGCCCCCGGGATCCGCCGGGAGTCCAGTGCGGCTCACCTGCCCGACGTGTCGCACGGGGTGTGTGCGGCATGGCCGGGCCAGGCGTCAAAAGTGCCTCGGCCGATGGCCTGCGACTAGACGTTACCCATAACCCCGGGCGTGCGCGTAGGCGGAGGGCAACTTTCTGACCTGCGGTTTTGTTGGATTTCCTAGTAGTTCCGCTGTTCCCGCAGGCCACCGCCGGGACACTCGCACCGTATCCCCATTCGGAACCACGCGTAAGGAGGTGAACGCCCCCGCCGGACGGCTCTCCCGGCGCGCGGACCTGCGGGGGGCGGACGGGGAGCAGAGGGGGAGCGGAGGGGGGCGGACGGGGAGCGGAGGGTGAGCGGACGGTGGGCGGACGGGGAGCGGACGGGGGCGCGTCCGGAATCGGCGCGGCCCGCGCCGGGTCCTCAGCGGCACCGCGCCCGCGCACCGCGGCGGACTCCGCTGCCGCGGCCGTGGTGCCGCGGCCCTGGCGCCGCGGCCGTGGTGGCGCGCCGCTCGGTGCGCGGGCGTGCGCCCGGCTCACGAAGCCCCATTACCAGAAGCGGAGGGGGGTGCGCCACTCCGCGGGGGCGGGTGCCGTTGATGATCTACGCTGAGCCGCGTGACGGGCACGGCACCGCGGCCGCCGGCGCTGACCGCCCTCCTGCGCCGCTACGACATCGGAACCCCGCTGACCTGCGAACCCGTACCACGCGGGCTGCTGAACCGGGGTTGGCGGATCACCACTCCCAGGGGCTGCTACTTCCTCAAGCACTACGTGGCCGCGGACACCGCCGACCCCCGGGTGATCGTCCGGCAGCACCGCGCCACCCGGCGGCTGGCCCGGCTCGGCCTGCCGGCGGCCGCGCCACTGCCGGACCGCTCGGGCGAGACGGTCACCGTGGCCGACGGCTGGGGCTACGCGCTCTTCCCGTGGATCGAGGGCCGGCACCGCGAGGGCACCGAGCTGTCGGAGGGGCAGTCCCGGCGGCTGGGCACCCTCCTGGGGCTGGTCCACACCGGACTGGCCCGCATCCAGCCGGTGCCGCCGGCCGGGCGGCACCCCAGCGCCGACCCCGAACGCACCCACGCCCAGATCGACCAGCTGCTCGGCCTGGCCCGTCGGCACCGCCCGCACGACTCCTTCGACGCGCTGGCCGTGTACCGGCTGCTGGAACGGCGCGCGCTGCTGCGGCGGCACGCCCACCGCCGCCCGCCGGCCGCGGAGGGGGGTGTCAGCGGCTGGGTGCACGGCGACTTCCACCCGCTCAACCTCTTCTACCGGGGCGACGAACCGACCGCGATCGTCGACTGGGACCGGCTGAGCGTGCGGCCGCGCGCCGAGGAGGCGGTACGGGCCGCGGTGATCTTCTTCCTGCACCCGGTGGACGGCCGGCTCGAACTGCCCAAGGTCCGCGCTTACGCGCGCGCCTACCGGCGGGCGGCCGGGGTGGCGGCCGGAGAGGTCGCGGCGGCCGTCCACCGGGTCTGGTGGGAGCGGCTGAACGACTTCTGGATGCTGCACTGGCGCTACCAGTGCAGCGACAAGCGCCCCGACCCGCTCTTTCCCGCCTCCGCGGCGCTCGCGGTGTGGTGGACCCGCGAGTACGCGATGGTGCGCGACGCGTTCACGGACTGAGCCGAGCGAGCGAGCGACCGAGCGAGCGACCGACCGAAGGGCCGGGCCGCCGCACGCCTGCCCAGGCCCGGCTGGCGAAGGGCACCGCCGGGTCCGCTCGCGCGGTCCGACGGTGCCGGCACCGCCTGGCTCAGTTGCCGCCCCCGGGGGCGCTGGTCCCGCTGTCGCCGGCCCCCGCGGTGTCCGAGCCGCCGGAGCTGCCACCGGTGCCGCCCTGGCCCGCCGAATCCCCGCCGGACGGGTCGGGCGCCGAGGTCGTGGGAGGGGCCTTCTGGGTGGGCGTGGTGGGCGCGACCGTCGGCGTGGTGTGCGTCGGCCTGGGCGCCATGGTGGTCGTCTCGGTGCTGCTCGGGGTCGTCGACGCGGTCTCGCTGGGCGCCGTGGTCGGGGCGTCGCTCTGGTCGTACGTGGGCGGCGCGCTGAACTGGCCGGTGTCCGGCGGCTGGTCGGTGGGCTGGTCGGACGGCTGCTGGTCCGGGCCCTGGGTGACGGACGGCGCGGTCGTGCTGCTCGCCGGGGTGGCCCCGCCGCCACCGCCCTGGGTCGCGAAGTAGACGCCGAGGGCGATGGCCACCACCGCCGCGGCCACGAAGAGCAGCGGCCGCAGCCACCGCCCGCCGCCACCGCCGCCGCCCGAGGACTGCGCGCCCCCGTAGCCGTAGCCGGTCTCGCCGCCGGTGCCGCTCCCCGCGGCCAGCGGCACGGGGGCGGTCCCGGTGGTCCCGTCGCCGCCGTACCCGGTGCCGTATCCGCCACCGGAGCCGTACCCGGTGTTGGAGCCGTACCCGGCGCTCTGGACCGGCCGGGTGGGGGCGGTGGGCGTCACGGCGGTCACCGCGCCGGTGTTCCACATGCCGCCGGTCCAGCCGCCGCGCTGGGTGAGCGCCTGGTGGGCGTAGCCGACCACCCCGCCCATCTCCTCGGCGTTCTGGAAGCGGTCGTCGGGCTGCTTCGCGAGCGAGCGCAGCACCAGGCCGTCCAGCTCCGGCGGCACCCGGTCGCTCATCCGCGACGGCGGCACCGGCTCGTCCTGGACGTGCTGGTAGACCACGGACAGCGGGGACTCGCCGACGAACGGCGGCCGGAGCGTGAGCAGTTCGTACAGCAGGCAGCCGGTGGCGTAGAGGTCGCTGCGGTGGTCGACGGTCTTGCCGAGGGCCTGCTCGGGGGAGAGGTACTGCGGGGTGCCCATCACCATGCCGGTCTGCGTCATGGTGGTCGACGCGCCGTGCAGAGCCCGGGCGATGCCGAAGTCCATCACCTTCACCGCGCCCGTTGTGGTGATGATCACATTCGCGGGCTTGATGTCGCGGTGCACGATGCCGTGTTGGTGGCTGTAGGCCAGGGCCTCCAGGACGCCGGAGACGATCAGCAGCGCCTGGTCGGCCGGCGGCGGCGTCGCCCCGGTCAGCAGCTCCTTGATCGTCCGCCCCTCGACCAGCTCCATCACCATGTAGGGGACGGGGCCGCTCGCGGTCTGGTCCTCGCCGGAGTCGTAGACGGCCACGACGGCGTGGTGGTTGAGCCCCGCCACCGACTGGGCCTCGCGGGCGAACCGGGCCTTGGCCACCGCGTCCTCGGCCAGGTCGCTGCGGAGCAGCTTGACGGCCACGCTGCGGCCGAGCCGTACGTCCTCGGCGGCGAACACCTCGGCCATGCCACCGCGGCCGAGCCTGCCGGTCAGCCGGTAGCGGCCGTCACCGACCATGGACCCGACACCGAAGGGCGCGGGTGTCCCCACCGGGCCGGTGGGGGCGCTGGTCTCGTTCGGGTCGGCCATCAGTCCTCGCCGTCGTCCGTCCGTGTCTTGGGGATCATCGAGCCGTGTCGTGGGGATCATCGAGTCGTCAGGGGCCGGGTGCCCGGGGCTCCCGGGCCGGGACGGCACCCCCGCGGGTCTGGCGGCCCGCCTCAGGTCTCCTGCCCGACGCCACGCCTCCGATGCGCCACCGTACCGCTTTTCCCCACGCCGAAGAGCGGTGATCCACAGCCCGGACCCCCCGGCACCCCCTCCGCGCCTCCCGGCCGCCCCGCCGTACCCGCCCGTCCGGCGCCTCGCACCCGCACGTCACCGCCGTGTGTGCGTGCACGATGCGCGTCAGGTGAAGGGACGGTCGACGAACTTGACGCGCCAAGGCGATGAGCCAGACTTGGCGGGCGAACTCGGGGGTCATGTGTGCCCCCCCGGAGGACCTTCAGGGGGTAGCGGTTCCGATGAGTGGGGACGCCGCACAGAGCGGGTACACGGGGCGCTCGGTCGGTGGCGGTCGCTACCTGCTGCGCGGCCTGCTCGGTGAGGGCGGCATGGCCTCGGTCCACCTGGCGCACGACACGGTGCTGGACCGCCCCGTCGCCGTCAAGACCCTGCACACCGACCTGGGCGCCGAGCAGTCCTTCCGCGAGCGCTTCCGCCGCGAGGCGCAGTCCGTGGCCAAGCTCAACCACCCCAACATCGTCTCGGTCTTCGACTCCGGCGAGGACCACCTCGACGGCCGCCCGGTGCCGTACATCGTCATGGAGTACGTCGAGGGGCGGCCGCTGGGCGACGTCCTGGCCGCGGACATCACCCGGTACGGGGCCATGCCCGCCGACCGGGCGCTGGAGATCACCGGGGACGTGCTGGCCGCGCTCGCGGCCAGCCACGAGACGGGCCTGGTGCACCGCGACATCAAGCCCGGCAACGTGATGGTCACCCGCCGCGGTGTGGTGAAGGTGATGGACTTCGGCATCGCCCGCGCCATGCAGTCCGGCGTCACCTCCATGACGCAGACCGGCGTGGTGGTCGGCACCCCGCAGTACCTCTCCCCCGAACAGGCCCTGGGCCGCGGCCTGGACGAGCGCTCCGACCTGTACTCCGTCGGCTGCCTGCTCTTCGAACTGCTCACCGGACGGACGCCGTTCGACGCGGACTCGGCGCTGGGGATGGCCTACCAGCACGTGCGGGAGGCGCCGCCGGCGCCCTCGGCGGTCAACCGGGCGCTCGGCCCGGCCGTCGACGCGCTGGTCGGCCGCGCGCTGCGCAAGAACCCCGCCGAGCGGTTCCCGACGGCCGACGCCATGCACGACGAGGTCGACCGGCTGCTCGCCGCGACCCGGAGCGGCGCCGCGCCCATGGCCGCCGGCGACGTGCCCGTGACCAGCCAGGGCGAGGGGGCCGCCGCGGCCGTCCCGCCGGCCGCGACCCCGCCCCCGCCCCGCCGCCGCTCCCGACGCCGTACGCGCCGACACCGCCGCAGCAGGGCTTCGGCCCGACGACGCCACCGCCGTCCGCCTACGGCTACCCGGTGCCGCACACCCCGCCGCACGCTCCCGCGTACCCGGTGCCGCACACCCCCGTTCCGCCGCAGGCACCGTGGCCGTCGGGGCCGGAGGGGCCGGGGGCGGCCGCTCGTCCACTCCCCTGATCCTGGCCGCGGTGGCCGCGGTGGCGGTGGTCGCGCTGATCGCGATGCTGGTGGTGGCGAAGAGCGGCGACGGCGGCCCTGTCGCGGACCCGGCGAACTCCCCGCCGCCGTCCGCCTCGCCCACCTCGTCCGCCTCGTCGGCGCCATCCCGGCGGCCCGCCTCGGCACCGGCCCGGCCGACGGCCACCGGCACCGTCGTGCCGGGCGACCAGACGCGCACCATCGAGACGCGGGAGTGCACCGATGCCCACAACGACCTGATCAACCCGGGCAGGCCCGACATCATGACGATGCCGAACTTCCGGACGATCTACGTGGACTCCGTGGTGGCCTGCATGAAGGCCGCGGGCTGGAGGTACACGATCAAGCCCATGGACGAGCAGCTGTGGGGCAAGGGCGCGGTGACGGCGCAGTCCCCCGCGGACGAGGACGACTACGACCCGAGGACCAACGGGCCGGTCACGATCTGGGTCTCGACCGGCAGGAGCGCCGGCTGAGCCTCCTCGGCCCGCCGGCACGGCCAACCACCGTGCGTGGCCCGATCCGACGGGCATGGACGGCTCACCGCCGGGACGGACACCCGAACGCGGACCCGGTCGGGCCGACGGCCTGGTGCCCTCCCGGCACCAGTGCCGCTCCCGGCGCTAGCCGTCCGCCAGGTTCGCCAGAAAGGTGCGGTTGTCGTTGATCAGGTGATCAAGCGCTTCTCTGGCGGCGACCAGGCCGTCAATGGTGGATGAAAGGCGGGTTCGCTCCTCGTTCATGGCGGTCATGGCCTGTGTGGCTCTGTTCATGTCGGGCTCCGTCATGCAGGGGACCAGCCGCACGATGGTCCTGCTGGACATGCCGGCCGCCAGAAACACCTGAATCAGCGCCACCCGTCGGACGTGCTCGTCGTCGTAGCACCGCTGGCCGCTGGGAGATCTCGTACTGGCCAGCAGTCCCTGCTGCTCGTAGTAGCGCAGCGATCGACGGCTCGCTCCCGTGCGGGCGGACAACTCACCTATCCGCATCCCAACCCCTCGTGTGCACCGGGCCTTGACGACTTGCCCTTGACATCAATGTCAGCGTTTAGGTTAACCCCATGGCCAGCGGCCCACCGGCCGGGCTCCGGCCGCCGGCCTCTCACGTCCGCGAGCACGAAAGAGAGAAGTCCGTGATCAAGTTCATTTACATGATCAACCGCGTGGACGGGATGACCTTCGAGGAATTCGTCGACCATCACCGGAACCACCACGCCCCGCTGTTCACCTCCATTCCGGAAGCACGGCAGTACGTGAAGAAGTACACCGTCTCCCACCCGGTGCCCGCCGAGGGGTATCCGAGCCCCGCGTACGACGGCGTCACCGAGATCTGGTTCGAGAACTGGGCGGACCACAACACCTTCTTCGCGTCCAAGAACTACAAGGAGCTGGTGAACCCGGACGAGAGCACGTTCATCGACATGAATACGGTGGCGGTGGTGGTCGCTGAGGAAACGGTCGTGGTCTAGGGCCGCGACCGGCACGGTTCGCCCGGTGGCGAGATGTCCTGGTGCGGTCGGCCGCAAGGCGCCGAACCGGCCTCGTAGTGGGCCTGCTCGGCCGGTACGGCAACGCGGCGGAGGGCCGTGCAAGGGCGGCGAGCGGGGCACACCCTGCCGGGAGCGGCACCAGCCCTTTGGGCCGCGCGTCGGTTCCCGGCCCGAGCCGTCGCCCGGGAGGACCCGTCATACGGGAAAGGGCCGGGCCGGCCGCGTGCTGTACGCGGCCGGCCCGGCCCTCGCGTCTCCGCCGTCGGCGGCCGCCGGTCCTACAGGTAGGGGCCGCCGGAACGCCCCTGGTGGCCCTGGACGTCGTCCTCGTGCGGGATCGCCCCGGGCGGCAGCGCGCGGCGCATCTGCTCCAACTGCGCCCGGGCGGCCATCTGCTGGGCGAACAGCGCGGTCTGGATGCCGTGGAAGAGCCCTTCGAGCCAGCCCACCAGCTGGGCCTGGGCGATCCGCAGCTCGGCCTCGCTCGGCACCTTGTCCTCGGTGAAGGGCAGCGAGAGCCGCTCCAGCTCCTCCACGAGTTCAGGCGCGAGACCGGCCTCCAGCTCCTTGACCGAGCTGGCGTGGATCTCCTTCAGCCGGACCCGGCTCGCCTCGTCGAGAGGAGCCGCGCGGACCTCCTCCAGGAGCTGCTTGATCATGCTCCCGATGCGCATGACCTTCGCGGGCTGCTCGACCATCTCCGTGACCGGGACCTCGCGGGGCTCGTCGCCCTCCGCGCCCTCGCCCGGCGCGCTGCCGAACGCGAGACCGTCCGCTCCGACGACCAGGACCTGCGGCTTCTGCGAGTTCTCCGGCGAGCGTTCGTTCATGGGCATCTCCATTTCCCCATTGTCGCGCACCCGTCCGACGCGGCCCGATCGGGAGCCCGGTCGGGAGCCCGGGTCGGAACGGTCCGGGGGGCAGTCCGCGGGCAGTCCGGGGACCAGTACGGGGACGGTGGGCGGGGACGGTTCGGGGGCGGTACGGGGGGCGGTACGGAAACGGTCCGCTCCATGGGCTCATCCCCGGCGCAGCCGCAGTCCCAGGAAGCCCAGTCCCAGTCCGACCAGCAGCATGCCCGCACCCAGCGGCAGCACCCGCCGTATCTGGTGGCCGCTGGCCGAGGGGGGCGGCGGGCCGCCACCCTGCCCGGTCGCCTCCGTCGGCTGCGGGACCGCGCCGACCGGTGCGGGCACCTGTCCTGCGACGGCTCCGCTGTCGAGGCCGTTCCCGGCCGCCTGCCCGGTCCCGGGAACGGGCGGGAACGGGCGCGTGTCCCGGTGCGGGCGCGGCCGGAGCGGGTTCCGGGAGCCCTGCTCCGCGGGGCGGACGGGCGCACGGCCGGAGTGGAGCGGGCCGGTCGTGGGGGACGGCGCCGGGCGGCCCGGCAGGGCGGCCGAGGGCGGCGGCTTCGCGGACGCGGGCGGCGCCTTCCCGTTCCCGCCGGCTGTGGGGAGCGGCTTCGCGGACGCCGGGGGCGGCTTCGCGTTCCCGGGTGTGGGCGGGTGTGCGCCGCCAGGCTGGGCCGGCTGGACGGGCCGACCGGAGTGGCCGGGCGCGGTGGACGGCGTACCCGGCCCTGGCGCCGCCCCCGTGGCGGGGCGGGTGGGGCCGGGCGGGGGCCACCGGACGGGCCGGCGCGGTGGTCGGCCGCGGGCCGGCGGGCAGGCCCGGCAGCCCGGGCACCTGGGTCGGGCCCGGCCTGGACGGCGCCGACGGCACGGCGGCGCCCGGCGGCAGGCCGGGGGCGGGCGGTACGCCGGGGCCCTGCGGACGGGCCGGGGAGGGCGCGGCCCCGCCCGGCGGAGGCTGCGGGCGGCCCGGAGCGGGGGCGGACGGCCGGGGGCCGCTCCCGGAGCGGCTTGCGGCACGACGTCAGGGATGTGGGGCGCGCCGTGGGGGGCTTGCGGTGCGACATAAGGGGCTTGGGGTGCCGCCTGGGGTGCCCTGCCGGCCGGGGCGGCCGGGCCGTTCCCGGGCGCGGCTCCGGCGGCCCGAGGCCGGGCGTCCGCCCGGCCGCCGGCAGGGGTCCCCCGGAACGCGGAGTGCTGCGGGGCGGCGCCCCCGGGACCGGGACCGACCGCCGCGAGCAGCGCCGCCGCGGCCACCGCCGTCCCGGCCGCCGCCCGCCGCAGTCGCGCCCGCCTGCCCGCCTCCCGACACCGCACGCCCAGCGCCTCCCTCGCGACAACCGTGTGTACGTCAAGCGTCACACGGAGCACGAGGGGCGGCATCCCGGCGGCCCGGGCGGCCCCTTTGGCCTGCCACGGGGCTGCGACGAGGCCGGCGGGGACGTTCAGGCAGGCGGTTCAGGCAGAGGGAGTCGGGCAGGGACAGTGCGGGCAGGGACACATGCGGGCAAGGACGTCAGGCAGGACGGCCGGGCAGGACGTTCAGGTGTGGGTGCTCCGGGAAGGCGCGGCCTTCGCGCGAGGCGCGGCCTTCCGGCGAGGCGTTCAGGCCTGGAGCAGGACCTTGCCGATGTGGTCGCTGGACTCCAGGACGCGGTGCGCCTGTGCCGCCTCCGCCAGCGGCAGCACGCGGTCGACGATCGGCCGCACCGTACCCGCCGCGATCAGCGGCCACACGTGCTCCCGGACGGCGCCGATGACGGCGGCCTTCTCCGCCAGCGGACGGCTGCGCAGCGAGGTCGCCGCCACGGCGGCGCGCTTGGCCATCAGCTTGCCGAGGTCGAGTTCGGCGCGGGCGCCGCCCTGCATGCCGATGACCACCAGCCGGCCGTTGACCGCGAGGGCGTCGAGGTTCCGCGCCAGGTACTTCGCGCCCATGATGTCGAGCACCACGTCCGCGGTGACCTCCGCGACGAAGTCCTGCTCGCGGTAGTCGATGAGCACGTCGGCGCCCAGTTCCGCGCAGAAGGCCAGCTTCCGCGCGCTGCCCGCGGTGACCGCCACCCGCGCCCCGACCGCCTTGCCGAGCTGCACCGCCATCGTCCCGATGCCGCTGGACCCGCCGTGCACCAGCAGCGTCTCGCCCGGCCGCAGATGGGCCACCATGAAGACGTTGGACCAGACCGTGGCCGTCACCTCCGGCAGCGCGGCCGCCTCGACCAGTCCGACGCCCTCGGGCACCGGCAGCAGCTGGCCGGCGGGCACCGCGACGCGCTGGGCGTAGCCGCCGCCCGCGAGCAGCGCGCACACCTCGTCGCCGACCGCCCACCCGGTGACCCCCGGGCCGACCTCGGCGATCCGCCCGGAGCACTCCAGCCCCGGGTAGGGGGACGCGCCCGGCGGGGGCGGGTAGAAGCCCTGGCGCTGGAGGATGTCGGCGCGGTTGACGGCGGTCGCGGCGACCTCGACGACGACCTCGCCGTCGCCCGCCACCGGATCGGCTACTTCCGCCCAGGTCAGCGCCTCCGGGCCACCGGGCTCAGGAATGGTGATCGCGTACATGCTTCGCGAGGCTACTCCGGCGCCCGCTCCTCCCGCGGCCCGACAGGGCCGTCCCGCCGGTCACCACCGTCCCGCCGGTCACCACCGTCCCGCCGGCGCCGGGTCGGTGTCGTGGCGGACGTGCCGGGCCATGTACGAGGGCGATCGACGGCGCCGCGCTCGTCACCTCCGCCGCGCCGGTGACGACACCCTCCCTTGGGGCAGTGGCACGCGGCCGGTCCGGCAGTGCGGGCGCTGTCCTGTTGCACCCCGTGCAAAGGTCCCTTGACCAGGAGGATCTTGTGATCAGCTCTCACCTGCTTGCAGGGTGTACACATGACCGAGCCCGACACGACGAGCCCAGCTGCCGCAGCGGCCCTGACGACCCCGTCCGCACCCGTGACCGCGCCGTCGGTACCGTCGAGCCCGTCCGCACCGTCGGTACCGTCGGTACCCGCCCCGCCTGCCGGACCGTCCGCGCCGTCCGCGCCGTCCGATGACCACGCGCCAGGGATCAGCCCGCGGCAGCGCGCCGTCGCCCTGCTGGTCTCGGGCTGCTTCTTCATGGAGAACCTCGACGGCACCATCGTCTCCACCGCCGCCCCGAAGATAGGTGCCTCGCTGGGCGTCTCGGCGACGGCGATCGGTCTGGTCGTCACGGCCTACCTGCTCACCCTCGGCGTGCTCATACCGCTCAGCGGCTGGCTCACCGCGCGGCTGGGCGCCCGGACCGTCTTCCTCTCCGCCATCGTCCTGTTCACCGCGGCGTCGGCGGCCTGCGCCTGCGCCCACGACCTGGGCACCCTGGTGGCGCTGCGGGTGGTGCAGGGCGCGGGCGGGGCGATGATGGTGCCGGTCGGCCGGCTGACGGCGATGGCCGGGATCGCCAAGCCGGACATCCCCCGGATCGTCTCCTACATGGTGTGGCCCGCGCTGCTGGCGCCGGTGGCGGCGCCGCTGCTGGGCGGGGTGATCAGCACCTACGCCGACTGGCAGTGGATGTTCCTGGTCAACGTGCCGCTGGGCGCGGTCGCGTTCGGGTTCGCCTGGCGGCTGGTCCACGGCGGCCCGACGGCCGGGGCGGGCACGCTGGACTGGCCGGGGGTGCTGTGGACGTCCGCCGGGCTGGGCACCCTGACCTACACCGGGCACCTGCTCTCCGACCAGGACGCCGCGTGGGGGCCGGCGGCCGGCTTCGCGGCGGTGTCGGCGGTGCTGCTCGTGCTCGCCGTACGGCACCTGCGGCGCACCCGCCGCCCGCTGGTGGACCTGGGGACGCTGGAGGTGCGCACCTTCCGCTCCTCGGTGTGGGGCGGGACGTCGTTCTGGCTCGCGGTGGCCGCCGTCCCGTTCCTGCTGCCGCTGCTCTTCCAGGAGGTCTTCGGGTGGAGCGCCGTGCGCTCGGGGTCGCTGGTGCTCTTCGTCTTCGTCGGCAACATCGGCATCAAGCCCGCCACGGGGTGGCTCTTCGGCCGCTTCGGGTACCGCTCGCTGCTGGCCGTCTCCGGTGTCGCGCTGGCCGGGACGATGGCGGCGTGCGCGTTCCTGACGGCCGGCACCCCGCTGTGGCTGATCGCCGTCATCGCGGTGGCCAGCGGCGCGGCCCGGTCGCTCGGCCTCACCGGCTACTCCACACTGGCCTTCGCCGACGTGCCGGCCGACCGGATGCGCGACGCCAACACGCTCAACGCCACCGTCTTCCAGACCGCCGCCGGCCTGAGCGTGGCCGCCGCCGGCGTGGCGCTGCGGCTGGGCGGCCCGCTCACCCACGGCCTGTTCGGCCACACCTCCCTCGCGCTCTCCTACGGCACCGCGTTCCTGCTGCTCGCGCTGGGCGCGCTGGGCGCCGCCGCCGGGGCGCTGCGGCTGCCGGCGGGCGCCGGGGACGCGCTGCGGCGGCGTCCCGTGCCTCCCCGCACCCCGGCCGGTACGGCGAAGGCCGCCGGCTGAGGACGGCCCAGACGGCCCGGGGCGGCCCAGGGCGGCCCAGGGCGGCCCACCGAAAGCTCAGGCCGACCGGACCTCGTGGGGGCCGGAGCGGTGGATCGCGATCACCCGGTCCGTCGCCTCCAACGGCGTGGCCACCGGGTCGTCGTGGTCCAGCAGGCGGTGGCCGCGGACCACCGAGACGACCAGGTCGCGCAGCTCGCGCGGCGCCCGGCCGACCTCCGAGTGGTCCACCGGCCGCTCCACCAGGTCGAAGCCGCTGCCGTAGCTGATGAGGTCGTCCATGACCCGGCCCGCGCTCGGGCTGATCATCGACAGGCCGAGCAGCCGCCCGGCCGCTCCCGAGCTGGTGATCACCGAGGTCGCGCCGGACTGCCGCAGCAGCGGCGCGTTCTCCTCCTCGCGCACCGAGGCGACGATGGGCGCGCCCCGGTTGAGCTGGCGGGCCGTCAGGGTGACCAGCACGGCGGTGTCGTCGCGCTGGGTGGCGACCACGATCTGCCGGGCGCGGGCCACCTCAGCGCGCAGCAGCACCTCCTCGCGGGTGCCGTCGCCGGCCACCCCGGTGTACCCCTCGTCGGTCGCCGCGTGCACGGCCTTCGGGTCGGGGTCCACGACGACGATCCGGCCGCGCCGCACCCCGTGGCCGGTCAGCGTCTTCGCCGCGGCCCGCCCCTTGGTACCGAACCCGACGATCACCACATGGTCGTACAAGCCGTTCCTCCAGCGTCGGAGCCGGAACTGCTCCCTGGTGCGTTCGGCCAGCACCTCCAGGGTGGTGCCGACCAGGATGATGAGGAACACCACCCGCAAGGGGGTGATCAGGAAGACGTTCATCAGCCGGGCGCCCGTGCTGTACGGCGTGATGTCGCCGTATCCGGTGGTGGAGAGCGTCACCGTGGCGTAGTAGAGCGCGTCCACGAAGGACAGGGAGCCGCCCGCCGCGTCGTGGTAGCCGCCGCGGTCGACCCACACCAGCACCACCGTCGCGACGAGGACCAGCACCGCCACCAGCAGCCGCCGGGCCACCTGGCGCAGCGGCCCCCTGGGCGGGTGCGGGAACGCCACCCGGGGGCCCGCCGCGGCCGGACGGTCGTACGGCGGCGGGGTCCCGTCCCGGCGGGCTCGCCGTTCCGCCCGCCTCCACCGGACGCGCGGGGCTTCCCGTTCCGCCCGCCTCCACCGGACGCGCGGGGCTCTCACCGGCCGCCCCAGGCCGGCCCGAGCAGGCCGGTATCGAGGACGGTCACCTCCTCGCCGGCCCGCGCCCCGCCCGGCGGCACCACCGCCATGCCGTCGGCGGCGGCCAGGCCGCGCAGCATGGCCGGCCCGGTGAACCGCAGCGGGTGGGCCGCCGAGTCGTCGTCGAAGACCACCGGCACCAGCCGGGTGTCCACCGGATGGCCCGTCAGCGCCTCGGTCAGCGGGGCGGTGTACGGCGCGGGTGCCGGGAGCCCGGCGAGGGTCCGCAGCAGCGGCGCCACCAGGGTCAGCACGCCCGCCACCGCCGCCAGCGGGTTGCCCGGCAGCCCCGCGAGCAGGGCCCCGGGGGCGCCAGCGGCGGGCGGGAGGGCGGCCAGCAGCATCGGATGGCCCGGCCGGACGGCCACCCCGTCCACCAGCAGCCGCGCGCCCTCCCGCGCCAACACCGCGCGCAGGTGGTCGACCGGACCGGCGGCCGTACCGCCCGTGGTCACCACGACGTGCGCGCCGCGCGCGGCGACCGCCTCGGCGACGGCCGCGCTCAGCGCACCGGCGTCGTCCGGCAGCCGGCGCACCCCGGTGACCTCCGCGCCCAGGGCACGGAGCCACGAGGGGAGCAGCGGACCGAGCGCGTCGCGCACCCGGCCGTCCCGGGGCACCCCTGCGGCCATCAGCTCGTCGCCGACCACCAGCACCTCGACCCGGGGCCGCGCCACCACGGTGAGCTGGTCGTAGCCGGCCGCCGCCGCCAGGCCCAGCACCGCCGGGGTGACGAGGGCGCCGGCCGGCAGCAGTTCGTCGCCGCGGCGGCACTCCTGGCCGCGCGGGCGGGTGTCCTGGCCGGGCGCCGGCGCGAGGCGGTCCGGGCCCATCGCCAGCCGGTCGCCGTCCGTGTGCCGTTCGACGACGCCGTGCTCGCTGCGCACCACGGCCGTCGTACCCGGCGGCAGCGGGGCCCCGGTCGCGATCTCCACCGCGTGCCCGTCGAGCACCGGCCGCGCCGGCTGCCGACCCGCCAGCACCCGGCCGCGCAGCAGCCACGGACCGGGGCCCGCGACCGCCCAGCCGTCCATCGCGGAGGAGTCGAACGACGGCAGGTCCGTCAACGCGGCCAGGCCCCGGGCCAGCGCGGTGCCCAGCGCCTCGTCGCCGAGCGGTACCACGCGCTCGCCCAGCCGTCGGGCGGCGGCGCGGGCCGTCCGCCGGGCCTCGTGCCAGGGCACGGCGCCGTGGCGGGGCGCCGCTCCAGTGCCCCGCGCGTCCCCGGCGGCGGACCGGTCGGCGGGCGCGGGGACGCCGGTGCCGTGGCGGCGGTAGGGGGCTTGGGGATCGGCCGCTCGGGCGCGGCCGGAGGCGGGCACGGCGCACTCGGCGCGCCCGCCGTACTCGGTGTGCCCGCCGTACTCGCTGTACTCGGCGTACCCGGTGTACCCGGCGCGCTCCCGGGCGGGGGCGGGCGCGGCGGACGGGCCGTCAGCGGGTTCGTCCCACAGGCCCACAGACGGGTCGGCGGCCTCCGGAGCGCGGGCCGGCGGCGGGGCGCCGGGGCGGCCGGGCGGGCGGTCGCCCCGGGCCTCCTCGGTGCCGTGGCGCAGGGCGACGGCGAGCGGGTCGTTGGCCGGGGACCGAGGGGGACCGCGGGGACCGCGGGCGCGACAGGACGGCGGCGCTGGTCGGCCAGGGCCAGCGCGTCGTCCAGGCCGCAGTCGTCGGCCTCGCGGTCGGTGGCCCGCGCGCCGGGCGAACCCGCACGGTCCGCACGGTCCGCGTCTTCCACGCGTTCCGGGCCGCGCCGGCGCTGGTCCGCCAGGCCGAGCACGGCGTCCAGGCCCCAGTCGTCCGGCTCGACGGGGAATGCCGAGTCGGCAGGGTCGGCGGGGTCGGCACGGCGGGTGGAGGCGGCAGCGCGGGCGGAGTCGGCGGGCCCACCGCCGACGCCCTGGTGGCCGCGCTGCCCGCCGGGGCCCGGCGCTGCGGGCGGACCGGCGCCGGGGCGGCTCATCCCGCCGGTTCCGCGTCACGGCCGGGCGCGGCACCGGCGCCGGTGGCAGCCTCTCGCTCGGCCCACCCGCGGGCCAGCTCCGCCACCTTCTCCGCCGCCCGGCGCACCGCCTCGGGGTCCCCCGCACGACCGGCCGCGTATCCCACGAGGAACGTCGTCAGCGGGGCCGCCGGCCGCGCCACGCCGTGGGCCGCATCCTTGGCGAGGTCCAGGAGCAGGTCGGTGTCCACGTCCAGCTCGATCCCGAGTTCCCGCTTGGCACTTGCGATCCATTCATCCAGCACCCGTCCATCGTCCCCGATCCGGGCCCCGGCGACACGCAGGCTCACCCCCGTTGTCGCTCACCCGTACGGCGCTTCACCCCCGTGACGGCCCATCAGCGGCACCCCGACCCGGCACCGTGATCCGTGAGACCGCCGTGCCCGCTCGCCTCACCGCTCACCTCGCCGCTCACCCGCTGCCCGGGCCCTCGCCGTCGCCCTCGCAGTCGCCCAGCCGGGATCGGGCGGCGGCGACGTCCTCCCAGGTGTCGCAGTCGAACGCCTCGGCGCCAGGGTCCGGGAGCCGTCCGACCGCCAGCTCCCCCACCAGCAGCCGCAGAGGCAGCCCGGCCAGCCCTCCGTGCTCGCCGCGCAGCAGGGCCAGTTCCCGGCGCAGCGGCTCGACCCGGTAGGCGGCGGCGAGCGGCTGGTCGCGGCCCGCGGCGTCGACGAGCAGGACGCCGTCCCGCCCGTCCGGCCCGTCCGGCCGAACGCCACCGGGCCGGAGCGCGGTGCCGGGCGGCCGGAGCGCGGTACCGGCCAGGGCGGCCACCGTCGAGGACGTCAGGAAGGGGAGGTCGGCGGCCAGCACGACCACCACGCCGGGGCGGACGGCCGTACCGGACCCGGCGCCCAGCCGGTCCAGCTCGGCCAGCCCGGCGGCGAGCGCGGGCAGCGGGCCGCCGCCCGGCGGCTCCTCGCGGGCCCAGCGGACGGGCCGGGCGGTGGGTCGGCGCGGCCCGACCACCACCGTCGCCGCCGCGCCCGCACAGGCCGCGAGCACCCGGTCGAGCAGCGCCCGGCCGCCCACCGCCAGCGCGGGCTTGTCCGCGCCGCCCAGCCGCCGCGCCGCGCCGCCGGCCAGCACCACCACGTCGTACGCCGGTCCCGCGCCCGACGGGTCCGGAACATCGGCGGCCGGGACCACCGCGCTCCCGGCCGCCGACCCGCAGCCGCCGGACCCCGGAGCGCCGCCGGCCCCGGAAGCGCTGCCGGCGTACCCTTCGCCGCCCGGCTCCGAACCGCCACCCGACTCCGGACCACCGCCGGGGTACGGACCACCGCCGGACCCGGAACCGCTGCCGCTCGCCATACCGGGAGTATCCGCTCAGACGGCGGCGAGCAGCACCGCCGGGTCCTCCACGCAGTCGGCGACGAACCGCAGGAAGCCGCCGGCCACCGCACCGTCGCACACCCGGTGGTCGAAGGTGAGGGAGAGCTGGACGACCTGGCGGACCGCCAGTTCTCCCTGGCGCACCCACGGTTTGGGGGTGATCCGGCCGACCCCGAGCATGCCCGCCTCCGGGTGGTTGAGGATCGGGGTGGAGCCGTCGACGCCGAACACCCCGTAGTTGTTGAGGGTGAACGTGCCGCCGGTGAGGTCGGCGGGGGCGAGCGCGCCGGTCCGGGCGGCCTCGGTCAGCTCCCGCAGCCGGGCCGAGAGGGCGGCCGTGGTCAGCGTGTGGGCGTCGCGCAGCACCGGCACCACCAGGCCGCGATCGGTCTGGGCGGCGAAGCCCAGGTGCACCGCGGGCAGCCGGACCACCTCGCCCCGTCCGGTGTCCACGGTGGCGTTCAGCTCGGGGTGGCGGGCGAGCGCGGCCGTGGTGATCCGGGCCAGCAGCGCCAGCACCGACACCGGCTCCGGGGCCCCGCCCCGCTGGGGGTTCCGCGCGTTTCCGGCATGCCGCGCGTTCATCGCCGCCCGTACCGCCAGCAGTTCCGTGGCGTCGGCGTCCACCCAGCAGGTGGCGTCCGGGATCTCCCGGCGGCTGCGCGCGAGCTTCTCGGCGGCGGCGCCCAACATGCCGCGCAGCGGTACGCGGACGGCGCCGTCCGCCACGGCGGCCGGGGCAGTGGCCAGGGCAGTGGCCGGGGCAGTGGTCGAGTCAGTGGCCAGGGCGGAGGAGGCGGTGGCGGCCTCGGCGCCCGGGTGCGTTCCGAGGGCGCGCTCGACGTCGGCGCGCAGGATCAGGCCGTCGGGACCGGTGCCCGTCAGGCTGCGCAGGTCGAGGCCCTGCTCCCGGGCAAGTCGCCGTACCAGGGGCGAGATCACGGCCACCGGTCCCGCGAGGCCCCGCTCCCCGGCGCGGTCCGGTGCGGCCGGCCCTCCCGGGGGCGCCGGCTCCCGACCGTCGGCCGCCGGCCGCACCCGCGCCCGTCTGCGCCGCGCCGCCGGGCCGGTGCCGTAGCCCACAAGGACGCTGCCCGACGCCTCGTCCCGGGCCTCCTCCGGCCCGGCGGTGCCCGCACCCGAGGGCGCGGTGACGGCGGGGCCGACCGCCACGGTGACCAGGGGGCGGCCGACCGCCACGGTCTCGCCCTCCGTGCCGTACCGGGCGGTGACGACCCCGCCGTAGGGGCAGGGCACCTCGACGACCGCCTTGGCCGTCTCGACCTCGACCACGGGCTGGTCCACGGCCACCACTTCGCCGACCTCCACCAGCCAGCGCACGACCTCCGCCTCGGTGAGGCCCTCACCCAGGTCCGGCAGCGTGAACTCCTTGACCTCGGCCATCAGCCCTCCTCCCACTGGAGACGGGCGACCGCGTCCAGGACGCGGTCGACGCCGGGCAGGTGGTGCCGCTCCAGCATCGGCGGCGGGTAGGGGATGTCGAACCCGGCCACGCGCAGCACGGGCGCCTGGAGGTGGTGGAAGCAGCGTTCGGTGATCCGCGCGGCGATCTCCGCCCCGGCGCCCCCGAACCCGGACGACTCGTGGACCACCACGGCCCGCCCGGTGGCCCGCACGGCGTCGGCGACCGTCTCCTCGTCGAAGGGGACGAGTCCGCGCAGGTCCACCACCCCGAGATCCCAGCCCTCGTCCCTGGCCGCCTCGGCCGCCTCCAGGCAGACCGGCACCGAGGGCCCGTAGCTGACCAGCGTGGCCGACCGTCCGGCGCGGCGCACCAGGGCCCGCCCGATCGGCGGCACCGGCTCCGGTTCCCGGGCCGACCACTCGGCCTTGGACCAGTACAGCCGCTTGGGCTCCAGGAAGACGACCGGGTCGTCGGAGGCGATGGCGGCGCGCAGCAGCCCGTAGGCGTCGGCGACGGTGGCCGGGGTGACCACGTGCAGCCCCGGGGTGTGCAGGTAGTACGCCTCGGAGGAGTCGCTGTGGTGCTCGACGCCGCCGATGCCGCCGCCGTACGGGACGCGGATGGTGACCGGCAGCGGCACCGCGCCCCGGGTGCGGTTGCGCATCCGGGCCACGTGGCTCACCAACTGCTCGAAGGCCGGGTAGGCGAAGGCGTCGAACTGCATCTCGACCACCGGGCGCAGCCCGTACATGGCCATGCCGACGGCGGCGCCGAGGATGCCGGCCTCGGCGAGCGGGGTGTCGGTGCAGCGGGTGTCCCCGAACTCGCGGGCCAGTCCGTCGGTGATCCGGAAGACGCCGCCGAGGGTGCCGACGTCCTCGCCCATGACGTGCACCCGCTCGTCGGCGGCCATGGCGTCGCGCAGCGCCTGGTTGAGGGCCTGTGCCATGGTGGCGGGCTTGCGGCCCCCGGCGCCGGGCGCGGGGCCGGCCGGGGCGGTCGCGGAGGCCGTCGCGTGGGCGGCCATCAGTGGTGCTCCTGCTCGCGCTCGGCGGCCAGCTCCGCCCGCAGCTGGGCCTCCTGCCGGCGCAGCTGCGGGGTGGGCTCTGCGTAGACGTGGGCGAACAGCTCGGCCGGGTCGGGTTCCACCGGGGCGCTCATCCGCTCCCGCAGGTCGGCGGCGAACGCCTCCGCCGCGTCCGCGGCCCGCCGCCGCAGCTCCGCGTCGAGCAGGCCGCGGCCGGCCAGCTCGCGTTCCAGCAGGTCGACGGGGTCATGGCCGCGCCAGGCCGCGACCTCCTCCTCGTCCCGGTAGCGGGTGGCGTCGTCGGCGTTGGTGTGCGCGTCCATCCGGTAGGTGACCGCCTCGACCAGGGTGGGGCCTGCGCCGCCGCGGGCCCGTTCGACGGCTTCGGTGAGGACGCGGTGGACGGCGGCCACGTCGTTGCCGTCCACCAGGCGGCCGGGCATGCCGTAGCCGACGGCCTTGTGGGCCAGGCTGGGGGCGGCGCTCTGCTTGCCGAGCGGTACGGAGATCGCGAAGCCGTTGTTCTGCACCAGGAAGACGACGGGCGCGTGC
The DNA here is from genome assembly GCF_000745345.1 of Actinacidiphila yeochonensis CN732. Lineage (NCBI taxonomy): Bacteria > Bacillati > Actinomycetota > Actinomycetes > Kitasatosporales > Streptomycetaceae > Actinacidiphila > Actinacidiphila yeochonensis. The sequence continues at coordinate 1,148,880 of NZ_JQNR01000005.1, read as the reverse complement.
CAGACCGCCGCGAAGTTCAGAGCCTCGTGGAAGTCGCCCTCGCTGGTGCCGCCGTCCCCCGTCATGGCCAGGGCGACCACGTCGTCGCCGCTGATCCGGGCCGCGTGGGCGAGGCCCACCGCGTGCGGCAGCTGGGTGGACAGCGGCGTGCTCAGCGGAGCCGTCCGGGTGAGCTTCGGGTCGTACCCGCAGTGCCAGTCGCCCCGCAGCAGCGTCAGGGCCTCGACCGGGTCCACCCCCCGCGCGACGACCGCGAGGGTGTCCCGGTAGCTGGGGAAGAGCCAGTCGCGCGGGCCCAGCGCCAGCGCCGCCGCGACCTGGCACGCCTCCTGACCGGTGCTGGACGGGTACACCGCCAGCCGCCCCTGCCGGGTGAGGGCGGTGGCCTGCCGGTTGTAGCGGCGGCCGCGCACCAGCTCGCCGTACGCCCGCCGCAGCAGGGCGGGATCGAGCCCGGCGGCCTCCGGGGTGCCCAGCAGCCGGAACGGCTCGGGATCGGGCATCAGCGGCGCGGCGTCGGTACGGGGACGCCAGGCAGGGGTCTCCAGCACGGTCATCGCGAGCACCTCCTTGTGGTCGGTGACCTGTGGTTCGGGTCGGGCGGGCGGATCGCGCCCTCCCAACCGATTGTTCGGTCGCCGGAGGCAATTTGGCTACGGGGGATTTCCGCCTGTGGACAAACGGTCCTGCCCGGCCTGAGATGGAGCCGTATCGTCCATGGTAAGGAGCTGTGGGGGGATGGCGAGCGAACGGATGGCCGACGGCCCGGACGCCGACGGGCGCGGGAACGGCCGGACCAGGCCGCTGGACGGGGTCGACCACGCGATACTGCGGCTGCTCCAGGAGGACGGCCGGGCCTCGGTCCGCTCCGTCGCCGAGCGGGTCCACGTCTCCCGGGCCAACGCCTACGCGCGGATCAACCGGCTCATCGAGGACGGCGTCGTACGCGGCTTCAGCGCCCGGGTCGACCACGAGCGGGCCGGCCACGGCACGTCGGCGTACATCACGCTGAAGATCGTCCAGAACTCGTGGCGGCGGGTCCGCGAGCAGCTGGTGACGCTGCCGGGCGTGGTCCACATCGCACTGGTCAGCGGCGACTTCGACGTCCTGCTGCTGGCGCACACCGTCGACAACCGCAGCCTGCGGGAGCTGGTCCTCACCCGCATCCAGGCGATCGAGGGGGTGCTGAGCAGCCGCACCCTGCTCGTCTTCGAGGAGACCGACCTGGTGCCGTGACCGGCACCGTTTGCCGGTAGCGAGGTGTCCTGGCGCGGGCGGTCGCAAGGCGCCCGGAAGCCCTCGTCCTGGACTGCTCGGGTTTTCTGCCGACGCGGCGCGTGCCCGTGCCAGGGCGGCGAGCGGGGCAGACCTCCCCGGGAGAGGCACGAGCCAGTGCTGGGGGACCACCCGGAGCCGCGCTGAGCCGTCCGGGCGGGCGGGTGGCCCGGGGGCCGGGCGCCCTTTGTGGCAGGAGCCCGAGCCTGCGGCCTCCTGGGAGCGGGTCAGGCGGCCCGGCGGGGGACGCGCAGCCCGTCGAAGGCGAGCCGGACCACCGCGTCGGCGACCCGCTCGCCCTCCCGTGGGCCGTGGCCGTCCTCTCCGAGCCCCTGGCCGGGCCCGGCTCCGTCGCCGTCGCCGTCGCGCGGGCCGGGGCGGTACCACTCCACCACGGAGTTGATCATCCCGAAGAGCAGCCGGGTGGCGAGCCGGGCGTCCACGTCGGCGCGCAGGTCGCCCTCTCGGACGGCCTGGCCCAGAAGGTCCGCCACCCGCTGGTCGAACTCCCGGCGCCGCTCCAGGGCCGTGCGCTCGGTCCGCGTGTTGCCGCGTACCCGCAGCAGCAGCGTCACGTAGGGCAGCTCCTCGACCAGCACCTCGGCGGTACGGCGGGTGACGTGCTCCAGCCGCTCCACGGCCCTGCCCTCGCGGGCCGCCGGCTCGTCGAGGATGCCGAAGAGCCCGGCCAGGGCCCGCCCGACCGCCCGGTCCAGCAACTCCTCCTTGCCCCGCACATGGTGGTAGATCGAGGACTTGGAGATGCCCGCCGCCTGGGAGAGGTGCTCCATCGAGGTGCCGTCGTAGCCGCGCTCGTTGAAGACCTGGACGGCCACCGCGAGCAGCGACTCCGGCGTATAGGTGTCGCGCTTCGACATGGTCATGAGGAGATCACATCATCAGCCCCGGCCGCACGCCGCCTCAGCTCCGGGCAGGGCGCATAGCGGCCGGTGGGGTACCAGGAGTGCAGGGCGTCCAGGAGGCGGCACACGTAGCCCGCCGAGATCCGCTCGCCCCACTCCAGCGGGCCGACGGGGTAGTTGACGCCCAGTCGCATCGCGGTGTCCACGTCGGGGGCCGTGGCGACCTCCCGGGCCACGGCGTCCAGGGCGAGGTCCACCAGCATCGCGACCGTGCGGGCCACCACCAGGCCGGGAACGTCCCGGACCACGCTGACCGCCATGCCGAGGGCCTGGAAGAGCCCGGTCGCCTGGGCCACCGCCTCGGCGTGCACCCCCGCCGAGGGGGCGATGGCGATCCTCGACGCCTTCGCGTAGTCCAGCGCCAGGTCGAACTGGACGGCCGGCGTCCCGGGGAGCCGCCCGTCCGCCAGGTGGAGGCAGGTGCCGCCGGGCAGCACAATCGCCCCGGAGGCCGCCGCGTCCGGCCCGAGCGGCCCCCTCCGCCCGTCCGGCACGTCCGGAAGCTCCTGCCCGTCCTGCCCGTCCACCACGTCCGGGCCCTCCGCACGGCGCACCTCGACGCCGGCCCGCTCGATGAGCCCCGGCAGCGCGGCGGCCGGCCCCAGCGGGCCGACCACCGTGACGTGGGGCGGAGCCAGCACGAGCTCGGCCGTCTGGGGGACCGCGGAGCCGTCCCGGCCCTCGGCGCCCCCGTACGGGAACCAGCCGCGGCCGGACTTGCGGCCGAGCCGGCCGGCCTCCACCAGGCGCCGCTGCGCCAGCGAGGGCCCGAACTTGGGATCGCGGCCGAACGCCTCCCACACCGAGCGGGTCACCGCCTCGTTGACGTCCTGGCCGATCAGGTCGGTCAGTTCGAACGGGCCCATCGCGAAGCCGCCGCACTCCCGCAGCACCGCGTCCAGGGTGGCCGGGTCGGCGGCCCGCTCCTCGTAGACCCGCAGCGCCTCGGCGTAGAACGGGCGGGCCAGCCGGTTGACCAGGAACCCCGGGGTGTCGGTGCAGAGGACGGGTGTCTTGCCCCAGGCGGCCGCGGTGTCGTGCACGGTCTGGGCGGCGGCCGGCTCGCCCTCGGCGCCCGAGACCACCTCCACCAGCGGGAGCAGCGGCGCCGGGTTGAAGAAGTGCATGCCCACGAGCCGGCCCGGGCGGTGCAACCCGGCGGCCACGGCGGTCACCGGCAGCGAGGAGGTGTTCGTGGCCAGCGGGCAGTCCTCGCCGACCACCTCCTCCAGCGCGGCGAACAGCCGCCGCTTGACGTCCAGGTCCTCCACCACGGCCTCCACGGCCAGCCCCGCGCCGGACAGTTCCGCGAGCCCCTCCGCCGCGCGCAGCCGGGCCACCGCCTCGCGGTGCTCCGACGCGCCGAGCCGGCCCTTCGCCACCAGCCGGTCCAGCCGCCCGGTGACGGCGTCGACGGCCGCGGCCGCCTGGCCGGGCGCTGCGTCGTACAGCAGCACGGGGTGGCCGGCGAGCAGCGCCACCTGGGCGATGCCCTGACCCATGGTGCCGGCGCCCACGACGGCGACGGTGCGGTTGCGGTCCACTGCGGTCACGTCGGCTCCTCGTCGCCCTCGTGATTCCTGGGGGTCCTGCGGGTTCTTCCACTGCTTCGGGTTCTTCTGGCGCGTTGAGTTCTTCCACTGCTTCGGGTTCTTCTGGCGCTTCGAGTCTTCAGCTCTTGGGATTATTCGTTTCTTCAGGGCATTTCGCCGTCCCCCCGCGGCCCCGCGCGGCGCGGACCGCCCGCGTCCCTCCTTCCCTCCGTCCCCCGCCCGACGGTCCGAAGCACGCCCCGCACCGGCAGGCCGAGCAGGTCGCGCGAAGTTATCCACAGGTTGGGGACGGCGACCCGCTGACCGACCGAACATTCGGTTAATGTAGCGATGTCCCTGCCAGCAGCCCAGCTCGACGAGGAGTTGGTCCCATGTCCGTCGACCTGTCCCCCACGGTCCTTGCCGAGCGCCACCGCGGCACGCTCGACCAGGCGCTGGAGGCCGCCAGGACCCGCGCGTTCTGGTCGCCGCACCCGGAGCACCCCAAGGCGTACCCGGAAGCCGAGGCCGGGCATGCCGCCTTCCAGGCACTGCTCGGCCACCGCTTCCCGCTCGACCAGCCCGGCACGGACGGGTGGACAGGCTCCGAGCGCTCGCCCTACGGGATCGACCTCGGCGTCGAGTACCCGCACGCGGACCCGGACGCGCTGCTGCCGGCGATGCGGGCCGCCATGCCCCGGTGGCGGGAGGCGGGGCCGCTGACCCGGGCGCTGGTGTGCGTGGAGATCCTCGCCCGGATCAACGCCCGGACCCACGAGTTCGCCCACGCCGTCATGCACACCACCGGCCAGGCGTTCACCATGGCCTTCCAGGCCGGCGGCCCGCACGCCCAGGACCGCGGCCTGGAGGCGGTGGCGTACGCGTTCGCCGAGCAGACGCGGACTCCGCCGGAGGCGGAGTGGACGAAGCCGCAGGGCAAGCGGGAGCCGCTGGAGCTGCGCAAGACCTTCACGCCGGTGCCGCGCGGCATCGGACTGGTCGTCGGGTGCAACACCTTCCCGACCTGGAACGGCTACCCGGGCCTGTTCGCCTCGCTGGCCACCGGGAACGCGGTGCTGGTCAAGCCGCACCCGCGGGCGGTGCTGCCGCTGGCGCTCACCGTGGCCGCCGCCCGCGAGGTGCTGGCCGAGGCCGGGTTCCCACCGGACCTCGTGTGCCTGGCGGTCGAGCGTCCCGGAGAGGGTCTGGCGAAGGTGCTGGCACTGCGGCCCGAGGTGCGCCTGATCGACTACACCGGCTCGACCGCCTTCGGCGACTGGCTGGAGCAGAACGCCCGGCAGGCGCAGGTCTTCACCGAGAAGGCCGGCGTCAACACCGTCGTCATCGACTCCACCGACGACTACCGCGGCATGCTCGCCAACCTCGCCTTCTCGCTGTCGCTCTACAGCGGCCAGATGTGCACCACCCCGCAGAACCTGCTGATCCCCCGGGAGGGCATCGGCACCGACCAGGGCAAGCGGGCCTTCACCGAGGTCGTGGCGGACCTCGCGGCCGCCGTGGAGGGCCTGCTCGGCGAGGACGCGCGGGCCGCCGCCCTGCTCGGCGCCCTCGTCAACCCGGACGTCAAGGCACGGCTGGAGGCCGCCGCAGAGCTGGGCGAGGTGGCGCTCGCCTCCCGGGCGGTCACCAACCCGGAGTTCCCGGAGGCCGTGGTACGCACCCCCGCCCTGATCGCCCTGGACAGCGCGGCGCCTGACGCCGGATCGGCCTTCCTGTCCGAGTGCTTCGGCCCGGTCTCCTTCGCCGTCGCCGTGGACTCCACGGAGGCCGCCCTGGAACTGCTGCGGCATACCGTCCGGGAGAAGGGCGCGATGACCGTCTCCGGGTACACCACGTCGCCCGAGGTGGAGCGGCGCCTTGAGGAGGTCTGCTTCGAGGAGTGCGCGCAGCTCTCCCTGAACCTCACCGGCGGCGTCTTCGTCAACCAGACCGCCGCGTTCTCCGACTTCCACGGTTCCGGCGGCAACCCCGCGGCCAACGCGGCCCTCTGCGACGCCGCCTTCGTCGCGAGCCGCTTCCGGACGGTGGAGGTGCGCAGACCCGCGTGACTCCCGCTTCCCGCCGCTATCCCGGGCGGCGGCCGACCGTCCCGGGTGACGGCTGACCAGTCGGGTGACGGCGGATGGGCCCCGGTGGTGGTCGGCGGCGGACGGTGCCGGCCGCCGCCGAGGACCGTCGCCCCGCCCCACCGGGCCTTCCGCACCCACGGGGACGGCGGCCGTCCTCCGGCGCCCCCGGCCGCCAGCCGCCCGGCCGCCGAGGCCGCCTGAGGTGGGACGAGGTCAGCCGAGGTCGACTGCGTTCGGCTGAAGTCGGCTGAGGACGACCGCGATGGGCTGAAGTCGGCTGTGCCCGGGAGCGCGATCGGCTGAGGTCAGAGGAGAGGTCCGCCAGGGACCCGGGGGGAGCGGGAGGTGGCCGTCCAGTGGTAGAGCGCCATGCCCACGCTGGTGGCCAGGTTGTAGCTGGAGACGCGTTCGCGCATCGGCAGCGACACCAGGGCGTCGGCCTTGGCCCGCAGGTCGGGGTCGACCCCGTGCCGCTCGGAGCCGAAGACGAGCAGCGCGTCGTCGGGCAGTTCGGTGCGGCGCAGGTCCTCGCCCTCCGGGTCGAGGACGAGGAGCGGGCCGGGCGGCAGCTCGCCGCTCTCCACCCGCGCCACCGCGGTCGCCCAGTGCAGTCCGGCGCCGGAGCGCACCGCGTTGGGGTGCCAGGGGTCGAGGTCGCCGGTGGTCACCAGGCCCGTGGCCCCGAAGCCGGCGACGAGGCGGACGACGGCCCCCACGTTGCCGAGGTTGCGCGGGCTGTCCAGCACCACCACCGGGGCCTGCCGGGGCTGCCGCACCAGGACGTCCAGGTGGGCGGCCCGATCCGGGGGCGTGGCGAGGGCGGCCACCCCGGTCGGGTGCGGCCGGGGCACCAGCTGCCGCAGCCCCGCGGCACCCACCTCGGCCAGCTCCGCGCCGAGCCGCCCCATGAGGTCCGGAGCCAGCTCCTCGGCCAGCCGCAGCGCCGCCACCCGGTCGGCGGCCACCGCCAGGCGGACGTCGGCGCCGAAGCGCAGGGCGTGCTTGAGGGCGTGGAAGCCGTCGAGCAGCACGGTGCCGGGCTGCTCGGCCCGCCACCGGGCGGCCACCGCGTCGACGTCCCAGGCGGCGCCGGCCGCACCCCGCCCGGCATCCGCCGCACCGGCCCCGGCCGACCCGCCGTCCGTGCCCCGCGTCCCCGTACCGCCCGTTTCCTCCGTCACGCCGCCCACCCTAAGGCGCCCGCCGGCGCGGCACCGCGCCCGCCCGGAGCAGGGTCCGGAGCGGGCGCGGAGCGGGCGCGGAGCGGGCGCCGTGGCCGGAGACCTCGGCGGAGGCCGCCGAAGCGCGCAGGTCAGGCGGGTGCCGGGCCGGGCGGCGGCGTGCCGTCCGCCGGGTCGAGGGCGGTGTGCCCGGGCGGGCCGGGAACGGGGTCGAGCTCCGACCCAGGCCCAGGCTCGGGCCCGGCTGCCCCGTCGCCGGACGGGCGCGGCCCCGGCACCCCGGCGAGCGCGCCCGGGCCTCCGCGCCGCGGCCCGGGCGGGAGGTCAGCCGCCACCCCAGCCAGAGCAGGAACCCGGTGGGCAGGAAGACGGCGTCCGCCGCGATCATCGCCAGCGAGAAGAACGGCAGCCCCAGCACCACCGCGATCGAGGCGTGCTCCAGCATCATGCCGACCAGCAGCACGTTCTTCACCCGCCGGTTGAACAGGGTGAACGGGAAGGCGACCTGCACGATCACCGTGCCGTAGCTGATGATCATGACCAGCACGCCGTTGCCGGCCAGCGCGTGCGACAACGCGGGCCAGGGGGTGAAGTCGTCCAGGTGCAGCGGGTAGTAGAGCGCGGTGCCGTCCTGCCACCGGCTGCCCTGGATCTTGTACCAGCCGGCCGTGGAGTAGACCAGGCACACCTCGGCGGCGAGCACCAGCATGGCGCCGTTGTGCACGACGTTGCCCATGATGTCCATGACGGTGCGCGGCTCGCCGGGAGCGTAGCGGCGGACCGCCCACCACAGCAGTTGCCCGGCCAGGCAGCCCCAGAAGACCAGCCCCCAGCCGGTGGACAGCCGTCCGGCGAGCGTCGCCGCCACCAGGGCACCGCCCAGCACCACCCACAGCGCGATCCCGACCGGGTCGGCCGGCTCGGCCACGGCCGCCCCGGACGCGTGTGCCGGGTCGGCCGGGGCTGCCAGGTCTGCCGGGTCGGCGGCTGCGGCGGACGCCTCCGCCCGCCGCCGGGCGCGCCGGCTGTCCAGCGACCACACCTGGCCGCACCGGGTGAAGGCGAGGTAGATCGCCATGATGTGGACGACGTTGTCGCCGCCGTCCCCCATGAAGACGCTGCGGTTCTGCAGCGAGAGCACGCCGATCATGAACATCAGCGCCGAGGTGCGGGTGCGCCAGCCGAGCAGCAGCGTGGCGCTGGCCGCGACGGCGAGGGCGTAGCACAGCTCGAACCAGCCGCGGCCGTCGTTCCACAGCAGCACGGTGAAGGCGTGGTTGCCGGCGATCAGCGACTTGGCCAGGTCCGGTCCCCAGGCGCTGCCCGGCCCGTAGAGCTGGTCGCGGTGCGGGAACTCCCGGAGCAGGAACAGCAGCCAGGTCGACGCCATGCCGATGCGCACCACGGCGCTCTGGTAGCGGCCCAGGGCACCCCCGGTGACAGCGGCCAGGCCGCGGCTCACCGCGCGGTCCAGCGCGGCGGCGGCTCCGGGGAGCGGGTTCTCCGGGGGTCGGCCGGCGTGGCCGTGCGACGCGCTCACGAGGAGGCTCCCACCGGGGAGGACCCGGTGCCCACGACCCACCAGGGCAGCACCCGGAACTGCGTGGTGGTGGCGGAGGCGCCGGCGACCCACGAGGGCTGCGGCACCGGCGTGGTGGCGCAGCGCACCTGCACCCGCACCACGGTCCCGCCGTCGAGGTGGCTGCCGAACCGGTCCCGCACGATCCGCTGGAGGTAGTCGGCGCTCAGCTGGCTGCCCTGCCCGGCCGTGGCCTGCTCCTGGTCGTTGTGGGTGTCGGTGTAGTAGCCCCAGGCGCGGCGCAGCTCGTTCTGGTTCACGTGGCTCGGCAGCGGGTTGTGCCGCATCGCCGAGACGTCCGCCGCCGTGAGGTCCACCCAGCCGGTGGTCTGCTGGCCGCCGTCGGCCGCGGCCACCTGGGCGCGCGCCTCGATGTGGACGTTCTGCTGGAGCGGGTCCGGCGCGAACAGCTTCCAGTTCTGTTCGAACTCCGGGTAGATGTAGTCGTTGACGGCGGTGGCGTGCTCCTTGGTGAGCGTGTTCGACGGTGCGACGTACAGGAACACCATCCCCAGGTGGAACAGCACACCGACGGCCACCGCGCCCACCGTCAGCGCCACGACTATCCGTCCGGGCAGCGACAGCACCGACGCGCTGGGCGGCGGCCCCTCCCTCGGCTCCATCGTCTCTCCGCTCTCACGGTGCCCGGCTACCGCCCGACACGCACCCGTCACGCTCCTGACAGGGTTCCGCGGCGACACTACCCACTCGCTGTCGCACACATGAGTGCCTTGGCGGCATCTGCCCGGTCCGGCGCGCGGACCGGCCCCGCCCGCCGCAGGCCCGTCCCGCCCGCGCGTCGCAGGCCGGGTGGGGCGGGAAGGAGCGGCGCCCGGCTGTCCTGGGAGGCGTTCAGGCCGTGTTCAGCGGACGTTCAGTGCGGCTCCGCGCGGGCCCGGCGAGGGCTGAGTACCGGCCCGGGTGCGGGCCCGGCGCGGGCTGGTGGTTGGCGTACGGGCGCGGGAGAGGCCCGGTAGCGGCTCCGTACCGGACGGCTGCCCGGTCGCGGGCCGCGGAGGGTACGGGAAAGAGCCGGGCCCCCGGTCCGGAAGCGGGAAGGAGCGGGGGCCCGAAGCGGGGGAGACGTAAGCGAGCGAGACGTCAGAGGACGTAGGGGTCCCCGGCGGAGCCGTCGGCGACGAGGGGACGGCCGACGGCCTCCCAGTCGAGCATGCCGCCGTCGACGTTGACCGCGTCCACGCCCTGGGCGATCAGGTACTGGGCGACCTGGGCGGATCGGCCGCCCGCCCGGCACACCACGTGCACCCGGCCGTCCTCGGGCAGCTCGGCCATGCGCGCCACGACCTCGCCCATCGGGATGTGCACGGCACCGTCGGCGTGCCCGGCGGCCCACTCCTCGGGCTCGCGCACGTCGAGCAGGAAGGCGTCGAGGGGCACCGAGGCGGCGTCCACCGAGGGCAGCTGGGAGTGGAACATCGGGTGCGGCCTCCTGGGAAGTGCGGCAAGGACGGGAGCCCGAACCGGAGCGGGGCGCCACGGCTCCGCGCCGAGCGGGCGCGGCCGGCGCCGACCACCTCGGGCATCCGTGCAAACGTACCTCAGCACCGCCGCGTACCCGGAAGACCGGCGCCCCCGCGACGCCCGTGCCCGGCGCCCGACGCCGACGACACCGCCGGCACCGCCGTCGCTGTCACCGACGGCACCACCGACGCTGTCACCGACGGCACCACCGACGGCGACGGCACCACCAGCCGGAGCCCCGTCAGGCCACCGCTCGGGTTCCAGCGGTCGTCGGGGCTCCGCCAGGAGTCCGGTCAGGCCCCCGGGCCGCCGCGGACCAGCTCCGCCAGGCGGGCCTCGCGCCGCGAGACCTGGGTGAGGAGCTGCTCCGCGATCTCGTTGAGCAGGCCGTCCGGGTCCTCCGGGGCCAGCTTCATCATCTGGCCGATCGCGCTCTCGTCCAGCTCGGCCACCGCGGCGGCCAGCCGCTCCTTGCGCTCGGCCAGCCACTCCAGGCGGGCGTACAGCACCTCGGCCTCGTCCGGCAGCTGCTCCTCGGAGGGCGGCCCCGCCTCCCACTCGGCGACCAGAGCGCACAGGGCGTCCTCGTCGGCGTGGGCGTACGCCTCGTTCACCCGGGCGATGAAGGCGCTGCGGCGCTCCTTCTCCGCCTCGTCCTGCGCGAGATCGGGGTGGGCCTTGCGAGCCAGCTCGCGGTAGAGCCGCTGGGCCTCCTTGCCGGGGCGCACCCGGCGCGGCGGGTCGGGGTCCTCGACGGGGCGTACGCCGTCGGCACCGAGCAGGCCGTCGAACAGCTCTTCGACGCCCGGCATCGGCATCACCAGCGCCCGCGCCTCCCAGGCCCGCTCGATGTCGGCGCGATCACCGCTGTGGGCGGCCACCGCCTCCGCGATGAGCGCGTCCAGCTCGTCGAGCCGGGCGTACATCGGGCCCAACCGCTGGTGGTGCAGCCGGGAGAAGTTCTCCACCTCGACCCGGAAGGTCTCCACCGCGATCTCGAACTCGATCAACGCCTGCTCAGCCGCCCGCACCGCCTTGGCGAGCCTCTCGTTGCCCGCGGAGAGCGGCTCGGAGGCGGCGGCGGAAGCGGAGGAGGGCCCGGTTCCGGAGCTGTTGGTCACTCGGACAGCCTAGTGCCCGCTGAGGTCGGGGCGGCTTTCCCACGGTCCCGCACGGCGGGTCGGCGGCGCCTCGGCGGCAGAGCGCGCCCCGTCGGCCGCGGCGAGGCGCACCCTGCCGCGCCCGTCCCTCTCCGGCCCGCTCGTCCGATGCGCACTGCCCGCCCCTTCCGTACCGTCCCCGTACCGCGCCGCATCGTCCCCGTACCGCGCCGCATCGTCCCCGTACCGCCCCGCATCGTCCCCGTACCGCGCCGTACCGTCCCCGTACCGCGCCGGTGTGCACCTGACGCGGCCGCCCGGCGCGCCAGTTGACCACCGGACGGGCCGTCAGCGTCCCACGGTGGAGGGGCAATCCACGCGTTCGACGCACTTTGCCCAAAGATTCGTGCTTGCCTGGAGGGCACACGAACCATCGGCGCCGAACCCTCAGGTGCATGACGTTGGACGAGACCTTCCGGCAGCACTCCGCCACCGACCAGGATCACCACGCCGACAGCCCCGCCGAGCCGCCCGCCGTCCGCGGTCCCCGCCCGACCGGCGGGGCGCGGGTCGCGTCCGGGCCCGGAGCACCGGCACCCGCCGGGCCACCGCCTGCCCAGCCCGCGGTGCCCGCCGCGCCGGCTGCCGCGATGCCCGGGCCGCCGCCTGCCCGCGCCGCCGTACCCACCGGAAGCGCCGGAAGCGCCGTGCCCACCGGGGCCGCCGAGGGGGCGGCCGCCGTACGGACGGGCGCACCCGCCGGCCCGGCGGCCGCGCCATCCGCGCCGGTGCCGTCCCGGCCGCCCGCCGTACGGCTGCCGGGGACCCGGCCCGCCCCCGGCTCCGCCACCGGGATCACCGCCCTGGTGCGGCTGGCCGTCCTGTGCGTGGACCCCGACGGCCGGATCTCCTACTGGGGGCGCGGCGCCGAGGAGCTCTTCGGCCACCGCTGGGAGAACGTCTTCGGCCACCGCGCCTCCGGGCTGCTGACCACCGGCCGACCGTCCGGAGGTGCCGGCGCGGCGCGGTCGGCCTCTCCGCGCCACGACCCCCTGGACCTGCTGGACGAGCTGGCCCAGCCCTCGTGGGCGGGCGCCCTGGCCGCCACCGACCGCGACGGCGTCCTCAAGGACGTGCTGTGGTGGGCGTACCGGCTGGTCGAACCCGCCGGCCACAGCCTGCTGGCCTTCGCCGCCCACGCCAAGCCGCTGCGCACCGGCGGGCTGCGGATCGCCATGGGCGGCCGGCTGCTCCCCTACCTGGCGGAGGGGCCGCAGCGCCAGGACATCGCGGTGCGGGCGGTGTTCGAACCGCCCGCGGAGCCACCGGAGCCAACAGAGCCGCCGGAATCGCCGGAATCGGCGGAATCACCGGCACCCGCCACGTCGTCCACCGAGACGCCCACCGGGTCGTCCACCCGACCGCCCGCCGAGCCGCCACGGGCGGGCAGCGCGGCCGCCGCCCCGATCGCCGGTGGGCCGCCGACCGCGCTGCTCGCCGGTGTGCTGCCGGGGACGAGCCCCGGGCGCCGGGACCGCCTCGTCCGCCGGATCGCCGCCCTGGGCCACCCCTCGCTCGACGTCGAGGGCGGAATCCGGCTGCCGGTGCTGCCGCACGACCGCCCCGGGCCGGTCCCCGGCACCGTGCGGCCCGTGACGCGTGAACTCCTCGCCGGGCCGCGCCGCGACCGCCCCGCCCCCAGGAGACCGCGCCCCCGCCCGCCGCCGCGGGGCCCGCCCCTCATGCGGGCGACCTGTCGGCCGCGTCCGCCCTGACGGCAGTACCGCCGCCGCTGCCGCCCCCGGCGGCGCCCGGCCCACCGGACGCGTCCGCCCCCTGGGGGCGCGGACGGCGCGGCCCACCCGGGACGCCCCGCCGCCGGGCCCGCGCCCCAGGAGCACGCCGACACCCGGGGCGGTGCCGGCCATCCGGCCGCGGGCCACGCCCTGGACGAGCAGCTCGCCCTGCTGCGGGCGGCCGGCGCGATGGTGGGCTCCACCCTCGACCTGCACACCACGGCCCGTGAGCTGTGCGCGGTCACCGTTCCCCGGTTCGCCGACTCGGCTGCCGTCCTCGTCGTCGACCACCTCTTCTCGGACGGTGAGCCGCGTACCGAGGGCCGTTCGGCCGGCACGGTGCTGATCCGCCGGGTGGCCGCGGTGTACGGCGAGCCGCGCCCCCGCTGGGACGCGGCGCTGCCCGAGGACGAACTGATCACCCTGCCCGCCGACGCCGTCGTGCCGGGCGGCCGCGGCGAGACCGTCCTGGTGCCGGTGGTCGACCCGGCGATAGCGCCCGGGGTGGCGCAGGACCTCGGCGTACCGGCGCTCGGCCCGCTGCTGGCCGGCTGCTCGCTGGTGGTGGCGCCGCTGACCGCGCGCGGCACGGTGCTCGGGCGGATCGGCTTCCTGCGCGGCCCGGGGCGACGGCCCTTCGACAGCCGGGACGTCGTCACCGCCACCGAACTCGCCGCCAGCGGCGCGGTCCACCTGGACAACGCCAGGCTGCACCGCCAGGAGTCGCAGGCCGCTGCGACGCTGCAGCGGTCGATGATGCCCACCCGTCCGCCGCGCATCCCGGGCGTGCGCATCGCCCACCACTACATGCCCGGCGACCGGCAGGCGCAGGTCGGCGGCGACTGGTTCGACGCCATCCAGCTTCCCGGGGGCCGGGTCGCGCTGATCGTGGGCGACGTGATGGGGCACGGGCTCCAGGCGGCGGCCGTGATGGGGCAGTTCCGCACCGCCGTGATCACGATGGCCGCGCTGGACCTGCCGCCCGCGCAGCTGCTGCGGCATCTGGACAACCTCGCCCACCGGCTGAGCTCCGAGCACCTCGCGACCTGCGTCTACGCCGTCTACGACCCGATCCACCGCACCCTGTCCATCGCCAACGCCGGGCACATCCCGCCGGTGCTGGCCGGCTCCGACGGCCGCGGTGAGCTGCTGGACATCCCCGGCGGGGCGCCCATCGGCGTGGGCGGGGTGCCGTTCGAGACGGTGGAGCTGTCCGCGCCCGACGGCAGCTGGCTGGTGCTGTGCACGGACGGCCTGGTGGAGGTGCGCGGCCAGGGCATAGACGCCGGCCTGGCGGCTCTGTGCGCGAACGTGATCGAGCCGCAGCAGTCACCCGAGGACGTCTGCGCGCAGATCCTCGCCCAGGTGCACTCCGAGGACCGCGGCGACGACGTGGCCCTGCTGGTGGCCCGCTTCGAGGGCGTGGACCCGCAGGACGTGGTGCGCTGGACGCTGCTGGTGAACGACGGAGAGGTGAGCCGCGCCCGCGAGCTCACCCGGCGGCAGCTGGCCGCCTGGGGACTGGAGCGCCTCAGCGACACCGCCGAGCTGCTCGTCAGCGAGCTGGTCACCAACGCGATCAAGGCCGCCTCGTACGAGGTGGAGCTGCGGCTGATGCGGGTGGGAAAGCTGCTGGTGGAGGTGAGCGACGACAACCACAACCTGCCGCAGCTCCAGCGCGCCGACGCCGACGACGTCGGGGGGCGCGGACTGGCCCTGGTCTCGCACCTGTCACGCAGGTGGGGTACGAGCCGCAAGGCCGTGGGGAAGGTCGTGTGGTTCGAGCTGCCGCTGCCGTCGTGACGCGCGGGAGCGGACGTGCGGGGACGGCACGGAGGGGTGTGCGGGAGCGGCACGGAGGGGTGTGCGGGAGCGGCACGGAGGGGTGTGCGGGCGGTGCCACCCGGGAAATGTCGTTGTACAATACAACCGGATGGGGGACCGGATGGCCGGTCGTTCCCGTCCGGCTGTTCCGAGGGCGACAAGCGACGACAAACGCCGACACGTGGCGACGAGGCGGAGGGCCGGTGGCGATGTCCGGAGCGGAAGAGGCCCTGGACACGATCCAGCACGAGCTGACCGCGTTCGCCCGGCGGGCGCGCGCCACCGCGGCCCGCATGCACCCGGAGCTGTCGCTGGTCTCCTACACCATCCTGGCGCACCTTGAGGACCAGCAGGGCTGCCGGGCCACCGACCTGGCCGCCTACTACCTGCTGGACAAGTCGACGGTGAGCCGGCAGGTGGCGGCGCTGGAGCAGGCGGGCCTGCTGGAGCGCCGCAGGGACCCCGCGGACCACCGCGTGCACGTCCTGCACCTCGCGCCGCGCGGGGTCGAGCTGCTCGCCTCGGCCCGTACCCGGCGGCGGGACACCTTCCAGGAGCGGCTGGCCGACTGGGCCCCGGAGGACCTGGCCCGCTTCGCCGCCTACCTGGTGCGCTACAACGAGTCCGCCGCCACGCACCCCTGAGCGGCCCGCCCGGGCGGCTCAGGGATCGGCGCGGCGGCGGAAGGCCGCGGACGGGCCGTGCGGCCGACCGTGGGAGCGGAGGCTCGCAGGCCCTCAGCTCCTCGGTCCGGCCTCGGGCCGACGACTCGGGCCTCGGACTCAGAGGTTGACGCCGAAGTCCTGGGCGATGCCGCGCAGGCCCGAGGCGTAGCCCTGGCCGACCGCGCGGAACTTCCACTCCGCACCGTTGCGGTAGAGCTCGCCGAAGACCATCGCGGTCTCGGTGGAGGCGTCCTCGGAGAGGTCGTAGCGGGCGATCTCGGCGCCGCCGGCCTGGTTGACCACCCGGATGAACGCGTTGCGCACCTGGCCGAAGCTCTGCTGCCGGGTGTCGCCCTCGTAGATGGAGACCGGGAAGACGATCTTGTCCACCTCGGCGGGCACGCCGGCGAGGTTCACCTTGATCGACTCGTCGTCGCCCTCGCCCTCACCGGTGAGGTTGTCCCCGGTGTGCTCCACGGAGCCGTCCGGGCTCTTCAGGTTGTTGAAGAAGACGAAGTGCTTGTCCGACACGACCCGGCCGGCCGTGTCGAGAAGCAGCGCGCTCGCGTCGAGGTCGAAGTCCGCGCCGGTGGTGGTGCGCACATCCCAGCCCAGGCCGACGGTGACCGCCGTGAGCCCGGGCGCCTCCTTCGTCAGCGAGACGTTCCCGCCCTTGGAGAGGCTGACACCCATGGTGGTTCTCCCTGCTCGGTTCGGCGCGGACCGCGCCTTTTGACGATTCCTTTGCCCAACAGATTCAACGCACACCACACTGCACGGGTTCCCGCCGAGGTGCCAGCGCCCGGGCGGGTGCCGGCGGCGTTTCCCACACCTTCTTGACGCCGTGCGCCGCCTTCCTGACGCCTCTCCCCCTTTCGGGCCCCACCAGGCCCCCACCAGGCTTCCTCCGGGTCCCTTGCGAGCACTTCCCGAGCCCCTCCGCGCCCTTCCCGAGCCCCTCCGGGTCCCAGAACGAACCCGGCCCGGGACCCGCCCGCCATCCGGCGGCCGCCGCCCCGGCCCGCGGACTGAGCCCGCGCCGTACCGTCCGGACGCGGACCCACCGGCGGAAGCCTCCGGACACGGATGCGAAAAGTGTCGGGGGTCACCGACGGATGCCCGCCGCCCCTTGCCGGCCCTGGTCGCCCCGTGTTCACGTCCCCGAATATCGAGGCGATCGCGTTGCCGCACAGCCAGTAGGATTTCGACCATGGCGGCCACTGGATCTGAGCAGCAGGGCGGAAAGGCGTACTACGTCACCACCCCTATTTACTACGTCAACGACGCTCCTCACCTGGGCCACGCCTACACGACCGTCGCAGGCGACGTGCTCACCCGCTGGCACCGCCAGCGCGGCGAGAGGGTGTGGTTCCTCACCGGCACGGACGAGCACGGTCAGAAGATCATGCGCTCGGCCGACGCCCACGGGGTCAGCCCGCAGGAGTGGTGCGACCAGCTCGTGGAGGGCGCCTGGAAGCCCCTCTGGGAGCACCTGGAGATCGGGAACAACGACTTCATCCGCACCACGCAGAAGCGCCACACCGATCGCGTCCAGGAGTTCGTACAGGACCTGTACGACAAGGGCGAGATCTACAAGGGCGGATACGAGGGCCCGTACTGCGTCGGCTGTGAGGAGTACAAGCTCCCCGGTGAACTGCTCGACGGCGAGGGTGAGTTCGCCGGCCAGAAACTGTGCGCCATCCACAAGAAGCCGGTGGAGATCCTCAGCGAGGAGAACTACTTCTTCCGGCTCAGCGCCTACGGCGAGCGGCTGCTCGCCCACTACGAGGCCGACCCGGACTTCATCCAGCCCGAGTCCGCCCGCAACGAGGTCCTGAACTTCGTCCGGCAGGGCCTCCAGGACCTGTCGATCTCCCGCTCGACGTTCGACTGGGGCATCCCGATCCCCTGGGACGCCAAGCACGTGATCTACGTGTGGGTCGACGCGCTGCTGAACTACGCCACGGCGGTCGGCTACAACGAGAACCAGGAGAAGTTCGAGTCGACCTTCCCGGCCGACGTCCACCTCGTCGGCAAGGACATCCTGCGCTTCCACGCGGTGATCTGGCCGGCCATGCTGATGGCGCAGGGCCTGCCGCTGCCCGGCCGGGTCGCGGCGAACGGCTGGCTCATGGTCGGCGGCGAGAAGATGTCGAAGTCGAACCTGACGGGCATCAAGCCGCAGGACCTCACCTCCCACTTCGGCGTCGACGCCTACCGCTGGTACTTCCTGCGCGCGATCGCCTTCGGCCAGGACGGCTCGTTCTCCTGGGAGGACTTCACCGCCCGCTACACCAGCGAGCTGGCCAACGACTACGGCAACCTCGCGTCCCGCGTCGCGGCCATGGTCGGCAAGTACTTCGACGGCGCGCTGCCCGCGGCCACGGCCGACAGCGAGGCCGAGAAGGCGGTCCACGAGGGCCTGGCCACCGCGGTCCGGGAGGCCGACCGGAAGATCGGCGACCAGCTGGACTTCCAGGGCGGCATCCTGGCGGTCTTCGACTTCGTGAAGCAGGTCAACGGCTACATCACCGAGCAGGAGCCCTGGAAGGTCGCCAAGGACACCTCCGACGAGGGCCTGGCGCGACTGGCGACGATCCTCTACACCGCCGCCGAGTCGCTGCGCGCGGTCGCGGTCCTGCTCCACCCGGTCATGCCCGAGACCTCCCGGAAGCTGTGGGAGTCCCTCGGCGCCGAGGAGTCGCTCGGCGCGCTCGACGACCAGTTGGTCCAGGAGGCGGGCGGCTGGGGCAGGCTCCCGGCCGGCACGAAGGTCACCAAGGGCGCGGTCCTCTTCCCGCGTCTGGAGGAGAAGCCCACCGCGTGACACCGGCGGCTCTCCCCCGCACCACACGCCGTAGCTCCGCGCCGCCCCCGGTCACCCGGTGGGCGGCGCGGTGCCGTTCGGGCCCCGAGGCGGCCAGGAGCCCGCAGCCGTCCGGCCCCGCCCCCGCGCCGGCCGCCCCCGCCCCGGCCGCTCGCGCGCCGACGGCCCCGCGCCGGGCCGGTGCGAGCCCTGAGCAGAACCGCACGGCCGAGCACCCGGCTTCGTGCTGCGGCACCGCCGGCATCCGAGGCGGAAAGGCCGTTCCGGACAAACGAAAAAGGCGCCCCCGTCAGTGATCTGAATCACTGCCGGGAGCACCTTTTCCAGGTACTTCCTTGTGCGCGAGGGGGGAGTTGAACCCCCACGCCCTTGCGGGCACTGGAACCTGAATCCAGCGCGTCTGCCTATTCCGCCACCCGCGCATGGGTGTTGTCCTCTGGAGTCCCGCACCTTCCTGACCTTTTCGGTCTCTCCGGTGTCGTTGCTCCGTCCGACATGCAGAAGATTAGCACGCCGTCGGCGGTGGAATCACATCCGTTTGCCAGGCCACCCCCGGGGCAGCCCCTCGATGACGCACGAACCGTTCCCGCCCCCAGCGACCGCACCCCCGGTGCCGCGCCGAAGCCCGTCCCCCACCCGGCACGGAAACCGACCCACCCGGCACGGAACCCGCAGGGAACCGACGCCGAGGCCGATCCGGCCGAACGAGCCGGCCGGCCGGGCCTGGCGGGCAACCCGCCAGGGGGAGCCCGGAGGGAGCGGGCACGGAACGGCTCGCCGGTGCGGGACACTGGGGTTGCCCACCGGACCGCCCGCGGCACGGTGAAGCGGGGACCGCCGCCCGGCGGCGCCTCTACCATCGCAGTGAGCGGGAGGCCGGCGGCACGGCGCACACAGCGGGCAGTGTGACAGTGGACACCGGCGGAGCGGGCGCGAACAGGGAACCGCGGGTTTTTCCCACGCGTGGATACGATCAGTAAGCAGTATCGGAGAACGACGAGCCACGGCTGAGGAGGCCAGGCGGAGGGAGGTGCCCGATGGGTGTGCTGAAGCGTTTTGAGCAGCGGTTGGAGGGCATGGTGAACGGCACCTTCGCCAAGGTCTTCAAGAGCGAGGTCCAGCCCGTCGAGATCGCGGGCGCGCTGCAGCGCGAGTGCGACAACAACGCCACGATCTGGAATCGCGACCGCACGGTGGTTCCCAACGACTTCATCGTCGAACTGAGCGCCCCCGACTACGAACGGCTCAGCCCCTACGCCGTCCAGCTCGGCGACGAGCTCGCCGGCATGGTGCGGGACTACGCCAAGCAGCAGCGCTACACGTTCATGGGCGGCATCAGGGTCCACCTGGAGCGTGCCGCCGACCTCGACACCGGCCTGTACCGGGTGCGCAGCCGCACCCTGGCCTCCAGCGAGTCGCAGTTCCAGGGCCAGTCGCCGCAGCACCCGCCGGCCGGCCGGCCGCAGCCGCAGTACCCGCAGAGTCCGCAGGGGTACGGCGGCCACCCGGCCCCGCCGCAGGAGCGCCCGAGCCGCGCCGAGGCGCCGCAGCGCCCGGCCGCCCCGCCGCCGATGCCCCCGCGCCGCCGGCCGGCGGCGCGTCGGTCACCCGGCTGCCCGGCACCGGCGTCCAGCCGGGCTCCTCGGCGGCGCACACCCGCCGCTGGGTCGAGATCAACGGCACCCGGCACCAGATCTCCCGTGGCACCCTCGTCCTGGGCCGCTCGACCGAGGCCGACGTCCGGGTGGACGACCCCGGCGTGTCCCGCCGGCACTGCGAGATCCGGGTCGGTACCCCCTCGGTCGTCCAGGACCTGGGTTCCACGAACGGCATCGTGGTGGACGGGCAGCACACCCAGCGCGCTACGCTCCGCGACGGCTCCCGCATCGTCGTGGGGAGCACCACCATCGTTTACCGGCAAGCCGAGGGGTGAAGCGGGGCCAATGTCAGAGCTGACCCTGACGGTCATGCGGCTGGGTTTCCTAGCCGTGCTGTGGCTGTTCGTCATCGTGGCCGTCCAGGTCATCCGCAGTGACCTCTTCGGCACCCGGGTGACCCAGCGCGGCGCCCGCCGGGGCGACGACCGCTCCCGGCCGCCGCAGCAGCGCCAGCAGGCGGCGCCGGCCCGGCAACAGCAGCAGCAGCCACCGCAGAACAACCGCCAGCGGCGCGGCGCCCCCACCAAGCTGGTGGTCGCGGAGGGCTCGCTGGCCGGCACCACCGTGGCCCTCCAGGGCCAGACCATCACCCTCGGCCGGGCGCACGACTCGACGATCGTGCTCGACGACGACTACGCGTCCAGCCGGCATGCCAGGATCTACCCCGATCAGGGTGGGCAGTGGATCGTCGAGGACCTCGGCTCCACCAACGGCACCTATCTGGACCGCAACCGGTTGACGACACCCACGCCGGTCCCGCTGGGTGCGCCGATCCGCATCGGCAAGACCGTCATCGAGCTGCGGAAGTAGTCGCACAATGGGGCAGCGGAGCCACGACGCGCGAGCGACGAGAGGGTGGGCAGCGTGCGGATGTACCCGGAACCGACGGGGGAGGTGCGCATGTCGCTGAGCCTGCGATTCGCCGCCGGTTCGCACAAGGGCATGATCCGCGAGGGCAACGAGGACTCCGGCTACGCCGGTCCGCGGCTCCTCGCCATCGCCGACGGCATGGGCGGCCAGGCCGCCGGTGAGGTCGCCTCCTCCGAGGTGATCTCCTCCATCGTCACGCTCGACGACGACATCCCCGGCTCCGACATCCTCACCTCGCTCGGCACCGCCGTGCAGCGTGCCAACGACCAGCTGCTGCAGATGGTCCAGGAGGACCCGCAGCTGGAGGGCATGGGCACCACGCTCACCGCGCTGCTGTGGACCGGGCAGCGGCTGGGCCTGGTGCACGTCGGCGACTCCCGGGCGTACCTGCTGCGCGACGGTGTCCTCACCCAGATCACCCAGGACCACACCTGGGTGCAGCGGCTGGTGGACGAGGGCCGGATCACCGAGGAGGAGGCCACCACGCACCCGCAGCGCTCGCTGCTGATGCGGGCGCTGGGCAGCGGTGAGCGGGTCGAGCCGGACCTCTCCATCCGCGAGGTGCGGGTCGGCGACCGGTACCTGATCTGCTCCGACGGCCTCTCCGGCGTGGTCAGCGCGCAGACCCTGGAGGACACCCTCGCCGGCTACCAGGCCCCGCACGAGACCGTGCAGGAGCTGATCCAGCTGGCGCTGCGCGGTGGCGGCCCGGACAACATCACCTGCATCGTGGCCGACGTGCTGGACACCGACGACGGTGACACGCCGGCCGCCCAGTTCAACGACACCCCCGTGGTGGTCGGGGCGGTGGCCGAGCACCAGACGGCCCCCCAGGACCCGCGCCACCTGCAGACCCCGGCCGGCCGCGCCTCCGAGCTCGGCCGGACCCCGCACCAGGCCGGCCCGGCCGGCGCGTTCGGCCCGCCCGGGAGCGGCGACCCGCTGCCCGACGGCCCCCTCGGCTCCTTCGGGGCCTACGAGGACGCCGAGCTGGACAAGCCCGCGCAGCGCCGGTGGGTCAAGCGGAGCGTCATCACCCTGGTGGTGCTCGCGGTGGTGGCCGGCGGCGTCTACGGCGCCTACACCTGGACGCAGAACCAGTACTACGTGGGCGCCAAGGGCGACCACGTGGCCGTGTACCAGGGCCTGGACCAGAAGCTGGTGGGGCTGGACCTGTCGAAGGTGCACGACGACCGCACCGACATCGAACTCAAGTACCTGCCGGCGTACCAGCGCAAGCAGGTCCAGGACAGCATCACCGTCAGCAGCCTCCGCCAGGCGAAGGACAAGGCGGACGCGCTGGCGCAGCAGGCGGCGGTCTGCCAGAAGGTCGCCACCGCCAAGAGCTCCGCGGCCAGGACGGAGCAGACCACGAAGAACGCCGGGGGGTCCGGCACCAAGGCCACCACGACGTCCACGACCGGCACGACGTCCACGACCGGCAGCACCGGCACGAAGTCCACGACCGGCACGACCGGCGGCACGAACAAGACCACCCCCAGCAGCAGCCCCACGGCGCAGCCCGCACCATCCCTGACGCCCGACGAGAAGAAGCTGGCCGAGCAGTGCGGCTCGGTCCAGCAGTAACCGCCGCGGCAGGAGGAACCGGCTCACCATGAGCTCCAGCAACACCACCACCATCACCTCGGTCGGCGCGCCCAACCGGCGCAACACCGAACTGGCCCTGCTCGTCTTCGCGGTCGCGATCCCGGTCTACGCCTTCGCCGACGCCGGCCTGGCCAAGCACGGCTCGGTGCCCGCCGGGCTGGCCGAGTACGGCCTCGGGCTGGGCCTGCTGGCTGGCATAGCGCACCTGCTGGTGCGGAAGTTCGCCCCGTACTCCGACCCGCTGATGCTGCCGATCGCCACCCTCCTCAACGGCCTCGGCCTGGTGCTGATCTGGCGGCTGGACCAGGAGCCCCGGCTCGGCGCCCCGATGGCGCCGAACCAGCTGATGTGGTCCGCCCTGGGCCTGGTGCTCTTCGGCCTGGTGCTGTTCTTCCTCAAGGACCACCGGGTACTCCAGCGCTACACGTACATCTCGATGGTCCTGGCGCTGGTGCTGCTGATCCTGCCGGTCTTCTTCCCGCCGGTGTACGGCGCGCGGATCTGGATCAGGCTGCCCGGCATCGGCTCGCTCCAGCCGGGCGAGTTCGCCAAGATCATCATCGCGGTCTTCTTCGCCGGCTACCTGATGGTCAAGCGGGACGCCCTGGCGCTGGCCTCGCGCCGCTTCATGGGCCTGTACCTGCCGCGCGGCCGCGACCTCGGCCCGATCCTGGTGATCTGGGCGATAAGCCTGCTCATCCTGGTCTTCGAGACCGACCTCGGCACCTCGCTGCTCTTCTTCGGCCTCTTCGTGATCATGCTGTACGTCGCCACCGAGCGGACCAGCTGGATCGTCTTCGGCCTGCTGCTCAGCGGCGCCGGCGCCTTCGTGGTCGGCTCCACCGAGGCCCACGTCAAGGTCCGCGTCACGGACTGGCTGCACCCGCTGGCGCTGCAGAACGGCGGCGTCACCGAGACCGCGCAGGCGATGTACGCCTTCGGCTCCGGCGGCCTGTTCGGCTCCGGCCTCGGCCAGGGCTACTCGCGGCTGATCGGCGGCATCGCCTCCAAGAGCGACTACATCCTGGCCACCGTCGGCGAGGAGCTGGGCCTGGCGGGTCTGATGGCCGTGCTGCTGCTGTACGCGTTGCTGATCGAGCGCGGCATCCGCACCGCGCTGGCCGCCCGCGACCCGTTCGGCAAGCTCCTGGCCATCGGCCTGTCCGGCGGCTTCGCCCTCCAGGTCTTCGTGGTCGCCGGCGGCGTCACCGGGCTGATCCCGCTGACCGGTATGACCATGCCCTTCCTCGCCCAGGGCGGCTCCTCCGTGATCGCCAACTGGGCACTCATCGCGATCCTGCTGAGGATCAGCGACACGGCCCGGCGCCCCGCGCCGAGCCCCGCCCCCTCACCCGACGCCGAAGCGACCCAGGTGGTGCGCAGCCAGTGAACAAACCCCTTCGGCGGGTCGCGGTCTTCTGCGGTCTGCTCGTCCTCGCCCTGCTCGTGCGCGTGAACTACGTGCAGTTCGTCGAGGCGGACCAGCTCTCCAGCGACGTGCACAACCGCCGGGTGGCGATCAACCAGTACGCGGAGCCGCGCGGCGACATCATCGTCGACGGCAAGGCGATAACCGGCCACACCGAGACCACCGGCAGCGACTTCAAGTACAAGCGCACCTACACCGACGGCCCGATGTGGGCGCCGGTCACCGGGTTCGCCTCGCAGGCGTACAGCACCACGATGCTGGAGGGCGTCGAGGACAAGTTCCTCACCGGCGACGACGACCGGCTGTTCTTCAACCGCACCGTCGACCTGCTCACCGGCAAGGAGAAGCAGGGCGGCAACGTGGTGACCACCCTCAACGCCAAGGCCCAGAAGGCCGCGTACGACGGCCTCGGCAGCAAGAAGGGCGCCGTCGTGGCGCTGGACCCGCGCACCGGCGCCGTCCTCGCCATGGCCAGCACGCCCTCCTACGACCCGTCGTCCATCGCCGGCAACTCGCTGACCGACGAGAAGAACTGGACGTCGCTGCAGAAGACCAGCGACGCCGACGACCCGACGCTCAACCGGGCGCTGCGCCAGACCTACCCGCCGGGTTCGACCTTCAAGCTGGTCACCGCCGCCGCCGCGCTCCAGGACGGCACGTCGAGCGACATCGACGCCAAGACGGACTCGCCCGACCCCTACACCCCGCCGGGTACCACCACGCCTCTGGTGAACGAGGGCAACATCCCCTGCAAGAAAGCCTCGCTGCGAGACGCGCTGAAGTACTCCTGCAACTCCGTCTTCGGCAAGCTCGGTGACGACGTCGGCCTGAAAGACATGGTGAGCGAGGCCGAGCAGTTCGGCTTCAACAAGGAGCAGTTCGTCCCGGTCCGCTCCGCCGCCAGCAACTTCGACACGACGATGACCCCCGACCACCTGGCGCAGTCCTCGATCGGCCAGTTCGACACCGCGGCCACCCCGCTCCAGATGGCCATGGTCGCCTCGGCGATCGCCAACGACGGCAAGCTGATGAAGCCGTACGAGGTGGACAAGCTGGAGGCGCCGAACCTGTCGACGATCGCCCAGACCACGCCCACGCAGCTGAGCACCCCGCTCTCCCCGGAGAACGCGCAGAAGCTCCAGTCGATGATGGAGACGGTGGTCAGCAGCGGCACCGGAACCAACGCGCAGATCCCGGGCGTGACCGTCGGCGGCAAGACCGGCACCGCGCAGAACGGTGTCGACAACAAGGGCATCCCGTACGCCTGGTTCGTCTCGTACGCCAAGACCGACCAGGGCTCGCCGGTCGCGGTGGCGGTCGTCGTCGAGGACGCCTCCGCCAACCACGCCGACGTCTCCGGTGGCGGCTTCGCGGCGCCGATCGCCAAGAAGGTGATGGAGGCGGTCCTCGGCAAGTGACCGGCACCGCCCACCTCGCGAGAGGCTCGCAGGAGCTCGTCAGGCTCGTGAGGGCTCGTAAAGCTCGTAAAGGCTCGTAACGGCACAGCGAGGGCTCCGAGAGGGTCTGAAAGGGATCGGAAAGGGATCGGAAAGGCTCCGGAAGGCCCCTAGATGACCATCAGATGATCAACGGGTAGCTGGCGGACAGCCCCCGGACGAAGCCCCGCGTGACCAGCGGCACGTGAGACGAGCGTCACGGTCCGGCGGCCGTCCCGCCAGGTACCGGTCGGGTATCAGCGCGCCGCCAGGCCGGAGTTGCGCCTGGGACGACCGGTAGCGTAGGCCCGGGCAGGACCGCAGGTCTGGCTTGACGCGACCCCGGCTGGTCCGGTCCGCTTTCAGGGTGAGAACGGGAATGAGGAGAGGGCAGAGCTATGGAAGAGCCGCGTCGCCTCGGCGGCCGGTACGAGCTGGGCTCGGTGCTCGGCCGCGGCGGCATGGCCGAGGTGTACCTCGCCCATGACACCCGCCTCGGGCGTACCGTAGCTGTGAAGACGCTCCGGGTGGATCTCGCCCGCGACCCGTCTTTCCAGGCCCGGTTCCGCCGTGAGGCCCAGTCCGCCGCCTCTCTGAACCACCCGTCGATCGTCGCGGTGTACGACACCGGCGAGGACTACGTCGACGGGATCTCCATCCCGTACATCGTCATGGAGTACGTGGACGGCTCCACCCTGCGCGAGCTGCTCCACTCCGGGCGCAAGCTGCTGCCCGAACGCTCGCTGGAGATGACGGTGGGCATCCTCCAGGCGCTGGAGTACAGCCACCGCGCCGGGATCGTGCACCGCGACATCAAGCCGGCCAACGTCATGCTCACCCGGACCGGCCAGGTCAAGGTGATGGACTTCGGCATCGCCCGCGCCATGGGCGACTCCGGGATGACGATGACGCAGACGGCCGCGGTGATCGGCACCGCCCAGTACCTGTCGCCCGAGCAGGCCAAGGGCGAGCAGGTCGACGCCCGCTCCGACCTCTACTCCGCCGGGTGCCTGCTGTACGAGCTGCTGACGGTGCGGCCGCCCTTCGTCGGCGACTCGCCGGTCGCGGTGGCCTACCAGCACGTGCGGGAGGAGCCGCAGCCGCCGTCGGTCTTCGACCCCGAGGTCACGCCGGCGATGGACGCCATCGTGCTGAAGGCGCTCACCAAGGACCCGGACTACCGCTACCAGTCGGCCGACGAGATGCGGGCCGACGTGGAGGCGGCGCTGGACGGCCAGCCGGTCGGCGCGACCGCGGCGATGGGCTCGGCCGGCTACGGCTACCCGCACGGCTACGGCGACGGAGGGGCCACCACGGCCCTGCCGACGCACCAGGAGTCGCACACCACGATGCTCCCGCCGATGCGGGACGACGACGGCGGCTACGGCTACGACGACCGCCCGGACCGGCGCCGGCAGAAGAAGCGCGGCAACACCTCCACGGTGCTGCTCGTGGTGGCCGGGGTGCTGGTGCTGATCGGCGCGATCTTCCTGGGCAAGGCCCTCTTCGGCGGGCACTCCCCGGGCGGTGACGCCACCGTGCCCAACTTCGTCAACAGCTCCTACGCCGACGCCCAGCGCACCGCGGGCAACGTCGACCTGACGCTGGTCAAGGGTCCGGACGTCTACTGCGACAACGTGGACAAGAACCTGGTCTGCAAGCAGGACCCGGCGAACGGCGCGGCGGTGCCGGCGAACAAGACGATCACCGTCAACCTCTCCAAGGGCTCCGCGCCCCTGGCGGTCCCGGACGTCCGCAACGACCAGTACAACGACGCCTACAGCCAGCTCACCGACGCGGGCTTCCAGGTCAAGAAGAAGACGCAGACCTCCACCACGCAGGACGACGGCACGGTCCTCTCCCAGGACCCGTCCCCGGGCAGCAAGCAGCCCAAGGGCACGACCATCACCCTGACCGTGGCCGAGGCACCGAAGCAGGTCCAGGTGCCGAACGTCATGGGCCTGCAGCAGGCCGCGGCCGAGCAGTCGCTCAAGGGCGCGGGCTTCACCAACATCACGGAGACCCAGCAGGCCGACGCCTCGGCGGCCGGCACCGTGATCAACGAGACGCCCGACCCGCTCAGCTCGCAGGAGCTGGACACCCAGATCAGCCTGACCATCTCGTCCGGCCCGCAGACCACGCCGCCGGCGACGACGCAGGCCATGCCGGGGCTGACCGGCCAGAGCGTCGGCGCGGCGAAGGCGGCGCTCCAGGCGATGGGGCTGAACCTCCAGATCAACGCGGTGCTCATGAACGGCCAGCCGGCCGGGGACGACGCCACGGTGATGCTGTCCGACCCGCCGCAGGGCACCCAGCTCCAGCAGAACCAGCAGATCACGCTGACCGCGAAGAGCAACGGCAACGGCGGCGGCTTCGGCGGGCTCGGGGGCTAGTGCCGGGAGAAGCGCCGGCCCTCCGGTAGCGCACGAGGCGAAGGGGTCCGCGGCCTGGTTTCCAGGCCGCGGACCCCTTCGTCGTACGTGGGCCCGTCGCGGGTACCGGCCCTCCGCCGTACCCGGGCCACCGTCGTACCCGGGCTTCCCACCGCGGGCCTCCCCCGGGGGGAGCTGTCAGCGCAGCTCGGGGGGCGGGGTGCGCTGGGCGTCGACCTTCTGGGTCCGCACCAGCTGGCCCCAGACCACGTAGCGGTAGAGCGAGGTGTAGACGGGCGTGCAGGTGGTCAGCGTGATGTACCGGCCCGGACGGGTCTTGCCGGACTGCTTGGGGACCTGGTCGGTCACCGCCACGTCGTACTTCGAGGTCTGGTCGAGGACCTTGTAGACCTTGTAGACGTACCAGGTGTCCTTGGACTCGAAGACGACCGGGTCGCCGACGTGGATCTTGTCGATCTTGTGGAACTTCGCGCCGTGCCCGTCGCGGTGTGCCGCCACCGTGAAGTTGCCGGTGCTGTCCCAGGGCATCGCGGCCGGGGTGGGTTCGGTGTAGTAGCCGGCCACGCCCTCGTTGAGCACCTTCGTGGAGGTGCCCTTCTTCACCAGCACCTCGTAGCCGTGCCCCATGGCCGGCACGTGCAGGAAGCCGATGCCGTCCTTGGTGTCCAGCCCGCGGGGTACGGCTCCCTTGCCGCTCCCGGCCTGGGCCTGCGCCCACTCTTTGCGGACCTTGTCGCCGGCCGCCTGGGCGTGCCGGTCGGCGACCACGTTCGTCCACCACAGCGAGTAGACGACGAAGAGCGCGAGCACCAACCCCAGGGTGATCAGCACCTCGCCGACGACGCTGACCGTGCGGGCGATCCTGCCCGGTCTCCTGCCCTGCGCGCTGGTGGTCACACTGCCCCGTTCGTCCGTGCCTGCCGCGGCCATGGCCGGCGGCTCAGTTGTCGACCAGCGCGTCGGGCTTGCCCTCGCTGCGCGGCCGCTCCTCGACCAGCTTGCCCCAGACGATCAGCCGGTTGGTGCTGGTGAACTCCGGCGTGCAGGTGGTGAGGGTGATGTACCGCCCGGGCTGGGTGAACCCCGAGCCGACCGGGACGGGCTGGAGCACGCTGATGTTGGTCGGCGGAGTGGAGGCCAGCGAGCTGGTGATCTGGTACGTGTAGTAGGTGGTGGACGTCTCCACGACCACCTTGTCGCCGGGCACCAGGTGGTTGATGTAGCGGAACGGCTCGCCGTGCGTGTTGCGGTGGGCGGCGACCGCGAAGTTGCCGGACTTGTCCCAGGGCATCGCGGTGTTCAGGGCGCCGTCGTAGTGGCCGACCATCCCGTGGTCGAGGACCTTGGTCTTGTCGACGCCCTGGGCGATCGGGGCCTTCACGTCCAGCTTCGGGATGTACATGATCGCGAAGCCCTGACCCGGCGAGAAGGTGCCGGGGGCGCGGTCCGGGTCGGACTGCTCGGTCTTCCACTGCTGTTCGAGCTTGTTCGACGCGCTGTCGGCCTGCTCGTGGGCGCGGACGTTGGTCCACCAGAGCTGGTAGGAGACGAAGAGCAGCATCAGCACGCCGGCGGTGATGAACACCTCGCCTATGACCCGGCTGGCCACCACCGCGGGGCTCTCCTTGGCCGCCTTCGCGGCCCGGCGGGCCTCCATCCGCGTCATGGGCACGGCGGCGTCGGGCGGTGCGGCCGGCGGCTGCGCCGGCGTCCGCCCGCGGGCCCGGTGGCCGCCGTTCCTGGCCGCGGCCTTGCGCCGGGCGGCCCGGCCGCCGGGCTCCCCGGGGGCGGTGCCGGGAACGCCGGCGGCACCCGCCGAGGTCGCCTCGGTCGACACGGCGGCCAGGACGGCGGTGTCCTCGCCGGCGCCGTGGCCGGGTACCGCCCCGACCACCGGCAGCTTCGCCGTCTGGTCGGCGGCCTCCCCGGTGGAGCCCGCCGGGCCCCCGCGGTGGTCCGACCGCTGAGGCGGGTCCTGGGGACGGTCCAGGAACCGGTCCTGGGACTGTTGCCGGAACCGGTCCTGCGGGGATGCCTGGGACTGCTGCTGGAACCAGCTGACGAGCCCGTCCCCGCCTTCGGGAGCCTGCTCGGCCGACGGCCCGTAGGGGTTGCCGGGCGGGGCGGGGTAGCCGCCGGCCTGAACGGAGGGGGCGACGGGTACAACGGGGACGGCGAAGGGATCAGCGGCCTCGGCGGGCCCGCGGTGCCTCGGGAGGACTCCCTGCGGGGGCGCGACGGGCCGCGTCTGCCCGTACCCGGGCGGCACGGCGCCGTGCCGCCCGCCGGGGCGGGCCGGTCCGGCCGGGCGGGGGTCGGGCACCGCGGCGGGACGTCCGGGCAGCGGGTCGTTGAGGGGGTCGTTCAACTGCCCCACGGCAGCCTCGAACTGCCCGGTGTCCTCGTAGGACGTCGAGCCGTCGGCGGAACGCTCCGGCCGGAGCGTGGTCACGCCCCGACCCTCCCGGTCGGACCGCCGGCCCCGACCACTGGTGCCAGCCCGCGGGAGCGGTCCACCGCACCCTGGTCACCGCACGCGGCGAGCCAGTTGGCGAGCATCCGGTGCCCCCACTCGGTGAGCACCGACTCCGGGTGGAACTGCACCCCCTCCACGGCGGCGTCGCGGTGCCGGAGCCCCATCACGATCCCGTTCTCCGTCCACGCGGTGACCTGCAACTCGTCCGGAAGGGTGTCCCGTTCGACCGCGAGGGAGTGGTAGCGGGTCGCGGTGAACGGCGAGGGCAGCCCTTCGAAGACGCCGACCCCCTCGTGGAACACCGGCGACGTCTTGCCGTGCAGCAGTTCGGGGGCACGGCTCACCACACCGCCGTACGCCACCGCCATGGACTGCACACCCAGGCAGACGCCGAAGACGGGCACCCCGGTTTCGGCGCAGTGCCGGACCATGTCCACGCACACCCCGGCCTCTTCCGGTGTGCCGGGCCCCGGCGAGAGCAGCACGCCGTCGAACCCCTCGGCGTGGCCGGGGCGGACCGCGTCGTTGCGCAGCACCTCGCACTCGGCGCCGAGTTGGTAGAGGTACTGCACCAGGTTGAAGACGAAGGAGTCGTAGTTGTCGACCACGAGGACACGTGCGCTCATCTGACGGCAGCCACTCCTTGCAGGACGCCCAGACCGTTGTTGTTGTCGACGGTCACGTCGTTGAACGGCAGCAGTGGCTCCGCCCAGGGGAACACGTACTGGAAGAGGAGGTAGACGACGACGAGCACCAGGACGAGGGAGATCAACGACCTCACCCACGTGTTGCCCGGCAGGTGCCGCCAGATCCAGCCGTACATGGCATGCCTTCCTTCAGTGTCCACGCAACAGGGTAAAGGGAGACAGGCGGCCTGGGGGCGTCCACCGGACAAAGCTTCGGCATCGGGTCGGGCCGTTCGATCCGGACTCGCACAATCACCCCGGCCCAGCTCACGGCGGGATGACAGGCCGTCATCCGTCCGTGCCGGGGAGGTACACGGCAGAAGCACGGACGGCTCACCGCCGCCCCATCGGAACACCACCGGCGACGCACACGCGACGCACACCCGGCGCACAGCCCGCCCGCCGAGGCTCAGCCCGGGTCCACCGGGCTCGCGTAGCGCAGGTCGACGGAGCCGCCGTAGCCGGGGAGCGTCGCCTTCGCGCTGCCGCCGACCTTCCAGCCGAGCCCGTAGGCGCGCGCGTACTCCAGGTAGGTGCCGATGTCGGAGCTGGCGTCGAGGGCGCGGCGCAGTGCGGTCCGGTCGCCGACGGCGGTGATCCGGTAGGGCGGGGAGTAGACGCGGCCCTGGAGGATCAGGGTGTTGCCGACACAGCGCACCGCGCTGGTGGACACCAGCCGCTGGTCCATGACCCGGACGCCCTCGGCGCCACCTCGCCACAGCGCGTTCACCACCGCCTGGATGTCCTGCTGGTGGATGACGAGGTCGTCGGGGTTCGGGTCGGGGACGTCCGGCACCAGCGGGACGGTGTCGGGCGGGGCGTCGTCGAGGGTGACCTCCAGCGCGGGGCCGGTCAGCGGGGCGGTGCCGGCCGCCTCGGCCAGGGCGTCGTCCCGGGCCCGCTCGGCGGAGCCGAGGCCGCTGCCCTGCCGGGTGAGCCGGTCCACGTCGGAGCGGAGGCCGGCGAGTTGGCGGTCGAGGCGCTCGTCCCGGGCGCTCCCGGCGCGCACGGTGTCGGAGAGCCTCGGCAACGGGTCGTCGCTGCGGATGTCGACGCCCTTGGCGGTGTCGAAGCTGGTCCAGAAGATCAGCCCGGCCAGTGCGAAGACTCCCGCACTGAGCACACGCAGCGCTACCTTTCGGTGCACACGCAGAGACGATGGGGTGGGGGAGGTGCCGCTGGCTCCACTCACCAAATACCCTGCTCCTTACAACCCGAGGAAGCACTACGCTGACGGAGGCCCGGAGCGGCAGTGCCTCCAACGCCCCACACCCGCCAGGCTGACCCCGCAGAACCGTGCGGTTGCGCAGCGCATCGACAGGAGAGTTCCTCGTGCCGAAGTCACGTGTCCGCAAGAAGGCAGACTTCACCCCGCCGCCCGTCAAGAACGCAGGCGCCATAAAGCTCAGCAACCGCGGCTGGGTCGCGCCGCTGATGCTCGCGTTCTTCGTGGTCGGGCTGGCCTGGATCGTGCTGTTCTACGTCACGCAGGGCAGCCTGCCGGTGGACGCCCTGGGGAACTGGAACATCGTGGTCGGCTTCGGGTTCATCGCGGGCGGCTTCGTCGTCTCCACTCAGTGGAAGTAGCTCCGCGGAGCCAGCCGGGGCCGCGGTTCTCCAGTCGGCCGCCGGGCTGTCCCAGCGGGGTGTGCGGGGAAGGGCAGCGCACTTGTCCACATGGTTATCCACAGTGGGGAAAAGGTCAGAAGATCTGTGGATAACCTCTACGAGGTTGACGCCGATACGACCGGCGCCCGGTGACCGGGCCGCCGGTCGTCTCGCTTTTCCGGCCCGGCCGGCACCGGATCCCCGCCCTGCTCACGATCCGTGTACGGCCTATCGCCCCAGGTCCGCGGACGATCTTGCCCGGGCAGCGGCGCGGCCGACGAGTCTCCTTCACCCTCTGCCGCCCCCGTTCCACCCGCTGTGCACAGCATCCGGGTCACAGCCACCCGCACTGTGGATAACGTCCGATCAACACCAGGGACACGGGTGGCGTGGACGTCAGGATGTGACCTGCGCCACACCGATTCCCATGAGGGCCAGCGACAGCGCCAGCACCACCGCCGTCGTCCCCCACTGCACCAGCGTCCGCCGCTGCCGGGGCGCGTAGAGCATCCCGACCGCGACCAGCGTGCCGGCCACCAGACCGCCCAGGTGGGCCTGCCAGCTCACGTTGGCCCAGGTGAAGGTGAAGACGACGTTCAGCGCGAGCAGGACGAGGATCGGGCGCATGTCGTAGCGCAGCCGGCGCAGGTACACGGCGGTGGCGCCGAACAGGCCGAAGATCGCGCCCGAGGCACCGAGGGTCGGCAGGTCCGGGGCGAGCAGCAGTACGGCGGCGCTGCCGCCGAGCGCGGAGACCAGGTACAGCGCGAAGTAGTGGGCCCGCCCCAGCCGCTGCTCCAGCGGGGCGCCGATCCACCACAGCGACAGCATGTTGAAGCCGATGTGCGTGGGGTTGCCGCGGTCGTGCAGGAACGCCGAGGTGATCACCCGGTACCACTCGCCGTGCGCCACCCCGCCGCAGACGCCGTGGTAAGGCGCCGGCGCGCACGCGGCGTAGAGGTCGTAGTGGTTCACGAAGCTGTTGCCGAGGGACAGCTCCAGCAGCCACACCAGGACGTTGATCCCGATCAGCAGCTTGGTGATCAGGAACGGGTCGCCGCTGCCGATCCGGCTGCCGGTGACGGTGCGGGCCTGCGTCACCCGCGGGTGGTTGCCGGAGCCGGAGCTGCTGACGCACCCCGGGCACTGGAAGCCCACCGACGCGCTGATCATGCAGGCGGTGCAGATGGGCTTCTCGCACCGGGTGCAGCGGATGCCCGTCTCCCGATCCGGATGCCGGTAGCAGCAGACCGCCTGTTCCATCACGCCCCACTCCCCTGACGCCGGGCCCTGCGCACTCGCGCGCCCCCTCGACTGTGGTACGAGCGGGCGGGGCGCGGTGTTCCCGCACCGTACGGGAGGCTCCCGGGGAAGCTTAGGGGATCTCACAGGAAGCCTCGACGGCCGGAGTGGCCCCCGGCCGTCCACCCCAGCCCGGGACCGGCGGACAGCCCCGGACCCGCCCCGGACGGCCGCCCCGGGTCGCCCCGGGCCGCCCGGCCCCGGACCACTGCCGGACCACTGCCGGACAGCCACCGGACCGCCACCGGAACCGTCAGCCGGGGTTCAGAGGGCCTTCCCGCTCTGCTCCACCTTCCGGACCGTGATCGTCTCGATCACCGCGTCCTCCAGCGGGCGGTCGGTGCGCGGGTTGGTGGGGGTGGAGATGATGCTGTCCACCACCTTCTTGCTGGCCTCGTCGGCGATCTCGCCGAAGATGGTGTGCTTGCGGGTCAGCCAGGTCGTCGGCGCCACGGTGATGAAGAACTGCGAGCCGTTGGTGTTGGGGCCGGCGTTGGCCATGGCCACCAGGTAGGGGCGGTCGAAGGCCAGGTCCGGGTGGAACTCGTCGGGGAACTCGTAGCCGGGGCCACCGGTGCCGTTCCCCAGCGGGTCGCCGCCCTGGATCATGAACCCGGACAGCACCCGGTGGAACACCGTGCCGTCGTAGAGCCGCTCGGTGGTCGGCCGGCCGGTGCGCGGATCGGTCCACTCCCGGCTCCCCTCCGCCAGCCCCACGAAGTTCCTCACCGTCTTGGGGGCGTGGTTCGGCAGCAGCCGGATCACGACATCGCCGTGGTTGGTCCTCAAGGTGGCGTAGAGCTGCTCGGCCACGATCTACCTTCCCTCGTCTTCACTGGCAGGGCCCAAATCCTTGCACGACGGGGACGGCCCGGGGCCCGCTCCCCCGAGACGGGCCTCCGGGCACGAGGGGAACCGGTCACCCTGACCCGGATGGCTTGCCGCACATGCCGTAGCCGGGGCGGGCGGGCATGATTGCGAACCGGGTGGACAGGCGAAGACCGTACGCCACCGAGGCACCGAGGAGGAGGATCTCGTGACCCGCATCGACAGCGTGCGCCACGCGGCCGACGTGACGAAGGAGAGCGTGCGGCGCGCCGCGGAGGTGGCGGCGCCGTACGCGAACACGGCCAAGGACACCGTGATCATCTACGGCCGGCAGGCCGGTGTCTACGGACGCCAGGCCAGCGTGCTCGCCAAGCAGAACTACGACGCCAAGCTGGCCGACCGGGTCGACCAGGTCCGCGAGCAGGCATGGGCGGCCGTTCCGCCGAAGGCCGTGGTGGCGGTGGAGACCGCGGCCCGCCGTACCCGCGACGGAGCCCAGGCCGCCGTCGACTACACCGCGCCGCGGGTGGGCACGGCGGTCGCCGTCACCCGCTCGGTGGCGGTGCCGGTCGGCGAGGAGGCGGTGATGCGCGGCTCGGCGGCCGTCCAGGCGCTGCGCGGAAACGTCTCCGCCGCCGACATCGACCGGCTGGTACGCCGCCGCCTGTTCCGTGAGAAGGCCGGCCGGATCGCCGTGGACGCGGCCTTCGCGGCCGTCGCCTGCGGGGTGGGTCTGGCGGTCTGGCGCTGGTGGAGCAGCCAGAACAACCCGGAGTGGCTCGTGGAGCCCTCCGAGGCCACCGAGGTGGGGGAGCGCTCCGGCATGAACGGCAGCGCCACTCTCACCGTCGTCGACCCGCTCGACGAGGGCGGGTCCCTGAACGGCTCCTCGGCCAGGGTCGACCACGTCGACGGCTTGGCACCGGACGCCACCGGCCACGGGATCGACGCGGAGCGGAGGGACGGAGAAGGGGACCGCTGAGCACTTCCCCGTACTCCCCGATCTCCCCGTACTGCCCGTACTCCCCGATCTCCCCGATGTGCGAACGCCGTGCCCGGGCGCCCCAGGAGGCCCGTACACGGCGTTCGCGAGAGCCGACCCGTCGGGGCGGCGGGCCGGTCAGCGCCTCGGCGGCGCTCAGCGGTCGCGGCCGTGGCGGTCCACCGGCTCGGCGCCCGGCAGTGTCGGCAGCCGTTCCGCACCCCGTTCCACGTGGAACATCGCTGCGAGAGCCGTTTCGATCGGGGAGGATCGACCCCTACGTCCGGGCGGGTCCGCTCACGCGACGCGGCCGGCCCCGGGGAACGACAACGGAAGGCGGTCGACCGTGCAACCGAGCGAGGTCACCGAGGTCCTGAACCGTCCGGCCAGCCAGGAGCTCCTGGCTCGCGACCTCACCCGTCTGGCCTACATCGCCAAGGACGGCACCCCGCGGTGCGTTCCCATCGGTTTCACGTGGAACGGGTCGGAGATCGTCATGTGCACCGCGAAGAACGCCGCCAAGGTGCCGGCGCTGCGGCACGACCCGGCCGTTGCCCTGACCATCGACACCGAGGTGCATCCGCCGAAGATCCTGCTCATCCGGGGGCGGGCCGAACTCGAAACCGTGGAGGGCATCCCGGACGAGTACCTCACGATGTCCGGCACCTACTCCATGACGCCCGAGCAGCGGACCGCGTGGGAGGCCGAGGTCCGCTCGCTCTACGACGGCATGGTGCGGATCGCCGTGGTGCCCACGTGGGCGAAGCTGATCGACTTCGAGACGACCCTCCCGAGCGCGGTGGAGGAGCTGATCCGGCGGCGGGAGGAACGCCGGCGCCACTGACCCCGCCGCCTGCCAGCGCCGGACGACGGTCCGGCCACCACCGGGGGATGTGGGATCCATGGGGGATCCGAACGCCGAAGGGCCCCTCCCGAGCTGTTCGGGAGGGGCCCTGGCCTGGAGTGGAGCCTGGGGGATTCGAACCCCCGACATCTGCCTTGCAAAGGCAGCGCTCTACCAACTGAGCTAAGGCCCCGTGCCGCAGACAGCGTACCGGGTTCCGCGGCGGAAGGCCGACCCCACCGGGGCGGGCCGGACGAAGGGCCTCGCGCGGGGGCGGCCGGGCTGGCAGAGTTCCCCGCGAGGGCGTCGTCGGGGACAGCCGGCGCCGGGCGGCCGGCGGACGGACAGGACGAAGGGGCGGACGGACGGCCATGGGTGAGGTCTTCGCGGGCCGCTACGAACTGGTGGACCCGATCGGGCGCGGCGGCGTGGGCGCGGTGTGGCGGGCGTGGGACCACCGGCGGGCGCGCTACGTCGCGGCCAAGGTGCTCCAGCAGAGCGACGCCCACGCCCTGCTGCGCTTCGTACGGGAGCAGGCGCTGCGGATCGACCACCCCCACGTCCTGGCCCCGACGAGTTGGGCGGCCGACGACGACAAGGTGCTGTTCACCATGGACCTGGTGCGCGGCGGCTCCTTCTCGCACCTGGTCGGCGACTACGGCCGCATCCCCCCGCACCTGGTGTGCGTCCTGCTTGACCAGCTCCTGGCCGGCCTCTCGGCGGTGCACGCCGAGGGGGTGGTGCACCGGGACATCAAGCCGGCCAACGTGCTGCTGGAGGCCACCGGCACCGGCACCCCGCACGTACGGCTGTCGGACTTCGGCATCGCCATGCGCAAGGGCGACGCCCGGCTGACCGAGGCCAACTACGTGGTGGGCACGCCCGGTTACTTCGCACCGGAACAACTACTGGGCGCCGAGCCGGACTTCCCCGCCGACCTGTACGCGGTCGGGCTGGTCGCCCTGTACCTGCTGATCGGGCAGCGCCCTGACGCCGACGCGATCCAGCAGCGGTTCCTCGCCTCGGGGATGCCGCCCGCGCCGGTGGGCGTCCCCGCCCCGCTGTGGCAGGTCGTCGGGGCGCTGCTCCAGCCCGACCCGTACGCCCGCTTCCGCACCGCGACCGGGGCCCGCAAGGCGCTGGCCGCCGCGGTCGAGCTGCTGCCGGACCCGGCGGGCGGTGAGGCACCGGGCGCGCTGGAGATCACCGACCGGATCGGCCCGCTGCCGGAGGGGTTCGGCCCGGGGGGTCCGCTGCGCGACGATCAGGACGCCGGGGCAGCCGACACCTTCCGGCTGGGCGGGCTCCCGGCACCGCGCCAGCCGCAACCGCAAGCGCAGCCACAGCCGTCGGCAGGCGGGCACGACGGCGCTGCCACGGGCCACGGGCGGCGGCCGGCGGGCGGACAGGGCGGCGCCTCCGCCTACCCCGGGCAGCCGCCCGGCGCAGCGGTCCGGGACCCTCCGCGGGCGCGACGCCGCCGCCCCCGCGGCCGGCTTCGCGGACCCGGTCGCGGCCGGTCCGCTCACCCACACCCGCACCCGGGTGGACCCGCCCGCACCACCGATGCCGCTGCCCGCGCCGGCGGTCGCGCCGGTTCCGTACATGGCCCCGGTTCCGGCCGCCCGGCCCTATGAGGGTGCCCCCGGCCTGCAGCCGGGCGGCGGGGCGCAGGCGCCGCAGCCGGACACCGCCTCGACGGAGCAGCCCGTGCACCGCCGGCCACGGCCGGGTCCGCCGGCGCGGGTGGCGGTTCCGATGCTGGTGCTGGCCCTGCTCTGCTTCGCGGTGGGCATCGCCGCCCTCGCCGCCTCCTGACCAGCCGAACCGGTGCGGCCGCGCCACCGGAGCCGCCCGGCCGCGCCGCCCGAGCCGCTCACCCGGCCGGGGCCGCCAGGACGGCCCCGCAGCGGCCTCTGCGCGCTGTCCGACCGCCAGAGGCGCCCGACAGGGCCGCCAGGCGCCAGGCGGCCCCGCTGGACGGGCTCACGCCCCTCGGCGCGGGGTCTCGCAGCCGGACCGAGGAGCGTGAAGGGCGCGAAGGGGCGTGAACCTCAGCCGCCGTGCCGCGCCGCCGCGCCCGTCCGCCGCCACGCCGTCCCGTACCAGCCGGCCAGGGCGAGCAGGAGCAGGGCGCCGAGGCCGAAGGCGCCGTAGGCGACCAGCCGCAGGGCCGGCCGGCCGGAGGAGCCGGAGCCGCCGGTGGCGGTGCCGTCCGCCTGCGCCAGGTCGTGGCCGCCCACCCCGATGCCGGCACCGGAGGGGTCCGAGGCGTACACCGGCGCGGGCTGGACGGTGCCCGAGACCTGCACCCGCAACGTCACCGGCAGCCCGTCCGGGAGCACCTTGGCCAGCCTGGGGTTCACGGTCAGCGCGACGTAGTACCAGCCGGCGCACCGCACGGGCGCCACGCTGTCGTCGTCGGAGTCGCGGTTGCCGTACGCCACGGGCGCCAGCTGCTCGGACAGGGCGGCCGGGTTGCCGTCGTAGATGTCCTCGCGGTCGTGCACGAACTGCCGCAGCGGGTTGTAGACGGCGAGCCGCACGCCGGAGCCGACGAAGACGCCGGTGCCGGCGGCCGGGGCGTTGGAGAAGTCGGCGAAGATCGTGGCGCTCTGGCCCCAGTCGACGGGGATCTCGTAGAAGCGGGTCTCACCCGGCAGCACCCGGTCCTTCCAGACGCCGGTCTTCACCGCGGCGGCCGTCTCCGGGCTGACGCCGCCGTGGGCCGGCCGGGACGTGCCGGCGGTGAGCGGGGTCGGGGAGGCGCTGACGGTGGGCTGGGGCGCCACCGGGGCGGTACCGGGCTTCAGCGCGGGCTCCAGCACCGTCCGCAGCTCCAGCGCCCAGGGGCGCTGGTCGTCGCCCTTCCCGTCGCTGGTGCGGTGCACCTGGAGCGTGTACTGGTCGGCGCTCGCGCAGTCGTCGTCCGGGCCGGTGGAGCGCACCACGGCGCCCCCGAGCGGGTGGGCGTCGCCGTCGTCGCCGAAGTGGTCGTCGTAGCCGTCGCACTCGGTGCCGTCGGGGGCGGTGAGCTTGAGCTCGATGCCGTCGGCCAGGGAGACGGCCGCGCCCGTCGGCGGGACGGCGAACACCGACGCGTAGGCGGTGGACACGGAGTCGAGCGCCAGCCCGTACATGCGGGTCTGGCCCGGCGCGATGGTGTCGCGGAAGGTCACGTCGGGCTTCATCTGCGGCGCGTCCGTGGTGTTGTCGGCGCCCGCCAGCTCGGGCCCCCGCGGCTGCCAGAGCGCCGGAGCCCGGGCGGCCGGGGCCGCGCCGCCACCTCCGCCGTTACCGCCGTCGGCCACCGCCGGCCCGCTGAGCACGGCCAGCAGGATCAGGACCGCGCCCGCGGTGAACGTCGTGCGTGTCATGCGCTGATCGTCCCCCCTCACCCACGGCGAAGGCCCCGGCCGCGTCGTGCGGTCGGGGCCCGGAGAGCACCCGCACGCCCCCGTGCGGGGCGTGCGCTCGGCGTCTCAGACGTTCGAGCCGCTACCGCCCGGGACCGAGTCGGTGGCTTCCGTCCACAGGTCCTGCTCTGCGCGGTCCGCCTGGATCTGCCGGTAAACGAACAGACCGGCGACGGCGGCCAGTGCGATCAGGAGAATCTTCTTCATCTCGTGACCCTCCTCCTTCTGGTGCGAGACGGCTGCTGACCAGCCCGACTATACACAGCAGTCGATACCGAACGGTGACCTGCCACCCGCTTCGGCGGCGGCCCGTTCCGGCACTCCGCGGGCCTGCCCGCGCCCCGCCTCCGACCGGGCCGCTGACCTGGCCGTACAGCCCACTACAGCCCGGTACGACAAAAGTGGCGGGCCCGAGGGCCCGCCACTTTCAACGCGAG
The DNA here is from genome assembly GCF_000745345.1 of Actinacidiphila yeochonensis CN732. Lineage (NCBI taxonomy): Bacteria > Bacillati > Actinomycetota > Actinomycetes > Kitasatosporales > Streptomycetaceae > Actinacidiphila > Actinacidiphila yeochonensis. The sequence continues at coordinate 1,108,633 of NZ_JQNR01000005.1, read as the reverse complement.
TGGGGCTAACAGGACTTGAACCTGTGGCCTCTTCCTTATCAGGGAAGCGCTCTAACCGTCTGAGCTATAGCCCCGCGCTGCACGGAAAGATTAGCGCACACGGGGGCTGTGCCCCAAATCCGTTACTCGTCCTCGGCCAGGGTCAGCTCGATACCGCCCACAAAACCCGAGGAGAGGTTGTAGATGAAGGCCCCGAGCGTGGCGAGCGCGGTGGCCAGCACGACGTCGATCACCGCGATCACCGTGGTGAACATCATCACCCGGGACAGCGACAGGAACGACACCAGATCGAAGCCGCCCTTGCCGCCCTCGGTCGAGGTCGCGTCGCTGATCGTGGAGCCGACGGTGCTGAAGACGCCGATCGCGTCCAGCACCATCCACAGCACGGCCACCGCCACGATGGTGCAGATGCCCAGCGCGATGGACAGCAGGAAGCTGACCTTCATCACCGACCACGGGTCGGCCTTCGAGACGCGCAGCCGCGCCTTGCGGGTGCGCGGCACCGTACGGGCCGCCGGACGCGGCCGCCGCACCCCCGCCCCTGGATCGGCCCCTTCCGAGGCCCCGGGCGGCGCGTACGCCGACGGCGGCTCGTGCGGCGCCTGCCGGGTGTCCGTCACCGTGTACGTCCCCTCCTGCGATCCTCCGACGCCGGCCGCACCGGCCGAGCCATGGGCACCGCCCGTCCTGCCGGACCCGCCCGCGGGGCCCATGGCTCCACTCACGGCTTACTCCTCCGCTTCACCGGCCTCGGGCCTGCCGCCCTCGACCGCCGTGTCCTGCGCTGCCTCGCCGCCCGGGGCCGGCTCACCGCTCCCCTCAGCGGCACCGTCCCCGGCAGCATCCTCCTCCGCTTCGGCGTTACGCGCGATACCGACCACCGCGTCCCGCTTACCGAGGTTGATCAGTTGGACGCCCATGGTGTCACGTCCGGTTTCCCTGACTTCGACAACCCGCGTGCGGATCACACCGCCGCTGAGGGTGATGGCGAGGATCTCGTCGGTCTCCTCGACCACCAGCGCGCCCACCAGGGAGCCCCGGTCCTCGACGATCTTGGCGGCCTTGATGCCCAGGCCACCGCGGCCCTGGACCCGGTACTCGTCGACCCCGGTGCGCTTGGCGTAGCCGCCGTCCGTGGCCGTGAAGACGAACGTTCCGGGGCGGATCACGTTCATGGAGAGAAGTTCGTCACCCTCCCGGAAACTCATGCCCTTCACACCCGACGTGGCCCGCCCCATCGGGCGCAGTGCCTCGTCGGTGGCGGTGAAGCGGATGCACTGGGCCTTCCGGCTGACGAGCAGCAGGTCGTCCTCGGCGGAGACCAGCTCGGCCCCGATCAGCTCGTCCTGGACGCCGTCGCCGCCCTCGGGGCTGTCGGACTCCCGCAGGTTGATGGCGATCACGCCGCCCGAGCGCGGGGAGTCGTAGTCCTTGAGCGCGGTCTTCTTCACCAGGCCGGACTTCGTGGCCAGCACCAGGTACGGCGCCGCCTCGTAGTCCTTGATGGCGAGGATCTGGGCGATCTGCTCGTCGGGCTGGAAGGCGAGCAGGTTCGCCACGTGCTGGCCGCGGGCGTCCCGGCCGGCGTCGGGCAGCTCGTACGCCTTGGCGCGGTAGACCCGGCCCTTGTTGGTGAAGAACAGCAGCCACTGGTGGGTGGTGGTGACGAAGAAGTGGTCGACGATGTCGTCCTGCTTCAGCTTGGTGCCGCGCACGCCCTTGCCGCCGCGCTTCTGCGAGCGGTAGTCCTCGGTCTTGGTGCGCTTGACGTAGCCGCCGCGGCTGATCGTGACGACGATGTCCTCCTCGGCGATCAGGTCCTCGATGGACATGTCGCCGTCGAAGGGCACCAGCTTGCTCCGCCGGTCGTCGCCGAACTTGTCGACGATCGCCTGGAGCTCCTCGCTGATGATCTGCCGCTGCCGCTCGGGAGAGGCCAGGATCCGGTTGTACTCGTCGATCTTGGCCTGGAGCTCGTCGTGCTCCTGGACGATCTTCTGCCGCTCCAGGGCCGCGAGCCGGCGCAGCTGCATCTCCAGGATCGCGTTCGCCTGGATCTCGTCGATCTCCAGCAGGCCCATCAGGCCCGAGCGCGCGATCTCCACCGTGTCGCTGCGCCGGATCAGCGCGATGACCTCGTCGATCGCGTCCAGCGCCTTGAGCAGGCCGCGCAGGATGTGGGCCCGCTCCTCGGCCTTGCGCAGCCGGAACCGGGTGCGCCGGACGATGACCTCGATCTGGTGGCCCACCCACAGCTTGATGAACTGGTCCAGCGACAGGGTGCGCGGCACGCCGTCGACCAGGGCCAGCATGTTGGCGCCGAAGTTGGTCTGGAGGTCGGTGTGCTTGTACAGGTTGTTGAGCACGACCTTGGCCACGGCGTCGCGCTTGAGCACGATCACCAGGCGCTGGCCGGTGCGCGAGGAGGTCTCGTCGCGGACGTCGGCGATGCCGCCGATCCGGCCGTCCTTCACCAGGTCGGCGATCTTCTGGGCGAGGTTGTCCGGGTTGACCTGGTAGGGGAGCTCGGTGACGACCAGGCACTGGCGGCCCTGGATCTCCTCGACCTCCACCACCGAGCGCATGGTGATCGACCCGCGCCCGGTGCGGTAGGCCTCCTCGATGCCCTTGCGGCCCACCACGAGGGCGCCGGTCGGGAAGTCGGGGCCCTTGATCCGCTCGATGAGCGCGTCCAGCAGCTCCTCGCTGGACGCATCGGGGTTGGCCAGGCACCACTGGGCGCCCTCGGCCACCTCGCGCAGGTTGTGCGACGGGATGTTGGTGGCCATGCCGACCGCGATGCCCGCGGAGCCGTTGACCAGCAGGCTCGGGAAGCGCGACGGCAGCACCGTCGGCTCCTGGTTGCGGCCGTCGTAGTTGTCCTGGAAGTCGACGGTCTCCTCGTCGATGTCCCGGACCATCTCCATCGACAGCGGCGCCATCTTGCACTCGGTGTAGCGCATGGCCGCCGCCGGGTCGTTGCCCGGCGAGCCGAAGTTGCCGTTGGAGTCCACCAGCGGCATCCGCATCGACCACGGCTGGGCCAGGCGGACCAGCGCGTCGTAGATCGACGAGTCGCCGTGCGGGTGGTAGGTGCCCATGACGTCGCCGACGACGCGGGCGCACTTGTAGAAGCCGCGCTCCGGGCGGTACCCGCCGTCGTACATCGCGTAGAGAACCCGGCGGTGCACCGGCTTCAGACCGTCCCGCACGTCCGGGAGGGCACGCGAGACGATGACGGACATCGCGTAGTCGAGGTAGCTGCGCTGCATCTCCGTCTCAAGGCCGACGGCCTCGATACGGATGGTGGAGTCGGTGCCGGTCCCGGTGCCCGCGGGGGTGCCGGGCTCGGGGGTGTCCGCGCCGAAGGGCGTGGGGGTTTCGTCGGCCATGGGTGGTCTTCGGTCCTTTCGAGCTGCGGCTTGCTGGGGCCGACTCAGATGTCGAGGAAGCGGACGTCCTTGGCGTTGCGCTGGATGAAGGAGCGCCGCGCCTCGACGTCCTCACCCATCAGCACCGAGAACAGGTCGTCAGCGAGGGCCGCGTCGTCCAGCGTGACCTGGCCGAGCACCCGGTGGTCGATGTCCATCGTGGTCACCCGCAGCTCCTCGGCGTTCATCTCGCCGAGGCCCTTGAAGCGCTGGATGGAGTCCTCGCGGACCCGCTTGCCGTTCTCCCGGCCCAGCGCGATCAGGGCGTCCCGCTCCGCGTCGGAGTAGGCGTACTCGAAGTCGTCCCGGCCCCACTTGAGCTTGTACAGCGGAGGACGGGAGAGGTAGACGTGGCCGGCTTCGACCAGCGGGCGCATGAAGCGGAAGAGGAAGGTCAGCAGCAGGGTGTTGATGTGCTGGCCGTCGACGTCGGCGTCCGCCATGAGGATGATCTTGTGATAGCGGAGCTTGCTGATGTCGAAGTCCTCGTGCACGCCGGTGCCGAAGGCGGAGATCAGCGCCTGGATCTCCTGGTTCTGCAGGATCTTGTCGATCCTGGCCTTCTCGACGTTGAGGATCTTGCCGCGGATCGGCAGGATCGCCTGGTACTGCGGGTTCCGGCCGGACTTCGCCGAGCCGCCGGCGGAGTCACCCTCGACGATGAAGATCTCGCACTTGGCCGGGTCGTTCGACTGGCAGTCGGCGAGCTTGCCGGGCAGGGAGGCGGACTCCAGCAGCCCCTTGCGGCGGGTCAGGTCGCGCGCCTTGCGGGCCGCCACCCGGGCGGTGGCCGCCTGGATCGCCTTGCGGATGATGTCCGTGGCCTCGTTGGGGTTGCGGTCCAGCCAGTCGGCCAGGTGCTCGTAGACGACCTTCTGCACGAACGCCTTGGCCTCGGTGTTGCCGAGCTTGGTCTTCGTCTGGCCCTCGAACTGCGGCTCGCCGAGCTTGACCGAGATGATCGCGGTCAGACCCTCGCGGATGTCCTCGCCGGTGAGGTTGTCGTCCTTCTCACGCAGCAGCTTCTTCTCCCGCGCGTACCGGTTGACCAGCTGGGTCAGCGCGGCGCGGAAGCCCTCCTCGTGGGTGCCGCCCTCGTGGGTGTGGATGGTGTTGGCGAAGCTGTAGACACCCTCGCTGTACTGGGTGTTCCACTGCATGGCCACCTCGGCGGACAGCATCCGCTCGGTGTCCTCGGCCTCGACGTCGATGACGGTCGGGTGGACCAGCTCGCCCTTGCGCGAGTTGAGGTACTTCACGAAGTCGACGATGCCGCCCTCGTAGTGGTACGTCGCCGTGAGCGGCGCGCCCTCCTCGTCCACGTGGTCCGCGCGCAGGTCGGTCAGGGAGATCTTCAGACCCTTGTTGAGGAACGCCATCTCCTGGAAGCGCCGCGTGAGCGTCTCGAAGGAGTAGTCCGTGGTCTCGAAGATGTCCGGGTCGGCCCAGAAGGTGACCGACGTGCCGGTCTCCTCGGTGGCCTCGTTCCGGGCCAGCGGCGCGACCGGCACGCCCAGCTTGTACTCCTGGGTCCAGCGGTAGCCGTCGGTGCGCACCTCGACCGCGACCCGGGTCGACAGCGCGTTCACCACGGAGACGCCGACACCGTGCAGACCGCCGGAGACGGCGTAGCCGCCGCCGCCGAACTTGCCGCCGGCGTGCAGCACGGTCAGCACGACCTCGACGGCGGGCTTCCCCTCGGAGGGGATGATGCCCACCGGGATGCCGCGGCCGTTGTCGACGACCCGCACGCCGCCGTCGGGAAGGACCGTGACCTCGATGGTGTCCGCGTGGCCGGCCATCGCCTCGTCGACCGAGTTGTCGACCACTTCCTGCACGAGGTGGTGCAGGCCGCGCTCGCCGGTCGAGCCGATGTACATGCCGGGGCGCTTGCGCACCGCGTCGAGCCCTTCCAGCACGGTGATCGCACTGGCGTCGTAGGACCTTGTGGAGTTCTCGTTGGGGTTGCCGGAATCGGCCACGAAGCGCCCTTTCTGGCACAGCACGAGCCGGTCCCCGCCGAGGCGGGATCGGCTGCGTCGTTCGACATGGTCCGCTGGGTTCCCCCTGTCGGGCCCGTCGGACTGCCAGGGGAGGGCGGTGTGTTACCAGTCTACCGGTAGCGCCGACACGAATGGGGCTTTGGCGGTGCCTGAGTTCCCATGTGCCGCCCAAAACCCCGCTCGCCCGACTCCCTCCACACGGCCCCCGGGCCAAAACCGCTCACGACGGCACTCAGGGCTTCCGGCTGTCAACCCCCCGCTACGCTCGGCAGGGGTATCAACAGGTCGTCATATGTGACGTGGATCACGCCAGTCGGGTGGCAACGTCCGTGGCGTGCGGTGCCGCCTGGGAAAACTGAGGCGCGGCGGGACCGCGACGGTTCCGTACGTCACATGGCCGGGTTCCGTCGCTGGTCGGACGCGTCAACGCGGCGACACTCCGCGTCGGCCCCCTGGCGGCTCCGCCGCCGCCCACCGCCCGAACCACACGGAGCGATCCCGGTCAAAGCCCGCCAAGCGCCGTCAATGCCGGTCGGGATCGGTCGAAGCAGGGCGGAAGTACAGCGAATCTCACCCGAACCGGGCCTCTCGGAATCGGGCGCCGCCCGGACCCGGCGCCGCGGCCGGACCCGTGAGCGGCATCGCCCCTCACCCGTAGGTGTCACCCGGGCCGCGGCTGCCGGGGGCCCGCAGCCGCCCGTAGGAACGGCTGGGCCCCGCCGGACCCAGCACCTTCAGCAGCCGTACGGTGCCGTGCCCGAGGTCGGTGTTCAGCCGGGCCACCAGCGTCGGGGCCAACAGCCGGAGCTGGGTGGCCCACGCCGTGGAGTCGCACTGCACGGTCAGCACCCGCTCCTCCTCGTCGTAGCGCTCGGGGGAGCAGTGCAGGGCGATCTCCTGGCCGACGAGCTGCGGCCAGCGGCCCATCACGCCGCCCACCGCGGCCGGCGCCTCCCAGCCCCGTTCGGTGATCAGCCGGTTGATCGCGGCGCCCAGCGGCAGCGGGTCCCGCCCGTCCGCGCGCGCGCCGCTGCGCAGGCCGCCGCGGCGGGCCTGCCGGCGCTGCTGCGCCGCCGCGCCCCGGGCCTTCGCCTGCTCCTTGGCCGCGCGCAGCGCCACCCGCGCCAGGTCCACACCCGAGGAAGGGGCGGCCCCGGTACCCGCCGCGGTGCCCTCCTGCCGCGGCACCGCCGCTGCCTCGGACGGGCTCCCGCCCGCCGGCTGGACCCGCTCCGCTCCCCCGTCCGCTCCCCGCCGTCCGCTCACTGCCGCTCCACCGTTCCGTTCTCCACCGAGAACCGCGCCCCCGTCAGCACGTCCGGCACGTCGTCGTCCACCGCCGCGGTCACCAGCACCTGCTCGGCGGGGGCCACCAGCTCCGCCAGCCGTTCCCGGCGCTTGGTGTCCAGCTCGGCGAAGACGTCGTCCAGGACCAGCACCGGCTCCCGGCCGTCCGCCCGCAGCAGCTCGTACGAGGCCAGCCGCAGGGCCAGGGCATAGGACCACGACTCCCCATGGCTGGCATAGCCCTTGGCAGGCAGCGGGCCCAGTTTCAGCACCAGATCGTCACGGTGCGGCCCCACGAGCGTCACACCGCGCTCGACCTCCTGCCGCCGGGCCTCGCCCAGCGCCTCCAGCAGCCGCCCGTACAGCTCCTCGCGGGCGTCCGCGCCGGCCGACGGCGCGTCGCCGGCCAGGGTGCCGCGGTACTCCAGGCCGGCCGGGCCACCGCCCGGGGCGAGCTGGTCGTACGCCGTGTCGAGCAGCGGCTGGAGAGCGGCCACCAGGTCGAGCCGCTGGGCCAGCACCTCGGCACCGGCCCGGGCCAGGTGCTGGTCCCACACGTCGAGCGTGGACAGGTCGGCGCCACCGGTGCGGCCGCCGGCCCCGGCCGTACGGGCGCCGTGCCGACGGGCCATCGCGGCCGACTTCAGCAGCGTGTTGCGCTGCTTGAGCACCCGCTCGTAGTCCGCGCGCACCCCGGCCAGCCGGGGCGCGCGGGCCGTCACCAGCTCGTCGAGGAACCGCCGGCGCTCGCCGGGGTCGCCCTTGACGAGGGCGAGGTCCTCCGGAGCGAAGAGGACGCTGCGCAGGATGCCGAGCACGTCGCGCGGGCGGACCTGCGAGGAGCGGTTGATCCGGGCCCGGTTGGCCTTCCCGGGGTTGATCTCCAGCTCGACCAGCTGCTGCCGGCCGTCGTGCGCCACCTGCGCGCGCACCACCGCCCGCTCCGCGCCCAGCCGGACCAGCGGGGCGTCGGCGGCGACCCGGTGGCTGCCCAGGGTGGCCAGGTAGCCGACCGCCTCGACGAGGTTGGTCTTGCCCTGGCCGTTGGGGCCCACGAACGCCGTGACGCCCGGATCGAGGGAGACCTCGGCCCGGGCGTAGGAGCGGAAGTCGGCGAGCGAGAGGTGCGCGACGTGCATACGCCCGGAGGCTACTCGGCCGCCGTGACCGCGTGGCCGCCGAACTCGTTGCGCAGCGCGGCGATCATCTTCATCTGCGGGGAGTCCTCCTGCCGGGAGGCGAAGCGGGCGAAGAGCGAGGCGGTGATGGCGGGCAGCGGCACCGCGTTGTCGATCGCCGCCTCCACCGTCCACCGGCCCTCGCCGGAGTCCTGCGCGAAGCCCTTCAGGCTCTCCAGGTGCTCGCTCTTGTCCAGCGCGTCCACGGCCAGGTCGAGCAGCCAGGAGCGGATCACCGTGCCGGCCTTCCAGGAGCGGAAGACCTCACGCACGTCGGTGACGGAGTCGACGGCCTCCAGCAGCTCCCAGCCCTCGGCGTACGCCTGCATCATGGCGTACTCGATGCCGTTGTGGACCATCTTCGCGAAGTGGCCGGCCCCGACCTTGCCCGCGTGCACGGCGCCGTACTCGCCCTCGGGCTTGAGCGCGTCGAAGAACGGCTGAGCCTTGGCGACGTCCTCGGCGGTGCCGCCGTACATCAGGGCGTAGCCGTTGGCCAGGCCCCACACGCCGCCGGAGACGCCGCAGTCGACGAAGCCGATGCCCTTGGTGGCGAGCTGCTCGGCGTGCTTCTCGTCGTCGGTCCAGCGGGAGTTGCCGCCGTCGACCACCAGGTCGCCGGGGGAGAGCAGCTCGCCGAGCTCGTCGATGGTGGACTGGGTGGCGGCGCCCGCGGGCACCATCACCCACACCACGCGGGGCGAGGGGAGCGCGTCCACAAGCTCCTTGAGGCTGTGGACATCCGCGATGTCCGGATTCCGGTCGTATCCGATGACGGTGTGGCCGGCGCGGCGGATGCGCTCGCGCATGTTGCCGCCCATCTTCCCCAGACCGATGAGACCGAGCTCCATCACAGACCCTTCGTTCGAAACCGCTGACGGGTGACGGTGTCACCGCCCGACCCGTCGCGCGTGTGTGCTGACGTCCTGACCTGATCCGAGCCTACGTCGCGCCGGGGCCCGGTCCTGCGGCGGACGTCCTCCGGCACGCTGCGGCGCGCCGGAACGGACTCGTCCAGCGCGGTCAGCCGGAGAGCCGGACCGGCATGATCAGGTACTTGTAGGCCTCGTCGGCCTCCGCGTCGACCGAGGGCCGGCCGCTGAGCAGGGCGGGCTTGGTCGAGGTGGTGAAGGACAGCTGCGCGGCCGGGGAGTCGATGGCACTCAGCCCGTCCAGCAGGAAGGTGGGGTTGAAGGCGATCGAGATGTCCTCGCCCTCCAGCTTGGCGTCGACCCTCTCCACAGCCTGTGCGTCGTCACTGGAGCCGGCCTCCAGGGTGAGCACGCCCTGCTCGAAGCTGAGCCGTACCGGGGTGTTCCGCTCGGCGACGAGGGCGACGCGCTTGACGGCCTCGACGAACGGCGCCGTCTCGATCACCGCGACCGAGGCGAACTCGGTGGGGAAGAGCGTGCGGTACTTCGGCAGGTCGCCTTCCAGCAGCCGGGTGGTGGTGCGCCGGCCGGCGCCCTCGAAGCCGATCAGCCCCTCGCCCGCGCCCGCGCCGGCCAGCGCGATGGAGACGGTGTCACCGCTGGTGAGGGACTTGGCGGTGTCCAGCAGGGTCTTGGCCGGCACCAGGGCGACGGCGGAGATGTCGGCCTGCTCCGGCTTCCACAGGAACTCGCGGACCGCGAAGCGGTAGCGGTCGGTGGCGGCGAGGGTGACGGTGTCGCCCTCGATCTCGATCCGCACGCCGGTGAGCACCGGCAGGGTGTCGTCCCGGCCGGCGGCGATGGCCACCTGGGCGGCCGCGGCGGCGAAGACCTCGCCGGGGACGGTGCCGGAGGCGGTGGGCATCGCGGGCAGTGCCGGGTACTCCTCCACAGGCAGGGTGTGGAGGGTGAAGCGGGAGCTGCCGCAGACGACCGTGACCCGGACGCCGTCGGTGGAGATCTCCACCGGGCGGTTGGGCAGGGCGCGGGAGATGTCGGCGAGCAGCCGGCCGGAGACGAGGACGGTGCCCTCCTCGTCGACCTCCGCGTCCACCGCGACCCGGGCGGAGACCTCGTAGTCGAAGCCGGACAGGCTCAGCCGCCCCTCCTCGGCCTTGAGGAGCAGACCGGCGAGGACAGGCACCGGGGGACGGGCCGGGAGGCTGCGGGCTGCCCAAGCCACTGCCTCGGCGAGTACGTCGCGCTCCACCCGGATCTTCACCGGAACCGCCTCCTGCTTGTTGCTGGCTGTCGCCCACCAGTCTGACGCACCGGACTGACAGCAGGTGCCGCTTGGCGTCAAGCCGTGATCGGCGGGGCGGGGCGGCACCGGGCCGAGTTGTGCACAGCCCCCGCTTCGAACCGACTCTTCAGCTCTCTATGTGCAGTCGTAGTAGTAGGGGGTGTGGATACCGTGGATAACCACTATCCGCGCAGGTCAGACCCTGTTTTTTGTCCACCGGGCCTGTGGGCGGAGGCGGTGGACAAACCGGCCCCGCTGTGGACGGCCGAAAGTTGTGCACACGCGATGCACAGGTGACTGCGGGTTCTCCCCAGCTGCGTCCCCAGGAATACCCAGGTTCTCCCCAGGCCAATCCTCCTCGGCGGTGTGACGGCTTTCACTCGATGGTGAGACTTGCCGTGTCGCCTTGCCGAACAGTGGACAGAGATGTGGAGAAGCACCCCGTCGCTGTGCACAACCCAGGGCATCCTGTGGGCAGCCGGTGGACAACTCCGGACGGGCAGTGCGGCACCCTCTGTGATGTCCACAGTCTGTGGAATCAGGTTGCCCACATTTCCACAGCCGCGTGACCTGGGACGATGGTGCGCGCGAGGGGTCGCCTGTGGAGGCGAATCGGGACAACTCCGCTGTCCCCAGCCTGTGGACAGCCGATTCGGCCCCCAACTGTGGAGAAACGGATCACCACGGCGCCCCTGCGGAGAAAATCGAACACACCGGACCGTGTGGGACGACCGTCAGCCGTCGTCGGAACCCCGGTCCACAGCTGTGGACCGGCCCTGAGAGGCGCTCCGCTGCGGCTGCTGAGGGCTTGAGCGTGCCGTCGGAGAATCGCCGGAAGGCCGCAGGAAGCCGCAGGGCGAACCCGAGGGACGAGCCGTGCGAGCCGAACACCGGGAGGCGCGCCAGGCGCCTGCGGGAGGCGTGGGGGGGCGTTGGGAGGCGCCGGAGGGGTGGAAGGCGTGAGGGGCGCCAGCCGCCCGCGGAAGGCGCGGGAGGCCCCGGAGGCGCCGTAGGGGCCGCGGCGCCTCCCCGGGAACGCCGAGGCCGGCCGCCTCCCCTCAGAGGGGAGACAGCCGGCCTCGGGTACGGCAGGGGGCGCTGAGGAGCGCGGAACCCGGCTCTCGGCTCTCAGCTCTTGATGCGGTTGGTGAGTTCGGTCACCTGGTTGTAGATCGACCGCCGCTCGGCCATCAGGGAGCGGATCTTGCGGTCCGCGTGCATCACGGTGGTGTGGTCGCGCCCGCCGAAGAGCGCGCCGATCTTCGGCAGCGACAGGTCGGTGAGCTCGCGGCACAGGTACATCGCGATCTGCCGGGCCGTGACGAGGACCCGGCTGCGCGAGGAGCCCGACAGGTCGTCCACGGCCAGCCCGAAGTACGCCGCCGTCTCCGCCATGATCGCCGTGCCGCTGATCTCCGGAACCGAGTCCTCGCCGCCCGGGATCAGGTCCTTGAGGACGATCTCGGTCAGCTGGAGGTCCACCGGCTGCCGGTTGAGGCTGGCGAAGGCGGTGACGCGGATCAGCGCGCCCTCCAGCTCGCGGATGTTGCGGGAGATGCGGGAGGCGATGAACTCCAGCACCTCCGGCGGCGCGTTGAGCTGCTCCTGCACCGCCTTCTTCCGCAGGATCGCGATCCGGGTCTCCAGCTCGGGCGGCTGGACGTCGGTGATCAGACCCCACTCGAAGCGGTTGCGGAGCCGGTCCTCCAGGGTGACCAGCTGCTTGGGCGGCCGGTCGGAGGAGAGCACGATCTGCTTGTTCGCGTTGTGCAGCGTGTTGAAGGTGTGGAAGAACTCCTCCTGCGTCGACTCCTTCTGGGCGAGGAACTGGATGTCGTCGACCAGCAGGATGTCCATGTCCCGGTACCGCTTGCGGAAGGCGTCCGCCTTGCCGTCCCGGATGGAGTTGATGAACTCGTTGGTGAACTCCTCCGAGCTGACGTACCGCACCCGGGTGCCCGGATAGAGGCTGCGCGCGTAGTGCCCGATCGCGTGCAGCAGGTGCGTCTTGCCCAGGCCGGACTCGCCGTAGATGAAGAGCGGGTTGTACGCCTTGGCCGGGGCCTCGGCGACGGCGACCGCGGCGGCGTGCGCGAAGCGGTTGGACGCGCCGATGACGAACGTGTCGAAGAGGTACTTCGGGTTCAGCCGCGCGGTCGGCTCCACCGAGCCGCCTCCGGAGCCCTGCCCCGGCGCACCGCCGGAGCCGTGGGCGCCGCCTCGGCCGGCCGACGGCTGCTCGCTGCGGGCGGCCGGCACGTGCGGCGGCTGGTAGCCGCCCGGCGGGGGGTACCCGCCGGGGCCGCCCGGGGCGCCGGGGTGGACCTGGTGCGGTACGGAGGGGTAGCCGTCGCGCGGCTCGGGCCGGTAGCGGCGGTCGTCGTAGGGCTCAGGACGTTCGTAGGCGTCGCGGGCGTCGCGGCTGTCACGGGAGTCCCGGGTGTCGCGGGAGTCACGGGCGTCCGGTCGCTCCTCGTACCCGGTGTCGCGCCGGTCGTCATAGGGCGCGGAGGGCTCGCGGCGGTCCTCGTAGGCGTCGCGGCGCTCGTCGTACCCGCCGCCCCTGCGGTCCTCGTAACCGTCGCGGCTGTCGTATCCGTCACGTCCGTCACGTCCGTCGCGTCCGTCACGCGGGGCGCGGCCGTCCCGGGGGTCGAGGCCGACCCGGCGGGTGTCGTAGGCGTCCGAGGACTCCGGGCGCAGCTCGTAGGTACCGCGGTCCTGGTAGTCGGCCGGGGCGGGCACGCCCCAGCTGCCGAGCTTCGGCTGCTGCCAGTCCTGGTGCTCGGGGTAGGCCGGGCGCATCCGGGGCTCGTCGGAGGGTTCCGGGGCGGACGGCGGGGCCGGTGCGGGCTCCTGGTCGCCGCCCGAGGCCACCGCGATGGCGATGCCCACCATGTGGCCGAACTCACGGTTGAGGGCCTCGGTGATCTGCGGCAGCAGCCGCCCCTCCAGGACGCTCTTGGCGAACTCGTTGGGGGCCGAGAGCACCGCGGTGCCGGCCACCAGGGCCAGCGGCTGGGTGCGCTGGAGCCACTCCGCGTCCTTGGGTTTCAGCTCGCTGTCCAGGAGCAGCTGCTGGAGGACCCGAGGCCACACTGCGGCAAGATCGGCAGTCACGTCGGCCACAGTGCACGCTCTCTCGGGTCGCTGGTGGTGCTTGAGATGTCCCGCGAAAGTGTGGTTCTCCGGCCTGGCGGGAAGTGTCCGAAGCCGGTAGGCGGATCGGACCGGAGTCAAGCCACGGTAGTCAGGGCACCGTCCGTGGTTCAAGTTGTTGTCCACAGGGTGTGTACAAACCCCGGCGTTGCGCGAGGCGGGTTTGACCAGATGGCCTAGCCGCACGTACCGTATCGAGGTCGAGTTGTCGATGGCTGCTGCCGCCTGCCTACTGATGGGCGAAGATCCTCCGGGTCCTTCGGGCCTCCGGGCGGTCGTCAAAGCGGTACACCCGGAAGGTCCGCGAGCGTTCTCGTGGGCGCACGGTGACAGCCAGGCGACGCACCGCTGTTGAACACCTCTCTTCTGGAGCCTCCGAGTGAGCAAGCGCACCTTCCAGCCGAACAACCGCCGTCGTGCGAAGACCCACGGCTTCCGTCTGCGTATGCGCACCCGCGCCGGCCGCGCGATCATCGCGTCCCGCCGTGGCAAGGGCCGCGCCCGCCTGTCCGCCTGATTGACACAGGTCTCATGCCGTGCTGCCCACCGAGAATCGGCTGAGGCGGCGACAGGACTTCGGTGAAGCGGTGCGCCGTGGACGCCGCGCGGGTCGCCCGCTGCTGGTTGTCCACTTGCGCCGCGACGCCACGGACCCGCACGCGCCCAGGGGAGAGCGTCCCCCGGCGCGTGCGGGTTTCGTCGTGAGCAAAGCCGTCGGTAACGCGGTCCAGCGCAACCTGGTCCGCCGCCGCCTACGTCACATCGTGCGGGACCGTCTCTACCTGCTTCCCCCCGGTAGCCTTGTGGTAGTACGAGCGCTGCCCGCGGCCGGCAGCGCGGACCACGCTCAGCTGGCCCTCGATCTCGATGCCGCCCTCGAGCGGCTGCTGGGTCGCGATTCCCATGGCGAAGCCGAGGGGAGGGTGGCTCGATGAAGTATCCGCTGCTTGCACTGATCAAGATCTACCAGTGGACGATCAGTCCGCTGCTCGGTCCGGTGTGCCGCTACTACCCCTCGTGCTCCCACTACGGGTATACGGCCATCGACCGGCACGGCGCGATCAAGGGCACGGCCCTGACCGCGTGGCGCATTCTGCGGTGCAACCCCTGGTCGCCCGGTGGTGTGGACCACGTCCCACCGCGTAAGCGGCCTCGATGGCACGAACTGCTGCGCCGCTACCTGCGGGGCGGCTCCGACGGGCCCGTCACGCCCGAGCCCACCGGACCCTCTCACGCCCAAGGAGCCTGACCGTGGGGATCTTGAACCCCCTGTATGACGCCGTCTCGTGGATCATCGTTCAGTTCCACTCGCTGTACGGCTTGGTGTTCGACGCAGACAGCGGCTGGGCGTGGGGCCTGTCCATCGTCTCGCTGGTGGTCCTGATCCGGACGGCACTGATCCCGCTCTTCGTGAAGCAGATCAAGTCCACCCGGAACATGCAGGTGCTCCAGCCGAAGATGAAGGCGATCCAGGAGCGCTACAAGAACGACCGCCAGCGGCAGTCGGAAGAGATGATGAAGCTGTACAAGGAGACGGGTACCAACCCGCTCTCCTCGTGCCTGCCGATCCTCATCCAGTCGCCGTTCTTCTTCGCCCTCTACCACGTGCTGAGCAACGTGGCGAAGGGCAACACGGTCGGCGTGATCCACGAGAACCTCGTCCAGAGCGCCCAGCACGCGCACATCTTCGGTGCCCCGCTGCCGGCGAAGTTCATGGACAGCACCGCCACCCTGGCCCAGCTGAACGCCAGCCACGCCGAGGTGCGCACGGTGACGATCATCATGATCGTGCTGATGTCGGCGTCGCAGTTCTACACGCAGCGCCAGCTGATGACCAAGAACGTGGACATGTCGGTGAACACGCCGTTCATGCAGCAGCAGAAGATGCTGATGTACGTGTTCCCGCTGATCTTCGCGGTCTTCGGTATCTTCGCCCCGGTCGGTGTGCTGCTCTACTGGCTCACCACCAACGCGTGGACGATGTGCCAGCAGCTGGTGGTCATCCGCCGCAACCCGACCCCGGGCAGCCTGGCCTTCAAGCAGCGCCAGGAGCGTCTGCGGGCCAAGGGCAAGCTCGTGGAGGCGCCGGAGGAGATCAAGGCCAAGGAGGCCGCCGAGGAGGCCCGCGCCAACCGGACCCAGCCGAAGCGGCAGAGCAAGTCGCAGCGCACGGCCGGTACCCGCGTCGAGCAGCAGGCGGCTCAGCGGTCCGACGAGGAGACCGAGGGCTCCGCGTCGTCGGAGAAGCAGGGGCAGCAGCAGTCCGGTGGGTCCTCGGGCGGTGCCACGCGGTCGGGCGGCTCCAAGACGTCGGGGTCCTCGGGCGCGAAGACCCCCGGTGCTCCCCGCGCGGGCGCGCGGTCCGGCGCGCCGCGGGCGGGCGGCTCGAAGCAGGGCGGCTCCTCCGGGAAGCAGACCGGCGGCTCGAAGGCCAAGCCGGGCAACCTGTCGAAGAAGAAGTAAGAGGAGAGTCCAGGCGTGAGCGACGTCAACACGACCACGGCACCCGAGAGCGACGCCGAGAGCCTGTCCCGGCTGGAGCAGGAGGGTGAGATCGCCGCGGACTACCTGGAGGGCCTGCTCGACATCGCCGACCTCGACGGTGACATCGACATGGACGTCGAGGGCGAGCGTGCGTCCGTGTCGATCATCGGCGACAACGGCAGCCGCGACCTGAACAAGCTGGTCGGCCGGGACGGCGAGGTGCTGGAGGCGCTCCAGGAGCTGACGCGTCTGGCCGTGCACCGGGAGACCGGGGAGCGCAGCCGGCTGATGCTGGACGTCGCGGGCTTCCGCGCCCGTAAGCGTGCCGAGCTGACCAAGCTGGGGACCAGCGCCGCCGAGGAGGCCCGGGAGACCGGGCAGCCGGTGAAGCTGGAGCCCATGTCCCCGTTCGAGCGCAAGGTCGTGCACGACGCGGTCGCCGCCGCGGGGCTGCGGAGCGAGTCCGAGGGCGAGGAGCCCCAGCGCCGAGTGGTCGTCCTCCCGGCCTGACCTCGGCGGACCGGCCTGGGCCCGACCCCGGACTGATCGGTCCCGCCGCGTGCCTCCTGTCGGCCCCGCCTGTTCGCAGGCGGGGCCGAACCTGTAACTCTGATGCTGAATTTGCCGGTCGAGTCCGTGCCGTGGAGAACCGAGGAAGGGACAGCACCCGTGTCCGATGAGGCAGCAGCGCAACTTCCCGCGCCGCCCGAGCAGGCGGAAGCGGTCTTCGGCGACCGGTTCCCTGACGCCGTGCGCTACGCCGAGCTGCTCGCGGACTCCGGGGTGCGCCGGGGACTGATCGGCCCGCGCGAGGTACCCCGGCTGTGGGAGAGGCATCTGCTGAACTGCGCCGTGCTCTCCGAGGTGATCACGGAAGGCGTCTCGGTGTGCGATGTCGGCTCCGGTGCCGGGCTCCCCGGCATCCCGCTGGCGCTGGTCCGGCCCGACCTGCGGATCACGCTGCTGGAGCCGCTGCTTCGGCGGACCACCTTCCTTGAGGAGGCCGTCACCCTTCTCGGCCTGGGCAACGTCACGGTGGTGCGCGGTCGGGCGGAGGAGCTGGTGGGCTCCTTGGCGCCGGTGGACGTGGTGACGGCGCGTGCGGTGGCCCCGCTGGACCGGCTGGCCGGCTGGGGGCTGCCCCTGCTGCGGCCGCACGGCGAGATGGCGGTCCTCAAGGGGGACACCGCCGAGGAGGAGCTGCGGGCGGCACGGGCGGCGCTGAGCCGGCTCGGGGCGGTCGGCGCGTCCATCGTCCAGGTGGGTGAGGGCATCGTCGATCCGCTCTCCACGGTGGTGCGGGTGGAGGTCGGCGAGAGCCCAGGTGGTGTGCGGGCCGCCACGCGCCGGGCCAAGGCCGCGCGCGCCAACCGGGCGTCGCGTGGTGGTAGCGCGGGGCGCCGGCGCCGCTGACTGAGCCTGCCGGGTGATCCGGCAGGCACTTGGTGTCGGTCAAACCAGAACAATCCGGAGTGTCTCCCGACATAGCGGCGAGCCGCTGTGCATCGTGTTCCACGTGAAACGTCGCTCTCTTCTGCCCGGAGTCCTCAGTCGTGGCCGGGCCGCGGCTGAGGAGCGTGCCGGGACATCCGTCAGGTCTACTCCGGCCACGAACTCGCCGCGGCAATCCCGCGATTTATCCACAGCCAATCGGGCGTCGCTGGTTCAGCACCCCTCAGGCATGGCAGGCTCTTCTCATATCGAGCCTGAAGTCGAGGAAGGTGAGTCCTTGCGGTCCGACGCCAACATCGCGGGGCCGATGACCGATCCGGTCCCGGGTCCCCGCTCAGCCGACCCCGCCGGCGGACCCCTTTCCGGGCCCCCGGGGTTCGGCAGCAATGTTTCACGTGAAACATTGCCTCCTATGGATGACACCCCCATTGGCCGTGCGGCCCAACTGGCCGTCGAGGCACTGGGTCGTGCCGGTAAGGGCCTGCCTCGGCCCGCCCAGACCCGGGTCATGGTGGTGGCCAATCAGAAGGGCGGCGTGGGTAAGACCACGACGACCGTCAACCTCGCGGCCTCGCTGGCGCTTCACGGCGGCCGGGTTCTGGTGATCGACCTGGACCCGCAGGGCAACGCCTCGACGGCCCTCGGCATCGATCACCATGCCGAAGTCCCCTCCATCTACGACGTCCTGGTGGAGAGTAAGCCGCTCTCCGAGGTCGTCCAACCGGTGGCCGATGTCGAAGGTCTCTTCTGCGCACCGGCCACTATCGACCTGGCCGGTGCTGAGATCGAACTGGTCTCCCTGGTGGCCCGGGAGAGCCGGCTGCAGAGGGCGATCGAGGGCTACGAGCAGCCGCTCGACTACGTCCTCATCGACTGCCCGCCCTCCCTGGGCCTGCTCACCGTCAACGCGCTGGTCGCCGGCGCCGAGGTGGTCATCCCGATCCAGTGCGAGTACTACGCCCTGGAAGGACTCGGCCAGTTGCTCAAGAACGTGGACCTGGTCCGGGCCCACCTCAATCCGCGGCTGCACGTCTCCACGATCCTGCTGACGATGTACGACGGGCGGACGCGGCTGGCCTCCCAGGTCGCCGAGGAGGTGCGTACCCACTTCGGCAAGGAGGTGCTGCGCACCAGCATCCCCCGGTCGGTTCGGATCTCCGAGGCCCCCAGCTACGGGCAGACCGTTCTCACGTACGACCCGGGGTCCAGTGGTGCCCTCTCCTACCTGGAGGCGGCGCGGGAGATGGCGCTGCGTGGGCTTCCGAGCTCGGTGGCCGTCGAGTACGCCCCGGAGCACGCAGAGCAGCATGAGCACAACCCGCACAGCATCTCGGAGGGGATTCAGTGAGTGATCGACGCAGAGGGCTCGGCCGCGGTCTTGGCGCGCTGATCCCCGCGGCACCGCAGCCGACCGGAACGTCGGCGCCCGGGGCGACCCTTGCGCCGGACCGGGGCGTTGCGGCGGCGAAGGTAGCCGGGCTGGTGGAGCGCCGGGTGCCGGAGCACTCCTCCGGCGTGGTGGACATCCCTGTTTCACGTGAAACAGAGCCGGACGTCTCCGCCACGCAGGTTCCGGTGTCCGGGGCCTACTTCGCCGAGCTGGAGTTGGACGCGATCACGCCCAACCCGCGTCAGCCCCGCGAGGTGTTCGACGAGGATGCGCTGAACGAGCTCATCATCTCCATCAAGGAGGTGGGGCTCCTTCAGCCGGTGGTCGTCCGCCAGGTCGGCTCCGAGCGCTACGAACTGATCATGGGGGAGCGTCGCTGGCGAGCCTGTCGTGAGGCGGGGCTGGCGCGGATTCCCGCCATCGTCCGTGCCACGGACGACGAGAAGCTCCTCCTGGACGCGCTTCTGGAGAACCTCCACCGGGCTCAGCTGAACCCGCTGGAGGAGGCAGCCGCCTATGACCAGCTACTGCGGGACTTCGCCTGCACTCACGAGCAGTTGGCCGACCGGATCGGCCGCTCCCGCTCGCAGGTGTCCAACACCCTCCGGCTGCTGAGGCTCTCCGCCCCGGTCCAGCGACGGGTGGCGGCCGGTGTCCTTTCCTTCGGTCACGCCAGGGCCCTGCTCGCCCTGGAGGACGCGGACGAGCAGGACAAGCTCGCCCACAGGATCGTGGCCGAGGGCCTCTCGGTCCGGGCTGTCGAAGAGATCGTGGCGCTGGCGGCGAGTGAGCCCAAGGCGTCGCGGAAGTCCGCGGCTCCCCGGGCCGGCCGCCGGATCTCCCCCGCGCTGGCGCACCTCGCGTCGCGACTCTCCGACCGCTTCGACACCCGGGTGAAGGTGGATCTGGGTCAAAAGCGCGGAAAGATCGTGGTCGAGTTCGCGTCGATGGATGATCTGGAGCGGATTCTGGGAACGATGGCTCCAGGCGAAGGCAAGGTCATGGAGAGCCCCCTGGGCGATGGCGCCGAGGACGGCGAGGACTCCGGAGACGGCGCCGAGTGAAGCAGGGACACCCCGGCCCGATCTGAGCCGGGGTGTCCAGGAGCGGTGGACCGCGAGAGACGGGGGCTCGGCACATGGGGCGTCGGCTGGTTCCGCTCACCTTGGACAATCTCCCGGACCTGCCCCGGTCCTGCCGCCGCTGCGTCTACTGGGAGCTCGACCCGGTCACCGGCGCGGCCGCGGTCAACAACGGCCGGCCCGAGCTGGAGAAGGAGTCCTGGATCTCCGCCGTCCTTCTGGAGTGGGGCTCCTGCGGTCGGCTGGTCTATGTCGACGATGTCCCGGCCGGGTTCGTGCTCTACGCCCCGGCCGCCTACGTGCCCCGCTCCATCGCTTTTCCCACCAGTCCGGTCTCGGGTGACGCGGTGCAGTTGATGACCTCCCGGGTGGTGCCCGGCTACCAGGGACAGGGCTTGGGGCGGGTGCTGGTGCAGACCGTGGCCAAGGACCTTGTCCGGCGCGGCTTCAAGGCGATCGAGGCGTTCGGCGACGCCGCCTGGGAAGCGCCTGCCTGCGTTCTCCCCGCCGACCACCTGACCGCCGTCGGATTCAAAACCGTACGACCGCACCACCGCTACCCGCGGCTGCGGCTGGAGCTGCGGTCCGCGCTGTCCTGGCGTGAGGATGTCGAGATGGCCATCGACCGGCTGCTGGGCGCGGTTCAGAAGGAGCCGGCGCTCCGCCCCCTGTGACCCGGCTGCCCGAGGAGCACATCGCCACGCGGCAGCGGGACCACAAAACGGCGGTGGCCCGTCGTGTTCCACGTGGAACACGACGGGCCACCGCCGTCGGTGTATCAGCGTCAGCCGATGAAGTCCGACAGCTCCCGCTCCAGGGCGCCCTTCGGCTTCGCACCGACGATGGTCTTCACGACCTCGCCGCCCTTGTAGACGTTCAGCGTCGGGATCGACATGACGCCGTACTTGGCAGCCGTGACGGGGTTCTCGTCGATGTTCAGCTTCACGATGGTGATCGCCTCGGAGTGCTCCGCAGCGATCGCTTCCAGCGACGGGGCGATCTGGCGGCACGGACCGCACCACTCCGCCCAGAAGTCGACGAGCACGGGCTTGTCGCTCGCCAGGACCTCGTCTGCGAAGCTGGCGTCGGTGACGCTCTTGGGCTTGCCGCTCACGGTGGTGTTCTCGGCCACGGTGGCCTCCTCAGTAGGTAGGGGGGACGGGGAAGGTCAGGCGGTCTTCTCGGAGTCGGACAGCGCAGCGAGGTAGCGCTCGGCGTCCAGTGCGGCCGAACAGCCCGTGCCCGCCGCAGTGATCGCCTGACGGTAGGTGTGGTCCACCACGTCGCCGGCGGCGAACACTCCGGGGACGCTGGTGCGGGTGCTCGGAGACTGGACCTTGAGGTAGCCCTCCGCGTCCAGGTCGAGCACGCCCTTGAAGAGCTCGGTCCGCGGGTCGTGGCCGATCGCGATGAACAGTCCGCTGACGGGGAGCTCGGAAGTCTCTCCGTTGACGGTGTTCCGCAGCGTCAGGGAGGAGAGCTTCCCGTCGCCGTGGATCTCGGCAACCTCGCTGTCCCAGACGAAGGAGATCTTCGGGTCGGCGTACGCGCGCTCCTGCATCGCCTTGGACGCCCGCAGGCTGTCCCGGCGGTGGACGATCTTCACCGACTTGGCGAAGCGCGACAGGAAGGTCGCCTCCTCCATGGCCGTGTCGCCGCCGCCGATGACGGCGATGTCGTGGTCGCGGAAGAAGAAGCCGTCGCACGTGGCGCACCAGGAGACGCCGCGGCCCGAGAGCTGGTCCTCGTTGGGGAGGTTGAGCTTGCGGTGCTGGGAACCGGTGGTGACGATCACCGCGCGCGCCCGGTGGACCGTGCCGGCGGAGTCGGTCACCGTCTTGATGTCACCGCTGAAGTCCACCGCGGTCACGTCGTCCGGCACCAGCTCGGCGCCGAAGCGCTCAGCCTGGGCGCGCATGTTGTCCATCAGATCCGGCCCCAGAATGCCGTCCCTGAACCCGGGGAAGTTCTCCACCTCGGTGGTGTTCATGAGCGCCCCGCCAGCGGTGACGGAGCCCTCGAAGACCAGCGGGTTGAGAGACGCACGCGCCGTGTAGAGCGCCGCGGTGTACCCCGCGGGCCCAGAACCGATGATGATCACGTTACGGACGTCGGTCACGGGGATTTCCTCGTCTCTGCCGTGCTGCTGGGGCCCTGGCTGGACTCTTGTCCTGCCTAACGGATACTACGGGCCCGGCATTCCCCCGCGGCCCACCGTGAGGGTGCTCACCGGCGAGCCGTCAACGCGAGTACGTCGCCCGGTAGAGGACGGTGCCTGAGGTGGACCCGGTGCAGGAGGCCTTGACCACGAACGCATCGACCCTGGTGGTGTCGGCCGGGTGCGGAAGCACGAGGAGGTAGGAGTCGACCCCCTGAAAGAGCTCCCGCTGCACGGCGATCGGCGCCTGGGGCCGCTGGGTGGCCTTGACCACACACGAGGGCACTGTGGCAGCGGCCTGACCCGAGATGCCCGTGGGCGAGGCGTCCGGTCCGCTGAGCATCGGCGTCCGGGCACGGTCGGGCGCCACCGGGGCTTCCCCCCTGGGCTGCGTGCTGCCGGAAGCCGACAGCAGCCGGTGGACCTGCTCGCCGACTGAGCTGCCCACCGTGGCCGTGTCGGCTCTCTTCGCACCTGAGGACTCATTGCTGGCACCCGTACCCAAGCCGGACGAGGTGATGCCGTAGATCGCCCCCCCGAGCACAGCGGCAGCGGCAGCGCACACTGCGGCGTAGATCACGCGCCGCCGCACGCGCCCTCGCCGCTCACCCGACCACGGAACCGCCGCCCGGGAGGCCCCGGAGCATCGGCCGGGACCGGTGGGTCCATGAGGACGATCAGTTGCCCCCGCTGTTCCACGTGGAACCGGCACCGCTGTTCCACGTGGAACAGCGGCAGGAGCTTCCGGCGCCGCAGTTCCACGTGGAACACCGCCCAAGGCGCCCCGCAGTGCCTCGTCGGCGAGCGCCGCGTCGATGCGGTCCGCCACATCGTCGGGGAGCGGCCCCGGGGACGGCAGTGCGCTCAGGAGTCCCGGCACGTCGTCGAGCACGGCCAGGACGTCCGCGCACGCGGCACAGGCGGCGAGGTGCGCTCGCACCTCCGCTGCCCGCTCCGCGGGGAGCAGGCTTTCAGCGAGGTCGGAGATCTCGACCACATCGGGGTGGACGTCCCCGTCTCCTGCCGTCGTCACCGTTGTCCACCTCCGTCCCGCTGCGTGCCTGTCTCTGGGACGGGTCTCTGCTCCGTCCGGTTCCTTCCCGGCGTACCGCCCGGGCTTCCGCTCTCCGCCGAGCGGAGGTGGCGTACGAGGGGCGCCAGGCGGGCCCGGCCCCGGGCGCACCGGCTCTTGATCGTGCCCGTGGGCACCTCCAGGATCGCTGCGGCCTCCGCCACCGAGTAGCCCTGCATGTCGACGAGGACCAGGGCGGCCCGCTGTTCGGCGGGCAGCGTCGCGAGGGCGGCCAGCACCTCCCGGTGGAGCTCCTCGCGCTCCGCCGGCGCCTCCGCGGACTCCTGCGGCTCCATCAGCGCGTCCAGGCGTTCCTCTTCCGCCACGGGAGCCGTGCGCCGGGTGGCGGCTCGCCGAATCCGGTCCAGGCAGGCGTTCACGGTGATGCGGTGCAGCCACGTCGTGACGGCGGCCTGGCCACGGAAGGTGTGTGCGGAGCGGAACGCCGACACGAAGGCGTCCTGGAGGGCGTCAGCGGCCTCTTCGCGGTCCCCCAGCGTCCGCAGCGCCACCGCCCAGAGGCGGTCGCGGTGGCGCCGGACAAGTTCAGCGAAGGCGTCGGGGTCGCCCGCGACGTGCCGGGCGAGGAGCTCGGCGTCGCCGTGCGGGCTTCCGCCGTGCGGGCTTCCCTCCAAGGCAGACCCCCCAGTCCGCAGACGCGGTCAGCTGGTCACGTTGATCTCAGCGATCCGGCCACGGTAGTGGCCGTCCTGCATCTGCGGCAGCTTCGTCAGCCACACCAGCAGGTAGCGGGAGGTCACGTCCGACTGCGGGACGAGCGTCAGCTGCTGCGCTCCGGAGCCCGAGGCGACCTTGGTGAAGCCGTCGAGCGATGTGGGTGCCGAAGCGGCGTCCTTCCCCGCGGCCATCAGATCCACGGAGGTGCTGCCCCCTATGAGGTCGACGCTCACCTTGCCGACCTTGTGGGCGCTGCCGAGGTCGACGATCAACCCGACACCCGGTTTGAGGCTGCCGAGATCAGCGGTGGAGTACCAGCTCGTCTCCCAGTAGGTGGAGGTGTTCCCGTCGATGGCCTTGGGCACCTTCTCGGGGTTCTCGCTGCCGTCGTCGCTGTACGGGTCGAAGTCCTGGGCGCCGACGATCTTGATCGGGTGCGTGGCGGGCTTGGCGGGCGCGCTCTGCGACGCCACCGCGCCGGACGTCGCATGGCGGCCGGGCCGGTCCTCGCGCGACTTCAGGGTGTCGGCGAGCTGCCAGCTGGCCAGGCCGATGGCGGCCACCACGATGGCGCCGACCACTCCCTTGAGGATGCGCCCGGTCCGGCCGGGCAGTGTGGGAGGCAGCGGCGCGGGCGGCGGTACGGGGTGCCGGCCGGCGCCGAGGGGCGGCTGCGGCGCCTGCCTGAAGGTGGGCACCGCGTAGGCGGGCGGGGTGTGCTCGACCGGGCGGATGCGCGGGATGGCGGCGACCGCTTTGGCCAGCTCCTCCGGGGTGGTGCAGGGCGGCTCCTCGCGCGAGGCGGTGGCACCGTCGTTGGCCAGCGCGCGCATGGCGACCTCGGACAGTCCGCGGTGGACTCCGGCGCGCACCTGGTCGGGGCGATCAGGCCGACGCCCTTGGGGAGGCCGGCCAGCCCGTGCGCGTCCTCCTCGTACGGCCAGCGCTGGGTGAGGGAGGCGTACAGCAGGGCGCCCACCGCCTCGGTGTCCTGGCGGGCGGGGCGGTCGGCGGTGAGGCCGCGCAGCGCCGCGGTGACCGCGAGGCCGCGAATGCGGTACTGACCCGAGACCGTACGCAGCACCGCGCCCGGGTCCAGCTTCAGGTGGGAGAGGCCCTCGCGGTGCGCGGCGGCCATCGCCTGCGAGACCTGGCTCACCATGTGCTGGGCCTCGTGCGGGTCGAGCGGGCCGACCGCGAGCAGGTCGCCGAGCGAGGCGGCGTCGGGCAGCCACTCGTGGATGACGTAGACCAGGTCGCCCTCCTCGACGGCGTCGAGGACCTGGACGAAACGGGGATCGCCGAGGAGGGCCGCGGAGCGGGCCGCGGCGAGCACCGAGCGGGCACGCGGATGGTCGGCGGGGAGGATGTGGATGCCGACGGCCCTGCGCAGCTTCTCGTCGACCGCCCGCCAGCTGCTGAAGCCGTCCACCCGGGTCACGCACTCGGCGAGCTGGTAGCGGCGGGCCAACTTGTGGCCGCTGTGCGGTTCGGGCGCGGTGGTCCTGGGCTTCGCCGGCCGGGCGGTCCCGTTCTCCCGCGCGGCGGCGCTGGCGGAGCCGTTGCCGGAGCCCTTCCGCTCGGCGGTGGTCCGGGGGGAAGCGGCCCCGCCCACGACCTGCGTGGTGGCCGCCGTGTCCGCTGCGGCGGGTGTCGCGACGCCGTCGGCGGCGTCGGCGGCGTCAGACGCGGTGCTCCCGGGCTTCTCCGGCAACGGTTGGGTGGTGGTGCCGGAAAGCTCCCCAGCGTCGCTCTGGTGCCCTTCCACGGCCTCTCCATCGCCGTCCACGGCGCCCGTGCTGTCCCCCGGGCCTTCCCCGGCCTCCTTGATCGGCACGGTGGCACCCGGGTCGCTCGCGGAGCTGTCCTGGGCCTTCTCCGCGCCGCCCTCGGCGGTCTCGTCGTCGGTCCGGTCGTCGGTCGTGGGTCCGTCGTTCGTGGGTCCGTCGGTCGTGGCGCCCTCCCCGAGGGCGACGGGCGGCTCTTCGGCGCCCTCGTTGGCCACACCGACGGCGGCCGTGCTCCGATCCGCCACCGTCGTTCCTGCCTCCCCATCCATCGCCCGCACCTGGCACGCACCTCACGTCGGGCCGCTGACAGCCGATGCCAATTGTGCCCGTACTCCGGCTGTCCGCACGACACCCGTGGCCCCGAAGGGCGGTGCGCTCGCTGCCTGGTGAGCCGCTCCCCCTGGTCAGCGCCCGAGTCGGCCCCGCACCATGCCGATCATCGCGGTCATCTCCTGGATGCGCATCCGCTTCGCGGTCACCACGAAGAGCCCCAGCAGCAGGCAGCCGCCGACCACCAGCGCGGCGAGCGCGCCGGTGGCGCCGCTGCCGAGTTCCTTGAAGACCACGATGACGGCCGCGCCCGCGACCAGGCTGGCCGGGATGCAGGCCCCCGCCAGCCGCGCGTAGGTGCGCATCACCCGGCGCCCGTCCAGGTCGCCCTGGAGCCGCGCCCGCAGCCGCTTGGCGGCCACGCCCACGCCCACCGCGTAGGCGAGGCCGTAGGAGAACGCCATACCGGTCACAGCCCACCGGTTGGGCAGTACGACGAACGAGACGATGGAGGCCGCCGCGTTCACCGCGGCCACGACCACCGTGTTGTAGAAGGGGGTGCGGGTGTCCTCGAAGGCGTAGAAGCCGCGCAGGAGCACGTACTGGGCGGAGAAGGGGATCAGGCCCACGCCGAACGCCATGAGGATGAAGCCGATGTTCCGGGCCGACTCCGTTCCGGTGCTGGCGTAGAGCAGGCTGCACATCGGCACGCCGAGGGTGAGGAAGGCGAAGCCGGCCGGGACGATCGCCACGGCGGAGGTGCGCAGACCGTAGGAGATGTCGTCGCGGACCGCCGTGACGTCGCCGTCGGCGGCGGCCCGGGAGATCCGCGGCAGCACCGCGGCCATCACCGAGACGGTGATGATCGCCTGCGGCATCTGCCAGATCAGCAGCGCGTTGTTGTAGGCGGTGATGCCCGTGCCCTGGTAGCCGCTCTTGTCGGCGTTGATGCCGCCCCAGGTGGCGAGCTGGGTGACGACGATCAGGCCGGCCTGGTTGGCGAGCACGAAGAAGAACGTCCACTTGGCCAGCTTGGCCGTCTTGCCCAGGCCGTGGCCGCGCCAGTCGAACCGCGGCCGGAACTTGAAGCCGGCGTCCCTGAGGTAGGGCAGCATCGACAGCGACTGCACCACCAGGCCCAGCAGCGTGCCCAGGCCGAGCAGGCGGACGCCCTGGGGCGTGATCGTGGTGGCGTCCATGTGGGTGGAGCTGTAGGGGCCGTAGACCCAGATGAACATCCCGAAGGTGAAGATCACCACGAGGTTGTTCAGCACCGGCGTCCACATCATCGCGCCGAACCGGCCGCGGGCGTTGAGCACCTGCCCCATCACCACGTGCACGCCCATGAAGAAGATCGTCGGCATGCAGTAGCGGGCGAAGGCGATCGCCACCCGGTAGGAGTCAGGATCCGCCGCGATCTTCGGGGACATGATCTTGATCAGCAGCGGTGCGCCGACCACCGTGACGGCGACGATGCCGCCGAGCGCCACCATGACCACGGTCAGCAGCCGGTTGGCGTACGCCGCGCCGCCGTCGTCGTCGTCCTTCATGGCACGGGCCAGCTGAGGGACGAAGACGGAGTTGAGGCCACCGCCGATGGTGAGGATGTAGATCATCGTCGGCAGCGTGTTGGCGACCGCGTAGGAGTCGCCGAGGGTGGCCAGGCCGATCGCCGCGGCGATCACCAGGGTGCGGACGAAGCCGGTGACGCGCGAGACCAGGGTGCCGGCCGCCATGAGCGCGCTCGACTTGAGGATGTTGGTCCGCGCGCCGGTCTCCGGGGCCGGGGTGACCGGCATCGGCCCGGTGGCCTCGGCGGCCGGAGCCGCCGCCTCGCCGGCGTCCACCGGTTCGGGCTGCGGCACCTGCGGGTGCTCGGGGACGTACCGCGGGTCGGCGTACCCGGCCTCCTGGGCCTGGCCGGGCCCGTAGCCCTGCGGGGCGTACGTGCCCTGCGCGTACTGGGTCTGCTCCTCGTAGGGAGCCTGGCCGTACTGCTGCGTGCCCGCGGGATGGTGCGGGTCGGCGTAGCCCTGCTGCGGGTACGGCTGGTCGTGGTGGTAGGTCGTGGGCTGGCTGTAGCCGGCGTCGCCGTACCCGTATCCGGGGCCGCCCTCACCGGGCTGCTGCTGGTAGCCCTGCGCCTGGTAGTCCTGCTGCGGGTAGCCGTGCGGGGCCTGCTGCGGGTCCTGCGGGTAGCCCTGCTGGTACCGCGGGTCCTGCTGCTGCGGATAGGGCTGCTGGTAGCCCTGCTGCCAGCCCTGTTGCCCCGGGCCCTGGGCGGGTGCGGCCTCAGGCTGCCCGCCGCCCGTCCGCTGGTCGCGGAAGAGGTGCTCGTAGGCGTCGAAGACCGGCATGCCGCCCGTCTGGCCGAGGTCGTCCACCCCTACGTAGAGCATCGCGGGGTTGTCGCCGTACGGCATGTGCGGGTGGGCGGTCTGCTGCCAGTGCTGGCCGCCGTACGGCTGCTGGTGCGGCGGCTGGGCGTCCTGGTCGTAGAAGCCGTCCTCGGCCGGCCCCGGCCCCGTGCCCTGGTGCGGGTAGGGGTCGTAGGCGTAGGTGCCCTGGACGTAGGGGTCGTGAGGTGAGGGCTGCTGGTCGGCCGAGTGAGGCGGCCGGCCCGCAGAGTCGCGATCACCGTCGTACGGCGCGTTCATCAGTGCCCCACCTTATTGTCCGCTGGCTATCCGTCCACCTTCTCACCTGCCGGAGACGGCTCCCGGGTTTCCTGACCGGTGTCCGTGCCCGGGTCACCCGGGTGCCCGGGATCAGCGCCGTCCTCGTCCTCATCGCCGTTCTGGTCGCCGTTGTCGTCGCCGCCGTCACTGCCGGTCCCGTCGCCGCCCTCGCCGTCGCCGCCGTCCGCTCCGCCGCCGGCCGCGTGCCTCTTGCGCTGCCGGTAGATGCGCACCCCCGCCAGGACCAGGAGGAGCAGTCCGGCGGCGATGATGAGCATCACCAGGTCGGTGACGTTGGTGAGCTCCACGTTGAAACTCACGGTTTCGCCGTAGAGCGCACCCTGCTGCGTGTAGAGCTGGGCGGTGACCTGGGCGAGGCCGTTGGCGCTCGCCGTGGTCTCGAACTTCAGGGTACGGGTATGGCCGCCGTCGATCGAGATGGGCCGTTCGGCGTTCTTGATCTTGAGACGGATGGAGGAGTTCGAGCCGAGCTTGAGGACCAGGCCGGTGATCGGCTGGCCCAGGTCGTTCTTCACGGTGACCGGGATGGTGCCGCTGCGGCCGGAGAGTGTGAGGTCCGACTTGCTCAGGATGTGGACCGCGTTGATCAGGTCGGTGAGGTAGGCGCCGATCGCGTTGCGGTAGGCCGTCTCGCCCTTGCTGTTCCCGCGCCAGCCGGTGGACATCGCCCGCAGCATCGAGTTGCGGAACGGGACGGTCACCCGGTCCTTGATGGTGAGGATCGTCACGAAGTTGTTGAGGTGTACCTGGACCTCGTGGAGCTGCCGGAACGCCTCCGCGGGCAGTTCCTGGGCACGCAGCGACCTCGGGTACGCGGAGCTGGCGGGGACGTGCCGTGACGCCTGCGGGTCAGGGGTGGCCTTGGCCGTGCTGCTGAAGTCGACGGACTCCGCCCACGGTGTGGTGTCCGTGGCGTTGATCGCGGTGGCCATGGCGTGCGCCTGTGCCGCGGTCGGCATCCGCTCGGGGGCGACCAGGATGTCGCGCTGCGTGTCGGGCGACTCCATGGTCACCAGCAGCGTCTGGGCGATGTAGTTCTGCACCGCGAGCAGCGCGTTCTGCGGCTTGCTCATGTCGCCGTCGAAGGCGGTGGACAGGGTGGCGTCGGCGACCACCGCGGTGCTGCCGCCGCCGATGGGACGGGCGGCGTTCGGCGTATAGCTGAGCGTGGGGCTCTCCCGCAGCGAGTCGCTGCGGGCGATCACGGTCTTCGCGCCCGTCGTGCGGGCGGTGGAGACGATGGAGGGGTCGATGGCCCCGTCGACCGGCCAGGCGACCCCGGTGGTCGACTGGGTCCCCAGGATGGTGTCCACGGTGGTCTTGCCGAGCTGCTCGCCGGTCTGCACCAGCCGCAGGTTGCTGTTGATGCCCTTGCCGTGGTGGGCGAGCGACGCGATGTCGGGGTCGCCGAAGGGCAGGGCGATCACCTGGGCGCCGCCGACCGCGCCCTTGAGTTCGTTGAGCCACTTCTCGGCGACGGCCGACCCGGTGCCGGGCGTGGTGTGGGTGACGTCACCCCCGTGTCCCTCCACGCGGTAGGGCTTGGTCATCGCCTCCACGGTGGCCAGTAGGTCCGGGTCGATCACCCAGGTGATCGGGAGCTGCTTCCCGAGCTCGACCATCTGCCACAGCCGGCCGCCGGACGTGGCGGACCCGTTGCCGGACTGCAGCTCCCGCACCAGGCCGTCGTCCCGGAAGATCGGGCTCTCCTGGGAGGCGGTGTCGCCGCGGGGGTCGACGTGGGGCACGTCGGTGAGCGGCCACAGGAAGCTGATCTTGGTGGACTTCGCGGACTCGCCGTCGGGGTACCAGGGCAGGAAGGTCCGCTTGATGCCCAGCACGTGGCTCCAGGGCTCGGCGGCGTCCTGGCCGTCCAGGCTGACGCCGACCGGGTAGACGCCGCTGGCGCCGAGGAAGAGGGCGCTGACCGGGAAGGTGATCGTGAAGGCGGCGCTGTGCCCGGGAGCGAGATCGGCCACCTGCACGGTGTGACCGTTGATCTCGTAGCCGTCCGTGGAGGCGCTGTAGCCGGTGTCGGCGGCCGCGCTCTCCATGGCGCTGCGGGAGCGCAGGGGCCCGTGGCCGTTTATGTGGACGGCGATCCGGGCGCCGGTGATGGTGGTCCTGCCGTTGTTCACCACCGACCCCGCCACGGTGATGGAGTCCCCCTTGGCCGGGATGGCGGGGGAGAGCTTGTCGAGGGTGAGCGCCGCCGTCCGCGACCCCGTACCGGTCTTGTCGACTGTCCTCGGCGCGGCCTGTGAGGCGGTCGCCCCCACGCCCTGGAGGAGGCCGGCCAGGAGAGCGGTGCCCGCCACCAGCGCTGTCCCCCGCCACCAGCGCCGGCGTGGTGCCGACGGACGCTCTCCGGTCGCCTGTGCCGCGTCGCCCACGCGTTCGCCCGTCCCTCGTTGGTCGTGTGCCGGTCGTTCGTTTCCACGGATGTGCGTGGTGGCATGGTAACGATCGGCACTGTGCCGGCGTGCCACGGAGTCATGGCAGCGGGGGCCGGGCAGCCGCGGCCGGCACCCGCGTCATACGTGGCAGCGCGGGGGTGCCCGGGACCCGTACTCTTTGACGTTGTGCCGAATCCCACCAATGCCGCCCAGACCCCGCAGGCCCACCACCGGATCGAGCCGGTGGCCGAAGACCTCGGTCGGCTCTTCAGCGCCGCCGGGCACCGGCTCGCCCTCGTCGGCGGCTCGGTGCGGGACACGCTGCTGGGCCGCCTCGGCCACGACCTGGACTTCACCACGGACGCCCGGCCGGAGCAGGTGCTGGCCGTGCTGAGGCCGTGGGCGGACGCCCTGTGGGAGGTCGGCATCGCCTTCGGCACGGTCGGTGCCCGAAAGGACACCCCGGAGGGCAAGAGCTTCCAGATCGAGGTGACCACCTACCGCTCCGAGGTGTACGACCGCTCCTCCCGCAAGCCGGAGGTGTCCTACGGCGACACCATCGAGGAGGACCTGCTCCGCCGGGACTTCACCGTCAACGCCATGGCGGTGGCGCTCCCCGAGGTCGAGTTCGTCGACCCCTACCGCGGCCTGGACGACCTGGCGGCGCGCGTGCTGCGCACGCCGGGCACGCCGGAGGCGTCCTTCTCCGACGATCCCCTGCGGATGATGCGGGCCGCCCGGTTCGCCGCGCAGCTGGACTTCGAGGTGGCGCCGGAGGTGGTCACCGCCATGACGGAGATGGCGGACCGGATCTCCATCGTCTCCGCCGAGCGGGTCCGTGACGAACTGAACAAGCTGCTCCTTTCCGACCATCCCCGCAAGGGGCTGCGGCTGCTGGTCGACACGGGGCTCGCCGACCGGGTGCTGCCGGAGCTGTCGGCCCTGCGGCTGGAGCGGGACGAGCACTTCCGCCACAAGGACGTCTACGAGCACACGCTCACGGTGCTGGAGCAGGCGATCGACCTGGAGACCGACGGGCCCGACCTGACCCTGCGGCTGGCGGCGCTGCTGCACGACATCGGCAAGCCGAAGACCCGCCGCTTCGAGTCCGACGGCCGGGTGTCCTTCCACCACCACGAGGTGGTGGGCGCGAAGCTGGTCAAGGCGCGGATGACGCAGCTGAAGTACCCCAACGACCAGATCAAGGACGTCGCCAGGCTGGTGGAGCTGCACCTGCGCTTCCACGGCTACGGCAGCGGCGAGTGGACGGACTCCGCGGTGCGGCGGTACGTCCGGGACGCCGGGCCGCTGCTGGAGCAGCTGCACAAGCTGACCCGGTCGGACTGCACCACCCGCAACAAGCGGAAGGCCGCGGCGCTCTCGCGCACCTACGACGGCCTGGAGGAGCGGATCGCGGCGCTCATGGAGCAGGAGGAGCTGGACGCGATCCGACCGGACCTCGACGGCAACCAGATCATGGAGATCCTGGGGGTGCCGCCGGGCCCGCTGGTCGGCCGCGCCTACCAGCACCTGCTGGAGCTGCGGCTGGAGAACGGCCCCATGGAGCACGACGAGGCGGTGGCCGCGCTCAGGGAGTGGCAGGCCGCCCAGGGCTGAGCCCCTTCGGTATTCCGGGCCTGAGCGCCTTCGGTGCGCCCTCTGAGCGGACCGTTCCGCCCGTGTTCCACGTGGAACACGGGCGCGGGTTCAGCCCTCTTCCTGTTCCACGTGGAACAGGGCGGGACGTTCCACGTGGAACATGGTGAAGGCCACCACGGCGTAGATCGCCGCGAGGGCGATCACCAGGACCGGGGAGCGCCCGTCGGCGGGTAGCACCAGTGCCGCCAGGGCTGCGGCTCCGACGTAGGAAACGTTGAAGAAGACGTCGTAGAGCGAGAAGACCCGGCCGCGGTAGTGGTCGTCGACGTGGGTCTGCACGACCGTGTCGGTGGCGATCTTCGCGCCCTGCACGGTGACGCCGAGCACGAAGGCGGCGGCCATCATCGGCACCGGGGTGAAGGGAAGCCCCAGCGGCGGCAGCAGTACGGCGGAGCCGGCCGCGCAGACGGTGGTCCAGCCCGCCGTGCCGAGACGGTCTGTCGCCCAGGGAGTGACCAGCGCGGCGGCGAGGAATCCGGCCGCCGACAGCCCCAGCGCCAATCCCAGCAGCCCCAGCCCGGCGTCGCTGTCGGTCGGGTCGGACCACGCGTAGCGGCAGAGCACGAGCAGGGTGACCGTGAGGGCGCCGTAGCAGAAGCGCATCGCCGTCATGGCGGTGAGCGCCTGCCGTGCGGTCGGCCGCTGCCCGAGGTGGTGTATCCCGGCTGCCAGACCGCGGACGGTGGCGAGTACCTCCGCGCCCACCCGCGGCCGGTC
Source organism: Actinacidiphila yeochonensis CN732 (assembly GCF_000745345.1). NCBI lineage: Bacteria > Bacillati > Actinomycetota > Actinomycetes > Kitasatosporales > Streptomycetaceae > Actinacidiphila > Actinacidiphila yeochonensis. The sequence goes on along the minus strand of NZ_JQNR01000005.1, from coordinate 1,075,553 downwards.
GGGCAGATCGTCCGGCCCCAGCAGGCCGGGGCTGAGGGTGAGTGCCGAGAGGCCGGCGCAGAGGTAGAGGCCGGCACCCAGCAGCACGGTGGCGGCGTCGGCTCCGGCGCCCGGGGCGTGGAAGAGATGCACCACGAAGGCCGCTCCGCCACCCACGGTCGCGGCAAGGGTGCCGGCGGTGGGGGAGAGCGCGTTGGCGGTGACCAGGTGCCGCTCGTCCACCACGCGAGGAAGCGCCGCCGACAGCCCGGCGAGCACGAAGCGGTTCACCCCGGTGACGCAGAGGGCGGCGAGGTAGAAGAGCCAGTCCGGCACCTGGAGGAGAACCAGGGCGGCGGTTCCGCAGCAGAGCACGGCCCGCAGCAGGTTGCACACCAGCAGGACCTGGCGGCGGCGCCACCGGTCGAGGAGCACCCCGGTGAACGGGCCGAGCAGCGAGTAGGGCAGCAGCAGTACGGCCAGCGCCGAGGCGACGGCCCCCGGTGACGCCTGCTTCTCGGGCGAGAAGACCACATAGGCGGCCAGTGCGACCTGGAAGACACCGTCGGAGAGCTGCGAGAGCAGGCGGACGGTCAGCAGCCGCCGGAAGTCCGGCAGTCGCAGCAGCATGCGCAGGTCGCGCAGAACACCCATGGGCCTAGCCTCACACGACAGCCGAGGCCCCGGGTACTGGACCCGGGGCCTCGGCTGGTGCTGCGACGGCGCGCCCTGGGGACGCGCGGCGCTGAGGGGTCAGTGCTGACCCCTCAGCGGGGTCAGCGCTCGACCTCGCCGCGGATGAACTTCTCGACGTTCTCGCGGGCCTCGTCGTCGAAGTACTGGACCGGCGGGGACTTCATGAAGTACGAGGAGGCGGAGAGGATCGGGCCGCCGATACCGCGGTCCTTGGCGATCTTCGCGGCGCGCAGGGCGTCGATGATGACACCGGCGGAGTTCGGGGAGTCCCAGACCTCGAGCTTGTACTCCAGGTTCAGCGGGACGTCACCGAAGGCACGGCCCTCAAGGCGGACGTACGCCCACTTGCGGTCGTCGAGCCACTGCACGTAGTCGGACGGGCCGATGTGCACGTTCTTGGCGCCGAGGTCGCGGTCGGGGATCTGCGAGGTGACGGCCTGCGTCTTCGAGATCTTCTTGGACTCCAGGCGCTCGCGCTCGAGCATGTTCTTGAAGTCCATGTTGCCGCCGACGTTCAGCTGCATGGTGCGCTCCAGGACCACACCGCGGTCCTCGAAGAGCTTCGCCATCACGCGGTGCGTGATGGTGGCGCCGACCTGGGACTTGATGTCGTCGCCGACGATCGGGACACCGGCCTCGGTGAACTTGTCAGCCCACTCCTTGGTGCCGGCGATGAAGACCGGGAGGGCGTTGACGAAGGCGACCTTGGCGTCGATGGCGCACTGGGCGTAGAACTTCGCCGCGTCCTCGGAGCCCACGGGCAGGTAGCAGACGAGGACGTCGACCTGGCGGTCCTTGAGGATCTGGACCACGTCGACCGGGGCCTCGGAGGACTCCTCGATCGTCTCGCGGTAGTACTTGCCCAGACCGTCGAGGGTGTGGCCGCGCTGGACGGTCACGCCGGTGGTCGGCACGTCGGCGATCTTGATCGTGTTGTTCTCGCTGGCGCCGATGGCGTCCGCGAGGTCCAGGCCGACCTTCTTCGCGTCGACGTCGAAAGCAGCGACGAACTCGACGTCACCGACGTGGTAGTCGCCGAACTGCACGTGCATCAGGCCCGGGACCTTCGCCTCCGGGTCGGCGTCCTTGTAGTACTCGACACCCTGCACCAGCGACGTGGCGCAGTTGCCAACGCCCACGATGGCTACGCGAACCGAACCCATTCCGGTTGCTCCTTGTGAAGTCGTCACGCGGTTCCCCGTTCCCCGGGTCGGCCGCCGTTCTCTTGGTTGTTGTCGTCGTCCCGCTCGGCGCCCGGACGGTCAGTCCGTCCGGCCCGCTCGGTCTCGATCAGCTCGTTGAGCCATCGGACCTCGCGCTCCACCGATTCCATGCCGTGCCGCTGCAGTTCGAGCGTGTAGTCGTCCAGCCGCTCGCGGGTTCGCGCCAGGGAGGCGCTCATCCGCTCCAGCCGTTCCTCCAGGCGGCTGCGCCGCCCTTCGAGAACACGCATCCGGACGTCCTTCGACGTCTGGCCGAAGAAGGCGAACCTGGCGGCGAAGTGCTCGTCCTCCCAGGCGTCGGGCCCGGAGTGGGCGAGGAGCTCTTCGAAGTGCTCCTTGCCCGAGGCCGTCAGCCGGTAGACGATCTTCGCCCTGCGGCCGGACAGGGGCGTGGTCAGCGGGTCGCTGTCCGGCGCCGTCTCCTCGGTCAGCCACCCCTGGGTGAGCAGCGTCTTCAGGCAGGGGTACAGACTCCCGTAGCTGAAGGCGCGGAACACCCCGAGTGAGGTGTTGAGCCGCTTGCGCAACTCGTAGCCGTGCATCGGCGACTCGCGCAGCAGGCCGAGTATGGCGAACTCGAGGATTCCCGAGCGTTTGCTCAACCCTGGTCCCCTCGTCATCGCTGTCTCAACCTGATGTATCGAGCCGATACATCAGGACGATAGAACGTGCCGAGACATCGTGCAAGGCGAGCCGCGGTGAGCGGTGTCACATCCGACAACCTGTGAACGGCCAACCGTCCGATTTGCGCCCGATATTGGCCTTCGGAGGATTTTGGCCCTGCGTACTCTGTTCGCCAAGCAGCGCACGGGAACCCCGGAGCGCCGGGGTGCGTCATGATCCATGGTGCGGTGCGGCCCTAGGCGGCCGCGCTCAGGGGGGCCCGACCGCAATGTCATCGATGCCTGCAGGCAAGCCCGCCTGTCGAGGAGTAGCTGTTCAATGAGCGAGCACCGTCGCAAGCCGCCGCAGTCGCCGTCCGGCGGCCGTGCTGCCGCCCGGCGCGGAGGACAGCAGCCGTCCACCCCTCCCCCCGGTGGACGGCGAGCAGCCGGAGGCCCTCCGGACGACGGGTCCGCCATGGGCCGCCGCCCGGAGGGCAGGGCCGACGGCCCGGGAACCTCGTCCGAGAGCCATCGGACGGGTCCTCCCTCCGGCCGCCGCGCGGAGCCGTACGAGGGCCGCGCCGCCGCCCGCCGTGCCGCCCAGGGCCGGGGCGGCGGACGGCGACGGAACGGCGGAGCGGGCACCGGTCCCGGCGGAGCGGGCCCGGACGGGCGCGCTGGGCGTCGGCCCGGCAAGCGGCGGTTCATCGACTACCCGCGCTTCGGCAAGGAGGGCTGGCAGCGCTGGATGCCCTCCTGGCGCCAGGTGACCGCGGTGTTCATCGGCTTCGTGGGCACCCTCGTCGGCATCGCCGGCATCGCCTACGCGATGGTGGACGTCCCCAACGAGAACAAGATCGCCACCGCGCAGAACAACGTCTACTACTGGTCCGACGGCTCGCGCATGGTGGCCGCCGGCGGGGCGCAGGTCAACCGGCAGAACATCACGTACGCCCAGATCCCGGCGGCGATGCGCTGGGCGGTGATCTCGGCGGAGAACAAGACGTTCGAGACCGACAAGGGCGTCGACCCGCAGGGCATCGCCCGCGCGCTCTACAACATGGCCCGGGGCGGTGAGACCCAGGGCGGCTCGACCATCACCCAGCAGTACGTGAAGAACTCGATGCTGGACCAGTCGCAGACGATCAGCCGCAAGTTCAAAGAGCTCTTCATCTCCGTCAAGGTCGGCGCGAAGGTCAGCAAAGACGACATCATCACCGGCTACCTCAACACCTCCTACTTCGGCCGCGGCGCCTACGGGCTCCAGGCCGCGGCGCAGACCTACTACGGGGTGGACGCCGAGCAGCTCAACCCCAGCCAGTGCGCCTTCCTCGCGGCCCTGCTCAAGGGCCCGACGTACTTCGACCCGATAGGCCACACCGACCTGGACCCCCAGGCCACCGCGGCGAGCAACACCGCGAACTCCAAGGCGCGCTGGAGCTGGATCCTGGACCAGGAGGTCAAGTACGGCCACATGACCGCGCAGGAGCGGGCCAAGTGGACCACCTACCCGATGCCGCAGGGGCTGAAGGCGCAGACGGGCATGACCGGCCAGATCAGCTACCTGGTGTCGACCGCCAACCAGTACGTCGAGCAGCACTCCAGCCCGAAGATCACCGAGCAGGACCTGGCCCTCGGCGGCTACCAGATCTACACGACCTTCAAGAAGGCCGACGTCAACGCCCTCCAGAAGGCGGTTGACACCGTACGCAAGCAGAACATCAAACCCGGCGGCACCCACAAGTACCTCGGTGACGACACCAAGGACTTCGGAGGCTCGGACGCGGACACCAACGTCCAGTTCGGCGCGGCCTCCGTGGTGCCGGGCGACGGCGCGATCGTCGCCATCTACGGCGGCGAGGGCTACGAGCACGGGCAGTTCAACAACAACGCCGACACCTCCGGTGTCCCCGTCGGATCGACCTTCAAGCCGTTCGTGCTGACCGCCGCGATGATGTACGGCACCAACCACAGCAACGGGAAGCCGATCACCCCGGACAGCAAGTACAACGCCGACGACGAGCTGGTCATCAAGGACCACAACGGCAACGTCGTGCTGGACAAGACCAACAGCCCCTTCAAACAGAAGAACGAGGACAGCATCGACCGCGGCTTCATCCCGCTGCGGGAGTCGATGGAGGACTCGATCAACAGCCCGTTCGTGCAGCTCGGCGAGGACGTCGGACTGCCGAAGGTGCGGGACACCGCGGAGAAGGCCGGACTGCTCCCCTCCAGCATGGAGTCGCTGGTCCCGTCGTTCTCCATCGGAACCTCGACGCCCAGCCCGATCCGGATGGCCGACGCGTACTCGACGTTCGCCGACTCCGGCAAGGCGGTCGACCCGTACTCGGTGACCCGGGTCGAGCACGACGGCGCCGACGTGGCCGGCTTCACCCAGCCCAAGCCGAAGCAGGTCTTCCCGCCGGACGTGGCCAACAACGTGACCAGCGTGCTCCAGGACGTGGTGAAGAAGGGCACCGGTACCGCGGCCCTGGCCCTGAAGCGCGACGCGGCCGGCAAGACGGGCACCACCGACAGCCCCGGCGGCACCCGGTCCGCCTGGTTCGTCGGCTACACCCAGCAGCTGGCGACCTCCGTGGTGATGTTCCGTGAGGACCCGAAGCAGCACGGCCTGCTGCCCATGGCCGGCACCGGCGGCACCACGTCCGTCCACGGTGGTGCCCTTCCCGCCACCATCTGGACCGACTACATGAAGGTCGCCCTGAACGGCAAGCCCGACCCCGGCTTCCCCAAGGCCACCTCGATCGGCACGGCGCAGAACGAGCCCGGTGCCCCGGCGCCGAAGCCGACCAACACCATGAGCCCGACGCCGACCGCGCCGACCACGCCGCCGACCGCCACGACGCCGCCGGCGACCACCACGACAGCGCCGGCCACTCCGCCGACCGAGACGACGAGCCCGACGCCCACCTACACCCCGCCCACCCAGATGTGCACGATCTTCAGCTGCCCGACGACCGCACCCCCGACACCGACGACCACCCCGACCACCGGGCCCGGCAACGGCGCGGGCGGCGGCGGGGGCAACAACGGCGCGGGTGGAACGAAGGGCAACGGCGGGAACGCCGCCACCCAGTGACCCGAGCCCGGCGCCCGGCGGCCTGACCGGGCGCCGGCCCCGCGCGAGCGGCCGGAGCACCAACCCAGGCAGTACCCGTCGACCCGGGCCGAGCACGATCGGCCCGGGTCGACCTGTGCCGGGACTCTCACGCGCACAGCCGCGTACGGCAGGATGGCGCCATGACGAGCGTGCGCCACCGCGAAGAGGACGACATGCGAGACCTCCCCGTGCGCCCCACCGACGAGGATTCGGTGGCCGCCGCGGCCAGCGAGATCATCGGCGGCCCGGCCGGCCGCAGGGTCCTGGCCGGCGGCTCCTGGTGGAACCCGCTGCGGATCATGGTGCTCGCCGTGATCGGCATGTTCGCCCTCGGCATGGTGCAGAAGGTGTCCTGCTACTCCGGCGGCTGGTTCCAGTTCGGCGACCCGCAGTACATCCACGCCTGCTACTCCGACATCCCGCACCTGTACACGCAGCGCGGCTTCGCCGCCGACCTGGTGCCGTACTTCGACCGCATCCCCGTCTCGCTCAGCCAGAACCAGGACATCCACTACCTGGAGTACCCGGTGCTCACCGGGCTCTTCATGGAGGTCGCCTCCTGGCTCACCCCGGCCGGCGCGGAACCGCACAGCGCCCAGGTGTACTGGCTGGTCAACGCCGGGATGCTGATGGTGTGCGCGGTCGCGCTGGTGGTCTTCACCGCCCGCACCAACCGGCGCCGCCCCTGGGACGGCCTGCTCGTCGCCCTCTCCCCCGCGCTGGCCCTGACCGCCACCATCAACTGGGACCTGTTCGCGGTGGCGCTGGCCGCGGCCGGACTGATGCTGTGGTCGCGCGGCCGGCCCGGCTGGGCCGGAGTGCTGATCGGCCTGGCCACCGCGGCCAAGCTGTACCCGGTGCTGCTCCTGGGCGCGCTGTTCCTGCTCTGCCTGCGGGCCGGCCGGCTGCGGCAGTTCGGCGCGACCCTCGGCGGGGCGGTCGGCGCCTGGCTGGTGGTCAACCTGCCGGTCATCGTCTTCGCCCCGCACGGGTGGGCGCAGTTCTACAGCTTCAGCCAGAGCCGCACCACGGACTACGGCTCGCTGTGGCTGGTCATCAAGGAGCGCTCGGGCGCGTCGCTCGACGGGGTCAACGCCTACGGCACGGCGCTGATGCTGCTGCTGTGCGTGGCGATCGCCGTCCTGTCCCTCTACGCCCCGCGCCGCCCCCGGCTGGGCCAGATCGCCTTCCTGGTGGTGGCCGCGCTGCTGGTCAGCAACAAGGTCTACTCCCCGCAGTACGTCCTGTGGCTGCTGCCGCTGGCGGTGCTGGCCCGACCGCGCTGGCGCGACCTGCTGATCTGGCAGGGCGCCGAGGTGCTGTACTTCCTCGGCATCTGGTACCGCCTGGCCTACGTCACCGGCGCCAAGCACCACGGGCTGACGGCCGACGCCTACCACCTCGCGGTCGTCGTCCACGTGCTGGGCGTGCTGTACCTGTGCGCCCTGGTGGTGCGCGACATCCTGCTGCCCGAGCACGACGTCCTGCGGCAGGACGGCTCGGACGACCCGGCCGGCGGGGTGCTGGACGGCGCCCCGGACGCGTTCGTCCTCGCCCCCGCGGCGCACGGCGGCCGGCACGCGGCGGCCTTCGGCGACGTCGACGACATCAGCGACCTCGGCGGGGACCCGGGTACCGGCCGCTGGGCGGAACGTCCGGCCGAGGCCGGCGAGTAGCCGCGGAGACGACGAAGGGGGCGCCGCCGAGTGGCGGCGCCCCCTTCCGCTGCGCCCGGCGCTGGAGCGGCTCCTCGTCCACCGCCGGGCGGACGGGAGCGACGCCGCGGATCAGGCCGGCTGGCGGTCCACGATCCGGTCGAACTGCGTGGTGGTGTGCCGCAGATGCGCCACCAGCTCGTCGCCGACGGCCGGCGGGGCCACGTCACTGGGCAGGAAGAGGATCGACACCTGCATGTGCGGCGGCTCGGCGAACCACCGCTGCTTGCCCGCCCACACGAACGGCGACAGGTTGCGGTTGACGGTGGCGAGCCCGGCCCGGGCCACCCCCTTGGCCCGCGGCATCAGGCCGTGCAGCGCCTTGGGCGCTTCCAGGCCCACCCCGTGCGAGGTGCCGCCGGCCACCACCACCAGGTGCCCGTCGGCCGCGGACTTCTCCTGCCGGTAGCCGTACCGCTCGCCCTTGGCGATCCGGGTGACGTCGAGGACCGCCCCCCGGTACTCCGTCGCGTCGTGGTCGCCCAGCCACAGCAGGGTGCCGATCCGGGCCCGGAAACGGGTCTGCGGGAACTGCTGCTGGAGCGCGGCCAGCTCGGCGGCCCGCAGATGGCTGACGAACATGGTGTGCAGCGGCAGACGGGCCGAGCGCAGCCGCTCCATCCAGGTGAAGACCTCCTCCACCGCGTCCGTACCGTCCGGGCGGTCCAGCGGCAGGTGGATGGCGAAGCCCTCCAGGCGCACGTCGTCGATGGCGGCGTGCAGCTTGCCCAGATCGTCCTCGGCGACACCGTGCCGCCGCATGGAGCTCATCACCTCGATGACGACCCGGGCGCCGACCAGGCCGCGCACGCCCTCCACCGAGGAGACCGAGCGGATCGCCCGGTCCGGCAGCGGAACCGGCTCCTCACCCAGCCGGTACGGCGTCAGGACCAGCAGGTCGCCGCTGAAGAAGTCCTTGATCCGGGCGGCCTCGTAGGTGGTGCCGACGGCGAGCATGTCGGAACGCAGCCGGGTCGCCTCGTCCGCCAGGCGCTCGTGGCCGAAACCGTAGCCGTTCCCCTTGCACACCGGGACGAGGGCGGGGAACTGGTCCACCACCGACTGGTGGTGGGCGCGCCAGCGGGCGGTGTCGACGTACAGGGTGAGCGCCATCGCCTGGTCAGGACCTTTCTCTGCTCGGAGTGGCTCGAAGTGACTCGAAGTGGCTCGGGGTGCCGGCGGGTACGCCCCGTGCGGGGCCCGCCGTCAGCGGAGCGACATGTAGAAGTCGAGTGCCTTGTGGAGCAGCTTGTTGAGGGGGAAGTCCCACTCGCCCAAGTATTCGGCAGCCTGGCCGCCGGTGCCCACCTTGAACTGGATCAGGCCGAAGAGGTGGTCGCTCTCGTCCAGCGAGTCGCTGATGCCGCGCAGGTCGTAGACGCTCGCGCCCATGGCGTAGGCGTCGCGCAGCATCCGCCACTGCATCGCGTTGGAGGGCCGCACCTCCCGCTTGTGGTTGGCGGAGGCGCCGTAGGAGTACCAGACGTGCTGCCCGACGGTGAGCATGGTGGCCGCGGCCACCGCCTCGCCCTCGTGCACGGCCAGGTACAGCCGCATCCGGTTGGGGTCCTCGCCGTTGAGCGTGGTCCACATGCGCTGGAAGTAGCTCAGCGGGCGCGGGCGGAAGTGGTCGCGGGTGGCGGTGATCTCGTAGAGGTTCTGCCACACCGGCAGGTCGTCGTAGCCGCCCTGCACCACCTCGACGCCGGCCTTCTCGGCCTTCTTGATGTTGCGGCGCCACAGCTGGTTGAAGTTCTTGAGGATGTCGTCCAGGGACCGGTTCTCCAGCGGCACCTGGTACACGTAGCGCGGCTGGACGTCGCCGAAGCCCGCGCCGCCGTCCTCGCCCTGCTGCCAGCCCATCCGGCGCAGCCGCTCGGCCACCTCGAAGGCGCGCGGCTCGATGAAGGTGGCCTCCACGTCGCGCAGCCGCTTCACGTCCGGGTCGGCGATGCCGGCCTTGACCGCGGAGGCGTCCCAGCGCCGGATGATCACCGGCGGACCCATCTTCACGGTGAAGGCGCCCTGGTCCTTGAGGTGGCGCAGCATGGGCTGGAGCCACTCGTCGAGGTTGGGCGCGTACCAGTTGATCACCGGGCCCTCGGGGAGGTACGCGAGGTACCGCTTGACCTTGGGGATCTGCCGGTAGAGCACCAGCCCGACCCCGACCAGCTGCCCGCTCTTGCCCTCGAACCAGCCCAGACTCTCGGAGCGCCACTCGTTCTTCACGTCAGCCCATGCCGGGACCTGGCAGTGGCTCGCCGACGGCAGGCTCTGGATGTAGGCCAGGTGCTGCTCGCGACTGATGGTCCTCAGGGTCAGGCTCATGCGGGGCGCTCCCCATGCTCACGTCTGCGGGCGTTACTGGCCCGAAGCCTACTGCGAGGGTGGAGCGCCGCCACTACTCCCACCTCGCGGGCGGTCCGGGGGAACCCCCGGCCACCGCGCCCTTCGGCCCGGCAACCGGGGCGGGGCCCGGCGGTCCGGCCCCCGTCCGGGCCGGAAGCACGGACGGGGGCCGGACGGGGTACGGGCCGGGTGCGGACGGAGGACGGGCCGGGCCGGGCGGGCCGGGCGGGCCGGGCGGGCCGGACGGGAGTTCCGGGTGGCGGGCGGCGGTCTTGGTCGGACAGGGCCTAGGAGAAGCCGCCGTGTGCCACGCCCAGGTAGAAGCCGAGCGCGGACATGCCGAGACCGATGATGAACGCGAACCGCTCGGCGGTGGTGGCCGAGATGTACTGGCCGAAGCCGCCGGTGATGATGCCGAGCAGCCCGGTGGTGGAGCTCGTCAGGTGGAGGTGGTGGAAGCCCGCCGTGACCACGGCGGCGATGCCGAGGACGAGGGTCACCACGACCAGCGAGTTCTCAAGGGGGTGGCGCCGGCCGTCGGTGTTGAAACTGAGCCGGTGGTGGGGATGAGCCGCGTGCTGCTGTGCCATGGGGCACCTCCGTAGTGGAGAGGTGGCGCAAGGTAGCGCCGTCCGCACCCGATGTGTACAGATTGAGGGCATAAGCGGGTGGATTTCAACCCGGGGGGCGATGCCGGGTAGGCTGTACGGCCTGCACCGGTCTTCTGCCGGGCTACCGCGGAGCGAGGCTCTGTCGGCGGTCCGGGTTACCGTTGCGACGCAAGCACAAACCCTCCTGCCACGGAAACGCCGTGGCCGTTGAGTCCAGAGGAGGTGGGTTACCCCTATGCGTCACTACGAGCTCATGCTCATTCTCGACCCCGATCTCGAGGAGCGCGCTGTCGCCCCGCTGATCGAGTCCTTCCTGTCCGTCGTCCGCAACGGCGGCGGCAGCGTGGAGAAGGTCGACACCTGGGGCCGTCGTCGTCTCTCCTACGAGATCAACAAGAAGCCCGAGGGCATCTACTCGGTCATCGACCTGAAGGCCACGCCTGACGTCGTGAAGGAGCTGGACCGCCAGCTGAACCTGAACGAGTCGGTCCTGCGGACCAAGGTCCTGCGTCCGGAACTCCACTAGTACCGGAATTCCGAGCAGCCACCAGCACTGCCCAGCCACTCGAGAGGTCATCCCAATGGCAGGCGAGACCGTCATCACGGTCGTCGGCAATCTCGTCGACGACCCCGAGCTGCGCTTCACTCCGTCCGGTGCGGCGGTAGCGAAGTTCCGTGTCGCGTCCACCCCCCGCACCTTCGACCGCCAGAGCAACGAGTGGAAGGACGGCGAGAGCCTCTTCCTCACCTGCTCGGTCTGGCGTCAGGCGGCGGAGAACGTCGCCGAGTCGCTCCAGCGGGGCATGCGCGTCATCGTGCAGGGCCGGCTGAAGCAGCGGTCGTACGAGGACCGCGAGGGCGTCAAGCGGACGGTCTATGAGCTGGACGTCGACGAGGTCGGCGCCAGCCTGCGCAGCGCGACCGCCAAGGTCACCAAGACCAGCGGCGGTGGCGGTGGGCGCGGCCAGCAGGGCGGCGGTTTCGGCGGTGGCGGCCAGCAGCAGGGCGGCGGCGGCTGGGGCGGCCAGCAGGGCGGCGGCGGTGCACCCGTCGACGACCCCTGGGCGACCAGCGCGCCGGCCGGCGGCCAGCAGCAGGGTGGCGGAGGTGGTTGGGGCGGCGGCTCCGGCTCCTCCGGCGGCGGCTACTCGGACGAGCCGCCCTTCTAGGGCGGACCGAACCTCAAAACTTCTTGAACGCACAGGAGAGACACCATGGCGAAGCCGCCCCCGCGCAAGCCTAAGAAGAAGGTCTGCGCTTTCTGCAAGGACAAGACCGCGTACGTGGACTACAAGGACACGAACATGCTGCGGAAGTTCATTTCCGACCGCGGCAAGATCCGTGCCCGCCGCGTGACCGGCAACTGCACGCAGCACCAGCGTGACGTTGCCACCGCGGTGAAGAACAGCCGCGAGATGGCGCTGCTGCCGTACACCTCGACGGCCCGCTGAGGAGGGTGACCATGTCCAAGATCATCCTCACCAACGAGGTCAGTGGCCTCGGTGCCGCCGGCGACGTCGTCGACGTCAAGCCGGGCTACGCCCGCAACTACCTGATCCCGCGGGGCTTCGCCATCGCGTGGACCAAGGGTGGCGAGAAGGACGTCGAGCAGATCCGGCGCGCGCGCCGCATCCGCGAGATCCACTCGCTTGAGGACGCGAACGTCGTCAAGGGCCAGCTCCAGGCTGTCAACGTGCAGCTGAGCACCCGCGCCGGCGACACCGGCCGCCTCTTCGGCTCGATCACCCCGGCGGACATCGCCGCGGCGATCAAGCAGGCCGGTGGCCCGGCCGTCGACAAGCGCCGGGTCGAGATCGCGGCGCCCATCAAGACGCTCGGCTCCCACAAGGTGTCGGTGCGCCTGCACGCCGAGGTCGAGGCTGTCCTCGACATCCAGGTGGTGGCCGCGTAACGCGGTCCGACACGGCGCCTGCCGTCGGACCGGGCGGACAACGCCCGGTCCGCACGGTGCAGCCCGTTTGTCCCACTCTGTTCCACGTGGAACAGAGTGGGACACGAAGAAGGCCGGGCCCCTCAGTGAGGGGTCCGGCCTTCTTCGCTGTCCGGAGCCGGAGCCGGAGCCGGAGTCGGCGTGGGCGTGGACTTCGGCTTCGGCCTCTGGCCTCTGGCCTCTGGTCTCGGGCGTGGCTTCGGGGGCGGCTTCCGGGGAGGCTTCGGGGGCGGGCGAAGGTGCTTCAGCGCGAGGCGCCGGTGACCACCCAGCGGCCGGAGCGGGAGCGCAGCCACAGCGCGGCGAGCCGGGTGAGCATCATCAGGCCCATCGCCCACCAGAGTGCGGTGAGCCCGCCGCCGAGCGCCGGGACGGCGAGCGCCGCGGGGGCGAAGACTGCCAGCGTGACGAGCATCGACCAGGCCAGATAGGGGCCGTCCCCGGCGCCCATCAGTACCCCGTCCAGGACGAAGACCACACCGCACACCGGCTGGACCAGAGCCACCACCAGCAGGGCGCTCGCGAGGGCGTGCCGGACGGCCGGGTCGGCGGTGAAGACCGGGCCGACCAGGGTGTGCGCCGCGGACACCGCGATCCCCAGCCCGGCGCCGCAGAGCAGCCCCCACTGGACCATCCGGGAACAGGCGGCGCGGGCACCGTCCGGGTCGTCGGCGCCGAGGTAGCGGCCGATCACCGCCTGGCCCGCGATGGCGATGGCGTCCAGGGCGAAGGCCAGCAGTGACCAGACGGTGAGGGTGATCTGGTGGGCGGCGATCTGGGTGTCGCCCAGGCGTGCCGCGACGGCGGTGGCGATGACCAGGACCGCGCGCAGGCTGACCGTCCGGACCAGCAGGGGCACCCCGGCCCGGGCGCAGGTCCGGATACCGGCGGCGTGCGGCCGCAGTACGCCGCGCCACTCGTGGGGGGCCTGCCGCCGGGCCCCGCGGACCACCATGACGAGGTAGGCGGCGGCCATGCCGGTCTGGGCCGTGACGGTGCCCCAGGCCGATCCCGCGATGCCCAGGCCGGTGCCGTAGACCAGGAGGGCGTTGAGGCCCGCGTTGACCGTGAAGCCGGCGACCGCCACCACCAGGGGCGTCCTCGTGTCCTGGAGGCCGCGCAGTACGCCGGTGGCGGCCAGCACGACGAGCATCCCGGGGATGCCGAGGGCGCTGATCCGCAGGTACTCGGCCGCGTAGGGGGCCGCGGTCGGGGAGGCGCCGCACAGCTCCGCCAGCCCGGGGGCGGTGGGCAGCACCGCGGCGATCACCAGGGCCCCCAGGAGCAGGGCGAGCCAGACGCCGTCCATGCCCTGGCGCAGGGCGGCCGGCAGGTCCCCGGCGCCGACCCGGCGGGAGACAGCGGCGGTGGTCGCGTAGGCGAGGAAGACGAAGACGTTCACCGCCGTGGTCAGCAGCGTTGCCGCGACCCCCAGCCCGGCGAGCTGGGCGGTGCCGAGGTGGCCGACAACCGCGCTGTCGACCATCACGAAGAGCGGCTCGGCCACCAGGGCCCCGAAGGCGGGCAGCGCGAGCGCCAGGATCTCCCGGTCGTGCCGGCGGCGGGCGGCGACCGGCAGCCGTGCGGGACGGCGGTTCGGGCGGTGCGGCGCGGGCGGCCGGGCGGCGGGGTCCACAGGGGTCACGACGGACCAGGGTAGCCGTCCACAGGTAAGAGGCGAAAGTTGTGGACATCCATTACCGTCGACTGCGTAGAGTGATCTCCTCCGCGTCGTTTGTCGTGATCTTGATTTCGGCGCCGAAGTTTTTCTCCTGCACAGCCTATGGACGAAAGAAGCGCAGCTCAGAGGGGTCGCGCCGGGCCGCCCACCGACTTGTCCACAGCGTCGTCCCAAGGGCTGTACACAGGTTGGGGGCAGTTCTCCACAGGTATCCCCGATTCATCCACACCGCCTGTGGATAACCGGCTTGGTCCGGGGGGCCGCCAGTCCTACCGTGGACCGTCCCCCGACGCGTGCCGCACGGCCGCCGGGAGGCGTCGGCGGATCGGCGCGGCCGCCGCGAGAAGGCACGCGCCGCCGTGAAAGAGTGGCACGCACGCGCAACCCGGGAGAACCGGTCGGACGGGAGGAGGGGGCGGGAATGAGCCAGCCCGAGACGGCCGAAGACCGGTGGAGCGAGCTCTCCGGCGAACGCCCCGCCGTCAGCCAGTTCCGCAAGCGGGGCGGCGACGAGGAGGGTTTCGGCGAAGGCGGCGGCGGTTTCGAGCGGGTTCCCCCGCAGGACCTGGACGCGGAGCAGTCCGTCCTCGGCGGCATGCTGCTGTCGAAGGACGCGATCGCCGACGTCGTCGAGGTGCTCAAGGGGCAGGACTTCTACCGTCCGGCGCACGAGACCATCTACAGCGCGATCCTCGACCTCTACGCGCGCGGCGAGCCGGCCGACCCCATCACCACGGCCGCGGAGCTGACCAAGCGCGGCGAGATCGCCCGCATCGGCGGCTCCCCCTACCTCCACACCCTCGTCAACGCGGTGCCCACGGCGGCCAACGCCGAGTACTACGCGGAGATCGTCCACGAACGCGCCGTGCTGCGCCGCCTCGTGGAGGCCGGTACCCGCATCACGCAGATGGGGTACGCCGCCGACGGGGACGTCGACGAGATCGTCAACAGTGCCCAGGCGGAGATCTACGCGGTCACCGAGCAGCGCACCTCGGAGGACTACGCGCCGCTCGGCGACATCATGGAGGGCGCCCTCGACGAGATCGAGGCGATCGGCTCCCGCAGTGGCCAGATGTCCGGCGTGCCCACCGGCTTCGCCGACCTCGACTCCCTCACCAACGGCCTGCACCCCGGTCAGATGATCGTGGTGGCCGCCCGTCCCGCGATGGGCAAGTCGACCCTCGCGCTGGACTTCGCCCGGACCTGCTCGATCGCCAACAAGATGCCCAGCGTCATCTTCTCCCTGGAGATGGGGCGCAACGAGATCGCCATGCGCCTGCTGTCGGCCGAGGCACGGGTGGCCCTGCACCACATGCGGTCGGGCACGATGACGGACGACGACTGGACCAAGGTCGCCCGCCGGATGTCGGACGTCACCGAGGCGCCGCTCTACATCGACGACTCGCCGAACCTGTCGATGATGGAGATCCGCGCCAAGTGCCGGCGCCTCAAGCAGCGCAACGACCTGCGGCTGGTCGTCATCGACTACCTCCAGCTCATGCAGTCCGGCGGCTCCCGGCGGCCCGAGAGCCGTCAGCAGGAGGTCTCGGACATGTCCCGTAACCTCAAGCTCCTCGCCAAGGAGCTTGAGGTGCCGGTGGTCGCCCTCTCCCAGCTGAACCGAGGTCCGGAACAGCGCACCGACAAGAAGCCGATGGTCTCCGACCTGCGCGAGTCCGGCTCCATCGAGCAGGACGCGGACATGGTGATCCTCCTGCACCGTGAGGACGCCTACGAGAAGGAGTCCCCGCGCGCCGGTGAGGCCGACCTGATCGTCGCCAAGCACCGCAACGGCCCCACAGCCACGATCACCGTGGCCTTCCAGGGCCACTACTCCCGCTTCGTGGACATGGCCCAGAACCTGGGCTGAGTCCTGCGGAAGGTGCAGTTGGCAGCTCTTGCAGCTTCGATGCGCCCCGGTGACCAACTGCGCTATCGGACGGCCGCAGACCCGGTGCCCCCGTCCGCCGCCAGGCAACGGCAGCGCCTCCGCCGTCGCTCAAGCCGGCTCCCCGCAGCCATGTGGCCACAATGGGCTGTGCGCCTCAGCCCCACCCGCGGAGCCTATCGGCGGGTGCTGGCCCCCGCGCTGGGAGATCACCGCCTCAGCCCTGACCCGCCTCGCCGACCACCTGGACGCCCGTCCTTACCCCATCAACTACGAGCGCCGCCGCGGCCTGGACTACGCCGACCTGCCGTCCGTTGAGACATTGGCGCAGATCTGCCGGGACGCCGGCCAGCATCCAGGCACCGGACGACGACTCCGCATCGCCCGATGCATTGTGTTCACCCAGATCAGCGGCACCCCAATCGAGCATGCGCCCGAATTCCCCACTGCCGACCACAACATGTTCCGCGCGGAAGCCGAGCGCTTCACGGAAGTGTGAACCCCGCAGATCCGGCAGGGTTTGCGCGAGGCCGCCCGTGCTTTCCTCCACCGCAACGGCATACGGCGAGAACCCGTTACCTGGCACCCTCTGACCAACCTGCTGGACGACCTCGACCTACCTGGACACGACGCTAACGGCATCGAAATCCAGCGCCTGCACGGCCTGGTCCGAGGACGCCGCTGCCCGGCTCGTGCTGCAGCCGTGGCGCTGGGCGTCAGCATCGAGGCCGTGCTCCTCGCGCTGGAAGAGCACCCCGCGCAGGCCCAACCGCTCACACCGTCTCAGGCCCGTGCCCTGGGACGAGTCAGCCACGCCATCCGTGGCGTCCCCGAAGAGGAACTGCGGCGCCGATACCTCGACGAGCGCCAGTCCGCGAAGGCCATCGCTGACGGCCTGGGCGTCTCGCGGCAGACCATCACCCGTCTCGCCCGGGAACACGGGATCCCGCTGCAGCGAGGACGCCGCAGCCACCACCCTGTCGACCGAGAGTGGCTCTTCGATCAGTACGTCACGTGCCGACGGCCGCTTCCCGAGCTCGCACATGAGATGGGGGTAAGTACCTCCAGCATGAACCGCTGGGCACACGAACTCGGCATTCCGCTCCGCCCTCTCGGAGGTGCCAGCCACCGCGAAGCCCTGCGCCCGGATACCGGAAGTCCGAGCTGACTCACGAGCAACTGGGCGATCATGTCGAGGTGACCATCGCCGACCCCACTGAGTTCTTCTTGTCCAGCCGTGCCACCGTCTACCGCGCCCTCGAATGCCGTCAGAACGCATCCACGTCGTCGATGTCCGGCGGGCAGTGACGTGCTGCCTTACGTCTACCAGGTGACGAAGTACAACCCCGCCGACCGCGACCAGCACGGGCATTACGCCGGCACTGAGCCCGCGACGAGCGACCACGGGCCGATCGAAGCCACCTATCTTCAGGCCGTCGCCGCCTTCGCCGAGGACGCCGGCGTCGACCAGCTGGCCGTCCGCGAGCCGCAGCTCGGAGGCTTCGCTCACTTCGGTCTGGAGCCACCGGTCGACGGCTACGGCCTGGCGGACCTCTTTCCCGCTGGCCTCGCCGGTTTCCACGACGGTGCACTGGTGTCGATTGCCCTCGGCCTGGAACTTGTACGGGCCATGCTCCGCGACAGCGGTGCCTGGTGCCGATTGGAGGCGGAGGGAGAGTTCACGGTGCACGTCGGCTGGGACCAGTACCTTTACATCGGCAGCAGTCGGCCCTGTGAAGGCGCGCTGACCCGCACCCGTGCGCTCGGCCTGTTCCCGGAATGCCTGGACGCATCGCCGTACGATTTCGCCCCCGACGATCCTGATTACGTGCAGCGCCCGGCCGACGCCGACTTCTGGGACCGCCTGCACTGGACCGTCAGCGCCCACCGTGCCGTGTTCCTGGAGGAGATCTTCGCAGGGAACGCGTCCCGGTGGCACCGCCTGACCCGCGACAGCATCGAGACCGTGCGCTCCCGGCTGGCCCCACGATCCCAGTTGGCGGTCTGGCCGGACCTGCTCACCGACGTCGGCACGGCCGTGGCCGCTCTACCCGACGAGGGCCTGGTGGAGGTCGTCTGGGAGAACGAGGACGGTCAGATCACGAGCACGGTCGTGGACGAGACCCAGTTCGAGGCAGTGACCTCCCAGCTCGCCAGCGCGCGCGCTGCCGGTGTCGTATCCATGTATGCCGGTCAAGATCTCCCACTGTTCACCGCTGTGCTGCCGGACAGCGACGGTGTTCTGCGCGCTCGCTGGCAGACCGAACCGACGCCCAGCGACCGGGACTGGGCGTTCCTGAAGACCCTGCGGCGCGGCCAAGTCGTCACCGGCACGGTGACATCCATCGCCGACTTCGGTGTCACCTTCGTGGACATCGGCGGCTTCACCGCGATGATCAACATTCCGGAGCTGTCCTGGCGTCCCTTCAATCACCCGTCCGACATCGTCAGCGTCGGCCAGGAGATCACAGCCGAAGTCCTCGACGTCGACATGGTCCGGGAACGGGTGCCGCTGTCGCTGCGAGCAGTGCAGGAGGACCCGTGGCCCCAGGTCGCGCAACAGCTTGGACAGGTGGCCACCGGACCGGTCACCAAAGTCCTCCCGTTCGGAGTCTTCGTCCGCATGGAAGACCGAGAGGACGGCTTCCAGGGCCTCGTGCACACCAGCGAGCTGGATCAAGCGCCGGAGGACGTCATTGAGGTCGGCGACGTGCTCACGGTGAAGATCATCGATGTCGATGTCCCGCGGCGCCGTATTGCCCTGTCGCAGAGGCAGGTTGACCAGTGACGACGTGGATGCGCTGCTACTGGGACGAGGAAGACACCTGGTTCTACTTCGAGGTCGACGCCGAAGGCTGGGTGATCCGGCAGGTGGAACTGGAAGGCCCCGAGCTGACCCCGATCGCAGCTGCCTCCCTCACAGAATGGGAGCAGGCCCAGGAAGCTGGCCGCCTCGATGAGTACGACAGCAGGTTCGGGATCACGGCCGAGCTGCCCCTCTCGGAATGGGAAGGCCACGACCCCGAACAACTCACCTCCGAGGAGTTTCAGGAAGTCTGGGCTTCTGCTCGTCGGCAGATCGCATCCCAGCCCAGCTGACCCCTCGGCCCCGCGGAGACTTCTTGGCATCATCGCGACATGACCCCGACCCTTCCACGCACTGTCCGAGCCGTCGACACCGCTCAACGCCTCTCGACCGCCTGCTGAGGAAGCACCGGAGCCGAGAGGATCTGTCACGCAACTGAGAATCCGGAGCCATGTCATCCGATTGAGAACGGGCCGAAGGCGCAGGTCGCCCAGCCGGTCGGATGACATCGAGGCTGAGAACCTACAAGTGTTGTAGGTTCCGCGTTTCGCTGACCTTTTCCACGATTCCGTGACCTCTGCTTGGTCTATTGGTCAGGAATCGTGGACTCGCAGGTCCTGGCCTTCACTCGGTTGGGTGACGAAACGTCAGGGCTGGGGAGGGTTCGTGACTCGTCGATCAGCTGGTTGTCTACGACCTTCGCCGACACAGCCACTGCCAGCTCGCCGGCCTCGTCCTCGGCCACGTTCTCACTGGTCATCGATGCATCCTCCGTGATCGGGAGTCACACCGAACGATTTGCGGTCCACCTCGGGGAGCATCGGACAGCGGCTAACTGATCGTTTTCGGGATGGGTGCCGTGAGAACGAAGGCTGAGCACTGGCACTGGAGGCCGGTGGCCACTAGGTTCGCGTCGGCGGAGTACTGACCGCTGGAGCTTGGGAGTGGTGCGTGTCCTCGTTGCAAAAGTTGCAGTCCCTGCTTGGCGAGCCCTCCCGCCGGACGACCGCCCCGGACGACTGGGATGAAATCGAGCGGCACGTAGGCTCGGCTCTGCCCGGTGACTTCACAACGTTCCTGGACGCCTACGGGAGTGGAGTCATCTCCGGCGAGCTCGTCGTCTTCCACCCGCGTGGATCGAGCCCACTTCTGGAGCGCATGCTCAAGACACACGCACTCTTCACGGAGCGCCGTGACAGGAACCTCGACCGGGGCGACTTCGAGCATGTCCCCTACCCCTTCCACCCCGAGGCCGGTGGGCTGATCTCGTGGGGATACGACTACAGCGGCGACGAGCACTTCTTCCTCCCCTGCGACCCGGATCCGGATCGATGGAAGATCGTCACGATGGCCCATGAAGAAGGGTGCGAGACGTTTGACGGCCCGTTCTCAAGCTTCGCCCTTGCGTTCGTGAAGCGCCTACTGGATGTCGACCGGTATCACGGTGTCGAACCGGAGGCCTTGGAGTTCTTGGAGCCGGAGGATCTGGAGGAGATGGCTGCCGCCGGCGAGATCGGCCCGGTGATGCCGGGCTTCGAGCCGTTCTGACTGCGCGAGCCGGGCGACACTCCGTTCTCACCGGCGCCGCGAGTCCAGCCATTCTTCGCTATTCCACATGACGGCGGTGGCTCCGACGGGTTCGAAGCGGATGTCGGGGTCGTTGCTGTGGATCAGGGCGAAGAAGCGGCGCTGGAGCACGGCGGCTTGACGGGCCTGGTTGGCGATGACGTCCGGGACGATCTGCGCCGTCCGCGGGGAGACGGTGGCAAAGCGGTCATAGTCCGTCATGACGAGCACGAGGCCGGCGCCTTCCGGCGAGTCGTCGTACGGGCCGTAGCAGGCGACATCTCCGAGGCAGTCGTTGAGGGCGTCGAGGTTGCGGCCGTAGTAGTCCGGGAGCTGGAGGGCAGCCCCGTCCTGCGGACTGCCTCGACGGGTGCGGGCGCGACGTCGTGCCGGAAGGCGTCGAGGAGGACGAAGAACTCGGCGACCGGGGTGCTGTCCGGAGGTGTGATGCGTTCGATCTCGGCTGCCCAGGTCAGGGAACTGGATGTCCCGCGTCGCTCGTGCAGCCATTGGGTGAAGCGCTCTCCGGGCCAGAAGTCAAAGGGTTCGCCGATGCCGTGCACGCCCAGCGCGACCCGGCAGCCGGTGAGGATCGACTGCAGGTGGAGGAGCGACCCGTCTGGCAGCCACATTTCGGGTCTGAGCCGAATCTGCTCCAGGAAGTCGTACGCATCCGCGCAATCCTGCCAGAGCTTGACTGCCTTCTGCGGAGCCTGCTCAGTCGACCTGGCCAGAGCCTACGGGCCGCGCGCACTGCGCGATGAACCCGGAGTCCAGGGGGGCACAACATGCGCGTGCCATTCCTGTCTGGACATCCGAAGCCGAACGATGGCCCGAAAAAGTGCTACAAGAGCGCGGAATGATCAAGGTGTCACGCAGCGCGCGGAACGCCGGGAACGTTCCCAGGTCACAGCGACAGCAAAGGTCAGCGGAACGCGGAACCTACATGTGTGTAGGGCCTCATTTCCCGTGTCGGAATCTCACGATCGATGTCGGGTGGATGTCGGGTACGACATTGTCGTGAGATTGGCCAGGCTTTGAGGTCGAATTCGCTCAGACGTGTGGGAGTTCCAAGCTCTCTTGGTGCACGTACTGGCGTACGGCCCAGGCTGTCACCGACTGCTTGATCGCATCGGACTCCGTCCACGCGGCGGACGCCGGGCCGTGAGCCGAACGGAACTCGAACCAGTACCGCCGCTGATCAGGCCGGCCCTCACGGATCGGCGCTGTCGGGACCGCCTTCAGCGGATTCGAGAAGCCATGGAGCATCGCACCCTCGCCGAGGCATCACGCCAGCGGCACCACTCGCTCGGTCCGGCCGGCTGTCACCATCCTGGGATGGCCCACGACACAGTGTTCTTCCCCGCTCCGGACGACGAGAGTGCCGCTGCGGTTGAGGTCGGAGACGCGGCAGATGACGCCGGCCGCGGGACCCAGTGGCGGAGGGGCAAAGCCCGCGGGCACCGAGCCTTCGCCCCAGCGCGCGACACCGCGCTCGCGACACCGCGCCCGCGACACCGCGCCCGCGACACCGTGCGGCCGCTCAGCACGCAGGGCAATCTGTGACCGGCGCCTGAGCCGGCCAGGCTCTTGTGGACATTTTCGCGTGAATTTCGATACCGTCCCGGAACTCGTCCTCATTTCGCGCCCCGCGCCGTTCCACACCGGGAGGTCCGCGTGCACTCCTTGGCCGCTCGCGACAGGAGGGACGCGCGGCGGACCGTATCCGGCCTCGCTGTTCCTCTCTTTGTGGCCGAATTCCTCAATTTCGCTGTCCAGCTCGGGATCATCGCCGTTCTGGGGCGTATGGGCGGAGACACGGTTTACATACGCTCCCTGTACCAGCCTGTCAGCCTCATCGTCCTTGCCCTGAGTGTGGGGTTCGCGGTCTGCAACCAGGCCGCCGCCGCGATCAGCAAGGGGGCCGGGCGTCCCCGGGACGTCATGTCGAACTCCGCGAGCCTGGCGAGGGTATGGCTCGGGCTCGGCGCGGCCCTGTACCTGCTCCTCGCGGTCGCGGCTCCCTCCCTGACCGGCCTGCTCCATGTGGACGCCGAACTGCGGGGCACGTTCACCTCCTTCCTGCGCTGGACCTGCGCCGCGAGCCTGCTGGCCGTCGGGGTGGAACTCTGCGCGTCCGGTCTGCGCGGCTACGGGTACGTGCGGCAGGCCACCGTCCTGGTCGTCTGCACGGCGAGCGTGCGGATCGGCCTTGTGGCCGGCCTCGGACTTGGTGCCGGCATCGGGATCGCGGCGGTACCCGTCGCCGAGGCGACAGCCGGTCTGACCGGGCTGATCACGGGCCTGGCCCTGGTGCGCCGCACCGAGCTGTGGCATCCGCCGGCCCTCCGGACATGGCGGCCCGAGGTGCTCACCGACCTGCGCCGCATCGGTGTGCCCATCGCCACGTCCCTTGTCGTGATCTCGGCCTACAACCTTGCGGTCATCGGCGTCCTCGGGAGGTACGGGGAGAACGCCGTGGCGGGGTTCACGGTCGCTTCCACGCTGCAGAGCCTCGTGCTGCTGCCGGGCACGGTCCTGGGTACGGCCACAGCGATCACCATCAACCAGCAGCGCGGGGCGGGCGAATGGCTGCGGATACGGTCCTCGATGCGCGGCGGGATCGAGGTCGCGGCCGTGACCTACGTGGCCGTGGCGGTGCTGGTGTGGTCGGTGCATGACCCGTTGGCGCGGCTGATCGGCGGCGACGCCGGGGTGGCCGCGGCCGCGGGCAGTTACCTGGGTGCCATCGCCCTGACCTACGCCGTCCAGGGACCCGTGCTCACAGCGCTGACCGTCATGGAGGAAACCGGCGGCGGCTTCCGGGCCATCGTGCTCAACGTGATCTACTTCGGCCTGATCGTGGCGGTCAGCGCGTGGGCGGCACACGCCGTCGGCAGCGCGGAAGGCTTCTACGAGGCGGTGGCGTACTGCAATCTGATCGGCGTGTCGGTGCCGCTCATCGCCGTAGGGCACATACGGAGGCTGTCGGCCCTGGGCGGCGCCCAGGCGGCCGCCGCGACGGGCTGAACCCCGGGTGGGGGTACGAAGCTGCGGACGCACCCGTCCTGCGGGACTCTGCCCGCAGCCCCGCAAGGACGGGCCCGTCGAACGGCCGGCGTGAGGCGGAAGTCGACGGTGATACCGGCGGCGCGCCGACGGTGATACCGGCGGCGCACCGCCCCCGGAGGACCAGGACCTACTGGTCCTCGTGTTTCGGGCCGGTCCCCCTTCGCTTCCTGTCACCCCACCAGCGCGGGCGCGCCGATACCCGAGGGGGGATGGCCCGCCGGCGACGAGCGGTCAGTACTGGGGTTGGGGGTGGCGGCGCGGCTGGGGGCGGGAGTGGGACTGGACGATCAGCTGCTGGAGTTCGGCGGTGCACATCATGTAGCCGTCGGGGGTCGGCAGGTGCTCCAGGTAGTGGGCGAGGTCGGAGGCCAGCGAGAAGACCCGCACCGGCGTGCCCGCGGCGCGCGCGGACTCGACCACCCTGCGCACTCCGTCCAGGACGGCCGGGTGACGGGTGCGGTAGAAGTCGGCCACCAGGTGGTTGCCCCGGTCCGCTGCGAGATAGAACTGCACCAGGTCCTTGATGCCGACGAACAGTTCGCTGACGCCCATGGAGCACATCGCCGACGTGGCGTGCACGGCGGAGGGGGTCTCGATGAAGGCGGACAGGGGTGTCCCGGCCGGCAGTTCGAGGTGGGCCCTGAGCTGGGCGAACTCCACCTCGTCGTTGACGAACGGAACCGAGAGCCCGATGCGCTCGGCCTCGCCGCCGAGCCGTTCGCGCAGGGACGCCAGCACCGTGTGCAGCGCGTCGCGGTAGGTGGCCGAGCCGAGCAGCCAGCGGGCGCCGTGCAGGCCCATCTCGGGGTTCGGCTCGACCGCGACCGGGGCGGTCTCGGTGACGCCGGCCGCGTGGTCGGAGCGCAGGTCGAGCATGCGCAGGACCAGGCGCTGGCCGGGCAGGAGCGCCTCGGTGAAGTCGCACAGCCGGTCGGCGACGGCCTGTCCGTAGGCGGCGATGCCGGCGGCCCCGCCGTCCATGGCGTCGAGCGGGCTCAGACCCAGCGCGAGGCAGAGGAACTCCTCGCGGATGAAGAACGACTCGACCCGTCCGGCGTTGGGCCCGGAGGAGTTGATGGTGGTGATGTCCCGCAGGTCCGCGATGACCGCGCACGCCGAGCCGAGGTCGTCCAGCGAGGGGCTGCCGCCCTCCGTGCCCGTCCGCGGAGGCGTGTCCGACTCGACGACGATCGACGCGCTCTCCAGGTACAGCGTCACCTCGCCGTCCAGGTCGGCGAGGTCCGCCTCGTCGACGCGGAGCACCGGTATCCCCCTGCCGCGGCAGAGGGACTGCATGTGGCCGGTCAGTCCGCCGGAGCCGCAGACGACCGCGCGCGCCGCCACGATCGCTTCGTACAGGCCCGCTTCGAGCGAAGGGGCGACGAGGATGGTTCCCTCGCGTGGTCTTCTTGTGCGGTTGCAGACGCCTCGCAGCACACCCTCGGTGCCGCCGACGAGGAGAGACCCCAGAATCCGTCGCCCGTTCAACTAGCCCTCCGGATCGTCGGCGTTCGCTATCCCCAGTTGCCGACGTAGCTGCCGTGGCGTCACGGAGACGTCGGTGAGCCGTCGTACAGCGACCCGGTTGACGGCCGTCCTCAGCAGGCGGTCGCGCCGGGAAGCATCGGTCGGAAGGGTCGGATGGCCGTTCAGGGTGCGGATGCGTTCGTCCAGCCGGGAGTCGAGTGCTCCCCGCTCTTTCCGGGTCCGCGTGGCCATCCTTCGCACCTCCAGGACTACAGCCTCCTCCAACGCCGCCCGATCCGCTTCTTCTGGGTTGCTGACAAAAGTACCGAAGTGGGGGTTTTGGTCCACGGCGTGAAGCAGGCCGTCCTGCCGGAGTTGCAGCCGTTCGATCGCGTACGCGGCGACGGCGATCGAGTGGTTCTTGATCGCGGCGAGGTTGAAGGTGAACGCGCCCGTCCGGCCGTTCCGTACGATCTCGTCGCCCTCTCTCAGCACGCCGACCGCGGAGACCGGACCGGCCGGCTGTCCGGTGGCGTCCAGCAGCGTTCCGTTCCTGTCGACCTCCAGGCCGCGCCCGGTGCGCGCGTGGGGCACCGCGATCCCCTTGCGGAGGAGGTTGCGCCAGAGCGGCTGCCCGACCCTGGCGTAGTCCGACTCCCTGCCGAAGTTGGACACCACCAGGTCGGCTTCGATGGAGTGCTTCTCGTCCCGCGCCGCGACCGAGACGACCAGCCGTCCCGACTCCGCCGGGGTGATCGCCTCCACCCGTCCGACGACCAGCTTCAACGGCCCGTCCTGCGGCCGCATCGCGCGCTCGATGACCGCCATCGTGTACTCCATCGCGCCGACCCGCAGGGCCGCGATCGCGGTGCTGAACTCGTCCAGCAGGCCCCGCAGGTCGGCCGTGGGTATGCGCTCGATGGCCTCGGGGAGGTACGGCTCCCACGCCTTGGACACCCGCTCGGCGACGATCACGGGGTCGACGTCCGCGTGCTCCTTCTCGACCGTCGAGCACGCCGCGCGCCACTCGGCCAGGACCCGGGCGAGGAACTCCTCGCGGTTCCGGTACGGCTCCAGCAGGGACGCGGGGCAGGGCAGCCGCAGCACCCCGTGCTCGTGGCCGCCGGGGTACGTGCGGAAGATCGTCCCGGACCTGGAGATGAGGTGGATCCGCCCGGTGTGCCCGTTGCGCAGCAGCAGGCCGGCCGAGTCGTACGCGCTCAGCACGGAGCCGACGATCGCCACGGTGGCGCCGGCCGGGAGCTCCCCGAGCTTGCGGATTCCGGCCGCGGAGTAGGGGTTCCGCACGAAGGAGCCGTGCCCGGCGACCTCGGTGGCGAAGGGCGGCTCCTTGAGTTCGAGGCCGGTGGCGAGGACGACGTGGTCCGCGTCCAGCACCACCGTCCCCGGGGCCGGTCCGGTACGCAGCCCGTCGAGACCGCTCGCGGCGAACCCGCGCAGGGTCACCGCGGCACCCTCGGCGCGCACGTCCAGGTCGAGGGCCTCGCCGTCCGCCTCGACGAGGACGACGCCGGGGCAGGACTCCCTCCTGGCCTCGGCCAGCCGGACGTCGAGGTAGTCGTGGAAGATCCGGCGGGGCGCGGCGCCGTGCTCGACGAACGTCGTCCCGGCCCAGGGCTGCGGCCAGTCCCGGCGGTCGGCCTCCCGGTTGGCCCAGCGGACGAAGTCGAGGACGTCCTCCCGGAACACCGACATCCGGCCCGCCTGGATGTTGAACACGTGCTCCCAGGGGTTGCCGTCCCGGTGGTAGGCGACGCCGGCGGACCGGTAGTCGGGGCGCCGTTCGAGGAGGACGATCTCCAGCGGCTCCCGGGCGAAGTGGAGCAGTCGGATCGCCGTGGCGGTACCGGCCAGTCCTGCCCCTACGACGAGAACTCTGGGGCGCACGCCCGTCCGACTCATGAAGCCTCCGCCCTTGAACGATGGGTGCCGGGCCCTGCGGTCTCGTACCGGGCATCAGAATACTGACGGGGCGCCAAGTTGCCCCCGGAAACGGACTGTTGATCTCTCAGAACGGCGGCGGGGCGGGGTGGTTTCCGCCTGTTCCGGCCGAAACGGCGCCCGATCCGAGCCGACGCCGGAACCCCGGGCGGAGTGTGGGGGTGCGCGAGGCGGCGCGGTGCGGCGCGGTCGGCGCTGTCGGGGGCCGGCGGTCGGCGCGCAGTCCGGGGGCGGCCCGGACTGCGCGGTCGCGGACGGTCAGGCGTCCAGGGCGGGGGCGGCCGGGACGTCGAGGTCGGTACGGGCGTAGTGGTTGAAGTAGTTGGTGTAGAGGTTCGCCGCCACGTGGGCGAACACCTCCGTCAGCTCGGTGTCCGTCCAGCCCTCGGCCAGGGCCTTGTCCCAGACCGCGTCGGAGACCTCACCGATGTCGCCGGCGACCTCCCGCGCGACCTGGAGCAGGGCGTCCAGCTTCGGGTCGTCTCCCGCGTCGCCGCGGCGGATCGCCACGGTCTCCTCCTCGCTGAGGCCCGCCGCCTTCGCCGACACGGTGTGCGCCGACTGGCAGTACGCGCACGCGTCGACCGCGCCGACGGCCAGGGCGATCGCCTCGCGGGTGCGGCCGTCGAAGGTGCCGTGCTCGGCTATGGCCGCGTTGATCGCTGCGTAGGTCTCCAGGACCACGGGTGAATGGGCCATCCCCCCATGGATGTTGAGTACCCTTCCGAACCGCTTCTCCAGGAGCCGCAGGGTCTCCCCGCTGGCTGCGGGCGCGGTGTCGACGGTGTGGACGGGAATCCGCGGCATGTGGATGCCTCTCCTCGTGGTGGTGGGTGTTCCTCGTCTTCCGGGTGTGCCGATGCGGCATACCCGGCCGGTGGCCACCGCATACCTTCGTACGTGGCCTGCCGGCCCGTTCGTCTCCGTGGTGAGCCCGCCTCCTCCTCCCGGCTCCTCAGCAGAGCCGAAGCTGCCGGCACCTGGCACCTGGCACCTGGTGCTGGCCTCGGCCTCGGCCTCGCCCCCTTCCGGTCCCTGCCTCGGCCCCGGGGCCAACGGGGCGGCCTGCGAGGAGGTGGGGGCCGACAGGGGTGTGGCATCGGGGAGCGCTGGCGGGTGTGCTCTCCGGCGGCCGCTGGGCACCCCGCACCGGTGGCGTCAACCGGTCCGGCACAGCCGATCGGGCGGATACGGTCCTGCCGGAAGGGGCGGCCGGACGGGCGGCCGGGCCACGGGGTGGCAGGGTGGCGCTATGACAGAAGGTGCTGCGGACCGGATCACCGTCGACCTGGAGGGCGTCCCCGAGACGCTGCTGTGGAACCTGTACAACCGCGCCGCCGAGGCCCGTCGCCCGCCGGGCAACCGGCTGCTCGACGACCCGCTGGCGGTCGACCTCGTCGACCGGATCGACTACCCCTTCGCGAGGTTCGGCGGCACGACCATGTCGCAGTGGCACGCGCTCCGCGTGCGCACCTTCGACGACGAGGTCCGCCGCTTCCTCGCCGAGCACCCCGGCGGCACCGTGGTCGCCCTCGGGGAGGGGCTGGAGACGCAGTTCTGGCGGGTGGACGACGGACGGGTGCGCTGGTTGACCGTCGAGCTGCCCGAGACCGTCGCCCTCCGCGAGAGGCTGCTGCCCCAGGACCCGCCGCGCCGCCGTACCCTGGCCCGCTCGGCGCTCGACCTGAGGTGGGCGGACGCGATCGACCCCGCCGACCTGGCCAAGGGGGTCCTGATCACCGCACAGGGCCTGCTGATGTACCTGCCCGAGGCCCGGGCCAAGGAGCTGATCGCCGCCTGCGCCGAGCGCTTCCCCGGCGGCTGGTTCCTCTTCGACGCGCTGCCGCGGGCCCAGGTCCGCCAGAACCAGGCCGGAAAGTACGACCGCGAGGGCGGCTACCGGGCGCCGCGCTGGGAGTGGGGCATGGACGTCGGCGAGTACCGGAAGGTGGCCGCTGCCTCACCGCGCATCACCTCGGTGCGCAGCCTGCCGCTGCCGCGCGGCCGGGGCCTTTTCGCGGTCGCCCCGTTCTCGCACCGGCTGCCGGTAGTACGGTCGATGCGGATGTCGATCATCTCGGTCCGCTTCGGGCGGGCCGACCATGGTGGACCGGGGGTGGACGCGTAGCCCCGCCGTGGTGCGGCACTGCCGTTCGGCGGCGGGCATGCCCGCGCCCGGCGTGGTCCCTGCCCTGCGAGGGGCCGGGCAGGAAGGCAGGGCATGAAGTGAGCGAGGCCACCGAGTCCGCGGCCGGGTACCGGGACGCCGAACTGCTGCCGGGAACCCGTCGGGCGTTGACGCACCGGGTCGCCACGGAGCAGTCCCAGGGGCGGGCACCGTCCGTCGTGGGAGCGCTGGTCCGGGACGGCCGGATGGTGTGGAGCGGTTCGGCGAGCATGGTCGAGGGCCACGAGCCCGACGCGGACACCCAGTACCGGATCGGCTCCATCACCAAGTCCTTCGTCGCGGTCCTGGTGATGCGGCTCGCCGAGGAGGGGCTGGTCGGCCTGACCGACCCGGTCGGCGCCCACCTGACGGACCTGCGCGTGCCCGAGGTGACGGTGGGCCAGCTCCTGGCGCACACCTCAGGCCTGGCTTCCGAGACGCCGAGCCCCTGGTGGGAGCGCACCCCGGGCACGGTGCGGCCGGAGCTGGCGGACGTTCTGGGCGCGGACCCCGTCAGGCACCCGGCGGGGCGCCGCTTCCACTACTCCAACCCCGGGTACGCGCTGCTCGGCGCCCTGGTGGAGGCCAAGCGCGGGCTGCCGTGGCACGAGGCGCTGCGCGAGGAGGTGCTGGAGCCGCTGGGAATGCGCCGTACGACGCGCGAGCCGCAGGCACCGGCCGCCGGAGGCTTCGCCGTGCACCCGTGGGCCGACGTGATGGTGCCGGAGGCGGTCCAGCAGACCGGGCGGATGGCGCCCGCGGGCGAGCTGTGGTCGACCGCCGCCGACCTGTCGCGGTGGGCGGCCTTCCTGGCCGGCGGCCAGGACGGTGTGCTGCCGGCCACCGCCGTGGAGCGCATGCGGGAATCGGCCGCCCCCATCGACCCGACGGCACCCGACAACGGGTACGGGCTCGGCTTGCAACTCCTCCGCTCGGGCGGCCGCAGCCTGGCCGGCCACACCGGTTCCATGCCCGGTTTCCTGGCCGCGATCTGGGTGAGCGTCGCGGACGGGCTGGGCGCGGTGGCCTTCGCCAACTCCACCTCGGGGTCGGCCATCGGCGGCTTCGCGGCAGACCTCCTGGCCATCGCCGCCGACGCCGAGCCGCGTTTCCCGACTCCCTGGCGCCCGGCGGACCGGCTCGACCCGGCGCTGCTGGAGCTGGCCGGCCCCTGGTACTGGGGCACCTCGGCCTTCGCACTGCGGGTGTCCGCCGACGGTGAGCTCTCGTTGGCTCGCATCGGCCAGGCAGGTCGGCAGGGCACCCGGTTCCACGTGGAACAGGACGGGACGTGGACCGGGCACGACGGCTACTACGGCGGCGAGACGCTGCGGGTGGTGCGCCGGGAGGACGGCTCGGTCAGCCACCTCGACCTGGGGTCCTTCATGTTCACCCGCGAGCCCTACGACGAGACGGCGCCGATCCCGGGCGGCTTCCAGGGCTGGAACCAGGGGCTGTCCGCAGGGGAGTAGCGCCGCGCGCACCGGGGGAGCGGGACGATCTGGACGGCTCTACCGAGCTTCCGCCCCCCGTTCCCCTGGTGCCGCGGCCCCGTGTCGCGCCCGGAATCCGCAGCCTGAGGAGCGGCGACCTCCCGATCGGGGTGCGTGTTTCACGTGGAACAATCGGCGCGTACGGCCCGATCCGGGCCGGGTGACAGGAGGGGAACGCGGTGTCGCGGCTGCACATCTTCGACATGGACGGCACCCTGCTGCGTGGCACCTCCGCGCCGATGCAGATAGCCGAGCAGCTCGGAAAGGTGGCGCAGTTCCAGGAGCTGGAACAGCAACTGCTCGACGGGGTCATCGATCCGCCGGTGTTCTCCCAGCGCGCCTTCGCGATGTGGGACGAACTCACCGAGGAGCACGTGTCCGCGGCCTTCGCCGCCTCGCCCTGGCTGGCCGGCATCCGCGAGGTGTGGGCCGAGATCACCGCCCGAGGCGAGTTCTGCGCCGTCGTCTCGCTCTCCCCGGACTTCTTCGTCAGCCGGCTGCGCGCATGGGGCGCCCACGCCGCCCGCGCCTCCGCGTACCCGACGCTGCCCTTCCGGCCCGGCGTCGTCCTGGACACGGCGGGGATTCTGCTGCCCTCCTCGAAGGTGACCGTCGCCGACGAACTCTGTGCCCAGTACGGGGTGAGCCGCGCTGACTGCGTCGCCTACGGCGACTCCCGGTCGGACACAGATCTGTTCGCCGTGGTGCCGGTCTCCGTCGCGGTCAACGGTGACGACCACGTCAGCGCCCTGGCCACCCACCACTACCGCGGCGGCGACCTGCGTGAGGCGTACGCGCTGGTGGCAGGGGTCTGACCTCTCCCGGCGCGGGCCCGTGGGGATGGCGGGCGGAGCGGGCGTTCACTCCCCGCGGAGCAGCCCGAGCAGTCCCTCGATGTTGGCGTCCAGGTAGTGCCGGAGCGTCAGCGGCACGATCTCCACGGAGGCCAGGCCGACCCGGGTGAAGGGCACCCGGACCACCTCGTACTGCCCGTGCGGGTCCTCCACCTCGGGACCGTGCCGCCGGTCCAGGTCCATCGAGTCGAGGTGGCAGAGGAAGAAGTACTGCACCTTCACGCCGTGTGAGCCGTCGTCCTCGATGTGCTCGGTGGTGTCGACGAAGGCGGGTACCACCGAGCTGACCTTGCCGCCCAGCTCCTCGTCGATCTCCCGTTCCAGGGCGGCGACCAGGCCGGAGTCCTCCTCCTCCACGCCGCCGCCGGGGGTGACCCAGTACGGGGCGATGCCGGGCTTGGTGCGCTTGATGAGGATCAGGCGGTCGCCGTCGAGGATGATCCCGCGTGCGGTGCGCTTGATCACCGGGCGGGTGGCGGAACTGGGGAGGGTGTCCTGAGGCATGCCTGAGATCTGCCGCGGCGCGGGGAACGCCAAACGTCCGCCCGCGCCGCGGTCAGCGCTACTCGCCTGCGGCGGCCGCGTCCAGCGCCTGGAACACGTCCGCCACGATGTCGCGGGCGTCCTCGACCCCGACGGAGAACCGGACGAAGCCCGGCGCCACCGCGTCGCCGCCCCAGCGCGCCCGGCGTTCGGCCGTGCACTGGACGCTGCCGAAGCTGGTCGCCTCCGCGGTCATCCGCAGCGCGCCCAGGAACCGTTCGGCGTACGCCTGGTCGGGCAGCGTGAAGGACACCACACTGCCGAACCGGCGCATCTGGGCCGAGGCCAGTGCGTGCGACGGGTCGGTCGGCAGCCCCGGGTACCGCAGCTCCGACACCTCGGGCCGTTCCCGCAGCGCCTCGGCCAGCGCCAGCGCGTTCTCCGCCTGGCGGTCCACCCGCAGCGCGAACGTGGCCAGGGAACGGTGGGCCAGCCACGCCTCCATCGGCCCGGGGATGGCGCCGATCGTCTTGCGCCACAGCCGGACCGACGCCGCCAGCTCCGGGTCGCGGGTGGTGACGTACCCGATCAGCAGGTCGCCGTGGCCGCTGAGCGCCTTGGTGCCGCTGGACACGGAGAAGTCCGCGCCGAGCGCCAGGGGCCGCTGTCCGAGCGGGGTGGCCAGGGTGTTGTCCACGGCGACCAGAGCCCCGGCCGCGTGGGCCGCGTCGGCCAGCCGACGGATGTCGCAGACGTCCAGGTCAGGGTTGGACGGGCTCTCCAGCCACACCAGGCGGGCCCCGTCGATCAGCGGCAGCTGCGCGTCCCCGGCGGTCGGCGCCATCCGGACCTCGACCCCGTAGGACCGCAGCCGGTCGGCCAGTGCCCGCGTGGTCTGGTAGCAGTCCGACGGGAGCACCACCGCGTCACCCGAGGACACCTGGGAGAGCAGCACCGCGGAGACGGCGCCCATGCCGGAGGCGAAGGCGAGGGTGGAGGCGTCCGGGTCGTCCGGCGCCTCCAGCTGCGCGATGGCCGACTCCAGCCCGTCCCACGTCGGGTTGTCGTCCCGCCCGTACGTGTACGGGCCGACCGGCTCACCCGGCAGGTGGTAGTGGGAGACGAAGACCGGCCCCGGCAGCGAGGGCTCGTACGCCCGGGCCGGCGGCCGCCCGGCGTGCACGCTACGCGTGCTGTCCCCGACGTCCCCCCCGGCCGGACCGGCTGCCGGATGTGCGGCCGGACCGCCCGCGGTGTGACCGTCTTCCCTGCTGTGCCCGTCGCCCATGGCTCGCGCCGCCTCCGTGCTCGCTGTTCTGCGTCCTGTCGGTACCCGTGATCCCCCGGCCCAGGTCCCCCGCTCCGTCATTCTCCGTGCCCGCCGGCCGCACCGCGGCCCGGGGTGGGTGCGCGGTGGCCGGCGGACCGGGCCTTCGGGTGAGCCGTTGGCGCTCAGTCCTCGTCCGGCAGCACCAGGTGCAGGGCCCAGGACACGATGCTGACGATCAGGGCGCCGACCACCGCCGTCCAGAAGCCGTGGACGTGGAAGTCCAGGTGCAGCCTGCCCGCCAGCCAGGAGGTCAGCAGCAGCATCAGCGCGTTGACGACCAGGGTGATCAGCCCGAGGGTCAGCAGGAACAACGGGAAGGACAACACCTTCACGACCGGCTTGACCAGCCAGTTCACCACGCCGAAGACGAGCGCGACCAGGATCAGGGTGAGCGCCTTGTGCGCGGTTGAGCCACCCGAGAGCGTGATGTCCTTGATCAGCAGGATCGCCACGGCCAGGGCCCCGGCGTTGGCCAGGGTCTTGACGAGGAAATTCTTCATGGTGTGATCGTCGCAGGTATGAGCAGGCCGAAAAGAGGATCGGACAGAACCGTGGCCGTACCGCAGCAGAGGAGCGTGTGATGAAGGTGTTCCGGTTGGACGACCTGGACGCGGAGCGGGCGGCGAACGAGGGCGCCTACCTGCGCTTCCTCAAGGAGCGGAACATGTCCGCGGGGCTGTACGCGCTGAAGGCCGGCGAGAGCGATCCGCAGCAGCCGCACGCCCAGGACGAGGTGTACCTGGTGGTCAGCGGGCGGGCGTCGCTCACCGTGGGGCAGGAGACGACCACGGTCGCGCGCGGCAGCGTGGCGTACGTGCCGGCCGGCACACCGCACCGCTTCCACCACATCACCGAGGACCTCAGGGTGGTCGTGGTCTTCTCGCCTCCGGAACCCTAGGGGCGAGATCAGGGTCCTCTCCGGTCTCCGGCACCTCCGCCGACCCGCCCTGTGGCCCTACAGTCGTCAGTACGGCACCCCGGTACCGCACCCCAGTACGGCACCCAGTACGGCACCGTCACGTCGAACCGCGCGCCCGCGCAGCGACCTAGGAGCGAGAAGAACGTCATGGAGAAGCTGCTCAAGAGCCTGCCCTGGTGGGTCAAGTGGATCGGCATCCCGGTCATCGCGCTGGTCGTCTTCGGCGGCCTGATCGCCAGCCTGATCAGCATCGTCGTGGGCCTGCTGTTCAAGGTGATCGTCTTCGTGGTGCTGGTCGGCGCCCTGGTGCTCGTCGTGAAGCGGTTCACCTCCGGCGGCGGTGGCGGCCGGGGCCGCGACTGGTGACCCATCCGGTGGCCGAGGGCCCGGAGCCCGCGGCCACCGGCCGGGGACGCCTCCCCACCGGCCCGGGCTCCCGCCGCCGAGGCCGGGGTGCCCGGGGAGCCCGGGCGGCTCGGGGAGGCCGAGCGATCACCGCGCCCTGCGGTGGCTCCCGCCGCCACCGCCGGGCGCGGCCGCCTGCCGGGGCACGTCCGCTGGGGCCCGGGCCGGGCGCCGGTCGGAGCTGACGACGAGCGCGGCCAGTACCGTCGTCAGCGGGACCGAGGCCACCAGGCCGATGCTGCCCACCAGGGTCCGGACGATCTCCTCGGCCACCAGCTCGCTCCCCGCGACCTGCGCCACCCCGCTGCGGGCGATGGAGAAGAGCAGCAGCAGCGGGAGCGCCGCCCCCGCGTAGGCCATCACCAGCGTGTTCACCACCGAGGTGATGTGGTCCCGGCCGATCCGCATCCCGGCCCGGTAGAGCTGCCGCCAGCCCGCGCCGGGGTCGGCGGCCCGCAGCTCCCACACCGCCGAGACCTGCGTCACGGTCACGTCGTTCAACACCCCCAACGAGCCGATGATCACCCCGGCCAGCAGGACGCCCTTGGTCTGGATGCCCGGGTAGAGGTTGTGGATCAGACCGGTCTCGTCCGAGGTGTTCCCGGTCAGCCGCGCCCAGTCGATGAAGTACCTGCCCAGCAGGCCGATCAGGAACAGCGAGCAGAGCGTTCCGAGGACGGCCACCGAGGTGCGGGCGCTCAGCCCGTGGCACATGTAGAGCGCGATCAGCATGATGGCGCTGGCGCCCACCACCGCGATCAGCAGCGGATCGTCGCCGTGCAGGATCGCCGGCAGGATGAACAGCGTCAGCACGCCGAACGACACCACCAGCGCCACCAGCGCGGTCAGCCCGCGCAGCCGCCCGACCACGACCACGACCAGGGCGAAGGCACCGGCCAGCACCGCCAGCGGCAGGCCCCGGTCGACGTCGGTCACCGAATAGCGCAGGCTCTTCGGAGCGTCGGGCGAGTACGCCAGCACCAGGCCCTCGCCGCGGGTGTAGCGGCGGGTCTGGTCGGGCTGGACGACGTCGGTGAACCGCGTTCCCTTGTCGGGGCCTCCGGTGACCTCGATCACCGCCTGCTGGCAGTGGTCGTCCGCGGCGCCCGAGCCCGTCGCGGAGCCGCCCGCCGTACCCGAGGCTCCCGATGTTCCGGAGGCTCCGGACGTCGAGGTGCCGGTGTCCGGCGCCGCGCCCACCGTGCGGCACGACACGTCGGTGAGGGTCACCACGCGGCCCGGCTGGGTCTGCTGGTCGAAGCCGACACCGGTGCGGGCGTGCGCCGGCGCGCCGCCCGGCCACAGCAGCACCAGGCCCGCGACGACCGCGCCGGCGAACGGCACCAGGATCAGCGCGATGACCTTCCGCAGATGGCGCGAGGCCGGAGTGGCCGGACCGTGGGAGTGGCTGTGCCCGTGGCCGTGCCCGTGGCCCGGGCCGGCGATGTGGTGGCCGGAGCCGGAGCCGGAGCCGGAGCCGGAGCCGAAGCCGAAGCCGGAGCCGTCGCTGGGGCTGGGGCTGGGGCTGTGGTCGGGGAGCGGCCCGCCGGCCGGGACGTTCGCCCGTCCCTGCCCGCCGTCCCGGTGGTGCGGTCGGCCCGGGCCCGCGCCGTTGTCGTACTGGGGGGTGTCCACGGGGCCGATCATCGCAAGGGCCCCTGGTGGTTGTCCGCGTCCAACGGCTACCGTTGGCACCACCTTTGCAAACGCGGGAGCTCGGAGCACCGGGCTGAGAGGGCGCTGACATCGCCGAGGGCGAGCGCTGCGCCGACCGCTGAACCTGTTACCGGGTAATGCCGGCGTAGGGAGATGGGTCTCATATGACCACGCAGGATGCACGCACGCGCGAAATCGGCTGGCACAAGGCGTACCTCACCGGGTCACGGCCCGATCTGAGGGTGCCGGTCCGCCAGGTGCACCTCACCAACGGAACCGATGTGACGCTCTATGACACCTCGGGCCCGTACACCGATCCGACGGCGGAGACCGACGTACGACAGGGGCTCGCCCCCCTGCGGGAGCAGTGGATCACCGACCGCGGCGACACCGGGGAGTACCCGGGCCGCCCGGTCCGGCCGGAGGACGACGGCCTCCGGCCGGGCGGTCTGCGCAACCTCGACGCCGTCTTCCCGGGCGGCCGGCGGCTCCCCCGCCGCGGCGCGCCCGGCCGCCCCGTCACCCAACTCGCGTACGCGCGCAGGGGCGAGACCACACCCGAGATGGAGTTCGCCGCGCTCCGCGAGGGCGTCCCGCCCGAGACGGTCCGCGAGGAGATCGCCGCCGGACGCGCGGTGCTGCCGGCCAACGTGAACCACCCGGAGATCGAGCCGATGGTCATCGGCAAGCGGTTCCTGGTGAAGGTCAACGCCAACATCGGCAACTCCGCCGTCACCTCCTCCATCGAGGAGGAGGTGGAGAAGATGACCTGGGCCACCCGCTGGGGCGCCGACACGGTGATGGACCTCTCCACCGGTCGCAACATCCACACCACCCGCGAGTGGGTGCTGCGCAACTCGCCGGTGCCGATCGGCACCGTCCCGCTCTACCAGGCGCTGGAGAAGGTCGACGGCCGCGCCGAGGAGCTGAGCTGGGAGGTCTACCGGGACACCGTCCTCGAACAGGCCGAGCAGGGCGTCGACTACATGACCGTGCACGCGGGCGTGCTGCTCCGGTACGTGCCGCTCACCGCCCGCCGCAAGACCGGCATCGTCTCCCGCGGCGGCTCGATCATGGCCGCCTGGTGCCTGGCGCACCACCGCGAGAACTTCCTCTACGAGAACTTCGAGGAGCTCTGCGACATCCTCGCCGCGTACGACGTGACGTTCTCCCTCGGCGACGGGCTGCGCCCCGGCTCCATCGCGGACGCCAACGACGAGGCCCAGTTCGCCGAACTGCGCACCCTCGGCGAGCTGAACACCGTCGCCAAGCGGCACCAGGTGCAGACGATGATCGAGGGGCCGGGCCATGTGCCCATGCACAAGATCAAGGAGAACATCGACCTCCAGCAGGAGATCTGCGAGGAGGCGCCGTTCTACACCCTCGGCCCGCTGACCACCGACGTCGCGCCCGCCTACGACCACATCACCTCCGGGATCGGCGCCGCGATGATCGCCTGGTGGGGCACGGCCATGCTCTGCTACGTCACTCCGAAGGAGCACCTGGGCCTGCCCGACCGGGACGACGTGAAGACCGGCGTCATCACCTACAAGATCGCCGCGCACGCCGCCGACCTGGCCAAGGGCCACCCGGGCGCGCAGGCCTGGGACGACGCGCTGTCCGACGCCCGCTTCGAGTTCCGCTGGGAGGACCAGTTCAACCTGGCGCTCGACCCGGACACCGCTCGCGCCTTCCACGACGAGACGCTGCCCGCGGAGCCGGCGAAGACCGCCCACTTCTGCTCGATGTGCGGGCCGAAGTTCTGCTCGATGAAGATCTCCCAGGACATCCGCCGCACCCATGGCGCCGCGGCGCCCGAGGTGGTCGAGGTGACCGACGAGGAGGTCGCGGCCGGCATGGCCGCGAAGTCCGCGGAGTTCGCCGCCGCGGGCAACCGGGTGTACCTGCCGCTGGCTGACTGACCGCTGGCTGACTGACCGCTGGGTGAGGGCCCCGGGCAGGGGCCCTCACCCCCTTGGGCTGCGCCGGGGTGGGGGCCCTGGGCCGGTGTGCGGGCGGCGGGGGCGTCAGTTGACGGTGGAGTGGACGTTCGGGGGGACGGGCGGGGGCCAGCCCTGGGTGGTGAAGCTGCGCCAGAGGCCGCGCGTGTCCTTCGTGTTCGCCGTGAGGGTCGTGGCCAGGTAGACGCTCGGCTGGCCGTTGGGGTCGTTGCAGTTGGGGCCCTTGTGCAGCCAGATGTCGACCGCCGTGTTGTTGGCGACCCGGTCCACGCCGACGCCCTTGAAACGGTGGCAGGCGCCTGCGGCCTGGTTGGGGTTGTCGATGCGCTGGACGAACGCGACCCCCCGGGTGCCGATCACCTGCCCTGCGGAGGAGTCCGAGCAGGCCGCCGCCGCCAGAACCAGCGGGACGACCGTGGACAGCACTGCGAACGTACGACGGACGCGCATGGGCCGCTCCCGTTCCGATCCCGTCGTGGCCAGGTACGCGAGCAGTCAAACAAGCCGCCGTACGGTTCGCGAGCCGGAACGGGCCATCCGGGCGGCACCGGTCGCGGGCCCCATCGGCAGCGGGCGGTCCGGGGTGGACATGGCGCGGGTACGAGCGGCGGGTCGCTCGGGTCAGGTCACTCGGGCCGGCGGTCGGGGCCGCCGAAGTCCGGGCCGCCGAAGTCCGGGCCGCCGAAGTCGGGGGAGCTGAAGCGGGGCGGGCCCGGGTGCGGTTCGAGCGGGGAGGAGTACCGCGGCCGGGTGTAGCCCAGCTGAGGCATGCGGGAACCGGCGCGGGGAGCCGGGGCCGGCGGGACCGCCGAAGCCTCGGCCAACGCATCCTCCAGGAAGGGCAGCAGCGCCCGCGCCAGCAGTGCGCCGTGCCACTCCGACCGGGCCCGCGCCACCTCGGGGGCCAGCGGCTCCGGGGCGTCCTGGACCGCCGCCGCTCCGTCGCGCAGGGCGGTCAGCAGCAGGCCGACGGCTCCCAGGAGGACGGCGGCGGCCGCCACCGCGGCGAAGAACCACCCGGCGGTGCGCAGCGGTGCCGCGATCCCCGGTTCCGGGGAGACAGCGGCCATCGCGTAGCCGATGAGCAGCAGGAGCACCGCGGCCGCTCCGGCGAGGAACGGGGTCAGGACAGCCAGCAACGCGCATATCCCCGCGCCGGAACCGGAGCGTTCGGCCATCCCCAGGGCCGCGTGGCTGAAGGCCCGGTCGCCGTGGGGCTCCGTCTGCTCGCGGGCCTGCTCCCCGCCGGCCTCCTTGCGGTCCTGTTCCCCGCCGGCCTCCTCGCGGGACCGGGCACGCGCCGTGCGGTAGGCGGCGTACTCCTCCGGGGCGCGGGCGACGACCGCTTCGGCCGCGGCCAACGCCAGCCTGCGCAACTGCTCGGCGGTGAGCGGCGACTCGCCCTGACCGCCGACGCTGTCGAGGACGATACGGAGCGCCTCGTCAAGGACGTGTTCGAAGTCCGGGCGGTCCTGGTCGAGCAGAAGTGGAGCGCTGGCCATGTGCATCCCCCGATGCTCCGACCTCCCGGGCGCGCATGTTCCACGTGGAACGGGCAGGCCACTCGGGCCAGGAGACGGTGTCCCTACGGATACTGCCGATAGTAGGGCGGGATGACGGGCCGTGACAGGGCACGCTCGGAATTGGCGCCGGACCGGGTCAGAGCCGTGAAGAACCGGCGACATCGGACGCGGTTGGACGCCGTCGGACGCTGTCGGGCGTCATCGGACGCGGTCGGACGCTGTCGGGCGTCATCGGATCGGCCCGGCGCTTCTTCCGGCGTCCGGTCCGCGGGTCCTGGCCGGTCCCGGCACCACGTCGTTGCCTGGCGCCAGGTCGTTGCCTGACGCCACGGCGGGCACCACTGCCCCCGCCCTGCAAGGTCTGCCCCGCTCGCCGCCTGGCACGGGCACGCGCCGCGTTGGCCGAAACCCGGACAGCCCACTACGAGGGCCTTCGGCCGCCTGGCGGTCGCCTCCTCGACCAGGACACCTGGCTACCGGGCGGACCTAGCCCTCCAGCGGGAGCTGGGCGACCAGCAGCTTTCCGTCCATGGTCACGCCGCCGTCCATCGCCACCGCGAGGTTCTCCGCGTAGACCATTGGCCCCAGCACCGAGCGGCCCGTCGGCTCCTCAGGTGAGTCGCCGCCTGCCTCGGCCAGCAGGTAGGGGATCGGGCTGTGGCCGTGCACGACCCTGGTGCCCCCGTAGGTGGCCAGCAGCTCGCGGGCGGCGCTGGCGCCGCCGTCGCCGCGGAAGGCGAACCGCTTGGTGAACTTGCGGAACAGGTCCCAGCACTCGTCCGCGTCGCCGCGCTGGAGCACGCCGGTGACCGTGTCGTTCATCTCCTCGATGCTGCTGCCGTAGTCGAGGTAGGCGGTGGTGTCGGAGTGCATCAGCAGGTGGCCGTCGGTGAGGTGGGCCGCGTCCAGTCGGGAGATCCAGGTGAGGTGGCGGTCCTCCAGCCGTTCCATGTCCGTGGGCTGGCCGCCGTTGAGCCGCCACGCGGCCAGGAAGGAGGCCGTACCGCCGACGGAGTTGACCGGCGTGTCGCCGAACCGGTGGGCGCCCAGCAGCAGGAGTTCGTGGTTGCCCATCAGCGCGCGGCAGTAGCCGCCGGCCGCGGCGGCCTCGGCGGACAACTGCATCACCAGCTCGATGACGCCGATGCCGTCCGGCCCGCGGTCGGTGAAGTCGCCGAGGAACCAGAGCCTGGCCGTGCCGGCGGACCAGTGGCCCTCGCCGTCCACCAGCCCGCGTTCCTGGAGCGCGGCGAGGAGCTCGTCCAGGTAGCCGTGGACGTCGCCGACGACGTAGAGCGGCCCGAGCCCGTCGGCGGGTACTCCGCCGTCGCTGATCACGGGCAGGTCGTGGGCAGTGGGCGGGTACTCGGCGGAGGCCAACGGGGTCTCCGGCTGGGCGGGTTCGTAGCCCGGCGGCAGAGGGGGCGCCGGCGGCGGGACGGTGTCGTAGCCGGGCGGGGGAGCCGTCGGGCCGCCCGGCGCGTAGGGGGCCGCCTGCTGGAATTCGGGCGCCGTTCCGTAGCCGGGCGCGGGCTCGTACCCGGTGCCGGGCTCGTACCCCTGATCTGCCCCCTGAGTCATCGACCCCTCCACGCTCGCGCCACCATCCGCCCATCATAGAAACGTGGCTGGCGCGTTGTGACATACCCGGGCACCTGGTTTTCGCAAGGTCCCGACAAACCGGGCCGTACTCCCCGCGCGGAACCGCGCCGTGTCCCCCGGCGGAGACGCGCCGCGCTCGGTCTCCGCCGGATCGCCGGGGCCGGGCAGCACCGTTCGGGTACGTGCTCCCGGGCAGCCGCTCCGGAGGGCGACGGGCGCGGCTCCTCTGCCCGTCCGTCGGCCCGCACGCGGGCACGGTTCCGCTACCCGCCGGACGGTCCGCGTGGCGGGCTGACGGTGGTGCGGTGTGCCCGGCGCTGCGAGGAGGCGCGCACGATCAACTCGGTCGGCATCACCTGCTGCACCGGGTGGCCGGGGCCGACCCCCTCGATCGCGTCGATGAGCAGCTGCACGACGGCCGTGCCGATCCTGCGGGGTTGGAGCGACAGCGTGGTGATCGGCGGGTCGGTGCCCGCGTAGCCACCGCTCTCGCTGCAGCACACCAGCAGCAGGTCGTCGGGCACCCGGAGCCCGTAGCGGCGGGCCGCGGCGAGCAGGTCGGTGCCGTTGGGGTCGAAGAGGCCGTAGACCGCGTCCGGGCGGTCCGGCCGGGCCAGCAGCCGGTCGGCCGCCACGGCGCCCGCGCACGGGTCGTGGGCCGGGTACGCCTCGTAGACCGGTTCCTGGCCGACCCGTTCGCACCATTCCAGGTACGCGGTGGTGGACAGCCGGGTGTACGTGTCGGTGCTGGTGCCGGTGAGCAGGCCGATCCGGCGGGCGCCGGCCGCGGCCAGGTGGTCGAGGATGCCGAGGACCGCCTCCTCGTGGTCGTTGTCCACCCAGGCGTGCACCGGCAGGCTGCCGCCCGGCCGGCCGTCGCTGACCACCGGCACGCCTTGGCGGACCAGTTCGGCGACCACCGGGTCCTGGTCGGAGGGGTCGATGACCACGGTGCCGTCCAGCGCCACGTTCCCCCACACGTCGTGGCGGGACGAGGCGGGAAGGATCACCAGCGCGTAGCCGCGCGCGAGGGCGGCGGAGGTGGCCGCCCTGGCCATCTCCGCGAAGTACGCGAACTCGGTGAAGGTGAACGGTTCTTCGCCGTACGTCGTCACCGTCAGGCCGATCAGCCCGGATCTCCCGGTGCGCAGCGTACGGGCGGCCGCCGACGGTCGGTAGCCGAGCCGGTCGGCGACCTCGCGGACATGGCGGCGGGTGGCATCGGGCAGCCGCCCCTTGCCGTTGAGCGCGTCGGAGACGGTCGTGATCGAGACGCCGGCCGCCGCGGCGACATCCCTGATGCCTGCCCGCTCCAGCCTGCGTCCGGCCGGCCGGCTCGCCTGGTGGTTCCCTGCTGCTGTCATGGCGAGCCGATAGTAGGGCGGCACCGCTCTGCCAGGTCGCCGCGGCGACGGCACCTCGGCAGAACGGTTTCTGCAAGATCGAAAACCGTATGCGACTGGAATATGCAGGCGGCAGGCCGACTCCTGTGCGGGATACACCTGTACGGAAGGGGATCTCCCGCCGATTGTCGCCCCCTCGCAGGCCGGTCCGACTCACCCCTACGGGGGACGCGCGCCAGGGCGCACGCCACCCGGGCACCATCGACCGAACGCACGGTCGGGAGGTCTCCCCTCGGCTGTCCTCCGCTCGTAAGGTGGCGGCATGAGCACTCCCAAGCTGCGCGCGGCGCTGGACGGCATCCCGACCTACAAGCCCGGCCGGCCGCCGGTGGCGGCGGAGGGCGTGCCCGCCTTCAAGCTCTCCTCCAACGAGAACCCCTACCCCCCGCTGCCGGGTGTCCTGGAGGCGGCGACCGGCGCGGCGGCTCGCCTCAACCGCTACCCGGACCTGGCCTGCGCCGAGCTGACCGCCGAGCTGGCGGAGCGGTTCGGGGTGCCGGTGGAGCACGTCGCGACGGGCACCGGCTCGGTCGGCGTGGCGCAGCAGCTGCTCCAGGCGACAGCCGGCCCGGGCGACGAGGTCGTCTACGCCTGGCGGTCCTTCGAGGCGTACCCGATCATCACGGGGATCAGCGGCGCGGCGGCGGTCGAGGTGCCGCTGGACGCCGGCGAGAACCACGACCTGGACGCCATGCTGGCCGCGGTCACCGAGCGGACCCGGCTGGTCTTCGTCTGCAACCCCAACAACCCGACCGGCAACGCGATCCGCCGGGCGGAGCTGGAGCACTTCCTCGACCGGGTGCCCTCCGACGTCCTGGTGGTGCTGGACGAGGCGTACCGGGAGTTCATCACCGACCCAGAGGTGCCCGACGGCGTGGAGCTCTACCGGGACCGCCCGAACGTGGCGGTGCTGCGCACGTTCTCGAAGGCGTACGGCCTGGCCGGCCTGCGGATCGGCTTCGCCATCGCGCACCAGCCGGTGGCGGAGGCGCTGCGCAAGACCGCCGTGCCCTTCGGCGTCAGCCAGCTCGCGCAGGACGCGGCGATCGCCAGCCTGCGGGCCGAGCCGGCGCTGCTGGAGCGGGTGGCCGGGCTGGTCGAGGAGCGCGCCCGGGTGGTGGCGGCGCTGACCGCGCAGGGGTGGACGGTGCCGCCCACGCAGGCGAACTTCGTCTGGCTGCGGCTGGGGGAGCGCACCGCGGAGTTCGCGGCGGCCTGCGAACGGGCCGGTGCCACGGTACGGCCCTTCCCCGGCGAGGGCGTGCGGATCACCATCGGTGAGAGCGAGGCGAACGACCTCGTGCTGCGGACCGCGGCGGACTTCCGCGGGCTGCTCTGACCGGCCTCGCGTCCGCCCTTGTCGCTTTCGTCTCCATATCCCACCTGAGCTGCTCTTTCGCCCCTTGACCACCCCCGGTGGCAGGGGGCGAAAACGTGTGCGCGATACTCCATATGGATGAGCTTGTGAATGCGTTCACGTTCACAAGCGGAACGCGTATCGCAGTAAAGGAGACGTATCGTGCAGCTCGCTCTGGAGCCACTGAACGTCGCCAGGTGGCAGTTCGGCGTGACGACCGTCTACCACTTCCTCTTCGTCCCCCTGACGATCTCCCTCTCCGCGCTGACCGCGGGGCTGCAGACCGCCTGGGTGCGTACCGGGAAGGACACCTACCTCAGAGCGACCAAGTTCTGGGGGAAGCTCTTCCTGATCAACATCGCCATGGGCGTGGCCACCGGCATCGTGCAGGAGTTCCAGTTCGGCATGAACTGGTCCGACTACTCGCGCTTCGTCGGGGACATCTTCGGCGCTCCGCTCGCCTTCGAGGCGCTGATCGCCTTCTTCTTCGAGTCCACCTTCGTCGGCCTGTGGATCTTCGGCTGGGACCGACTGCCCAAGCGCATCCACCTGGCCTGCATATGGATGGTGTCGATCGGCACCATCCTGTCCGCGTACTTCATCCTGGCCGCCAACTCCTGGATGCAGCACCCGGTCGGCTACACCTACAACCCCCGGACGAAGCGGGCCGAGCTGACCGACTTCTGGGCGGTGCTGACCCAGAACACCGCGCTCGCGCAGTTCTTCCACACGATGTCGGCGTCCTTCCTCACCGGTGCCGCCTTCGTGATCGGCATCGCCGCCTACCACCTGGCCCGCCGCCGGCACATCAGCGTGATGCGGTCCTCGCTGCGGCTGGCCCTGGTCGTCGCCGTCGTCGCCGGAGCGCTCACCGCGATCAGCGGCGACACCCTCGGCAAGGTCATGTTCAAGCAGCAGCCGATGAAGATGGCGGCCGCCGAGGCCCTGTGGGACGGCCAGAAGGGCGCGCCCTTCTCGGTCTTCGCG
The DNA here is from genome assembly GCF_000745345.1 of Actinacidiphila yeochonensis CN732. Taxonomy (NCBI): domain Bacteria; kingdom Bacillati; phylum Actinomycetota; class Actinomycetes; order Kitasatosporales; family Streptomycetaceae; genus Actinacidiphila; species Actinacidiphila yeochonensis. Next base: position 1,030,721 of record NZ_JQNR01000005.1, on the reverse strand, counting down.
GTCGGGAACGTCAACAAGGGCCACAACGAGGTGGCCATCGACATCCCGAACCTGCTCTCCTTCCTCGCCGACGACAACTTCACCTCCTACGTCGGCGGCATCAAGGACGTCGAGAAGGCCGAGCAGCAGAAGTACGGCCCCGGCGACTACCGGCCCGACGTCCCCGTCGAGTACTGGGGCTTCCGCTGGATGATCGGCTTCGGCGTCGTCTCCATCGGTGTGGGCGCGGCCGGGCTGTGGCTGACCCGGCGCAGGTTCTGGCTGGCTCCGGAGAAGCGCACCGGTGAGGACGAGGTGCCGCACCTGATGCTGACCCGCGGCATCGGCCTGGGCGAGCGCCTGTCCCCCTGGTACTGGCGAGCAGCCCTGCTGACGATGGTGTTCCCGCTCCTCGCCAACTCCTGGGGCTGGATCTTCACCGAGACCGGCCGCCAGCCGTGGGTGGTCTACGGAGTGCTGCGCACCAAGGACGCGGTCTCCCCGGGCGTCTCCACGGGCGAGGTGGTGACCTCGCTGATCACCTTCACCGCGCTGTACGCGCTGCTCGCCGTCGTCGAGATCCGGCTGATGGTGAAGTACGCCAAGGCCGGCCCGCCGGAGCTGACCGACGACGACCGGCGCTCCCCCACCCGTATCGGCGGCGACCCCGACCAGGACGCCGACCGCCCGATGGCCTTCTCGTACTGACCCGGCCGCGTAGAAGGAGGAACGGGACATGCATCTCCACGACGCCTGGTTCGTCATCATCGCCGTCCTGTGGACGGGCTACTTCTTCCTGGAGGGGTTCGACTTCGGGGTCGGCGTCCTCACCAAGCTGCTGGCCCGCGACCGGGCCGAGCGCAGGGTGCTGATCAACACCATCGGCCCGGTCTGGGACGGCAACGAGGTGTGGCTGCTCAGCGCGGGCGGCGCCACCTTCGCGGCCTTCCCCGACTGGTACGCGACGCTCTTCTCCGGCTTCTACCTGCCGCTGCTGCTGATCCTGGTCTGCCTGATCCTGCGCGGGGTCGCCTTCGAGTACCGCGCCAAGCGGCCCGAGGAGCGCTGGCAGCGCAACTGGGAGCACACGATCTTCTGGACCTCGCTGCTGCCGCCGCTGCTGTGGGGGGTGGCGTTCGCCAACATCGTGCACGGGGTGAAGATCGACGCCAACCAGGAGTACGTCGGCGGCCTGTGGGACCTGCTGGGCGGTTACGCGCTGCTCGGCGGCCTGGCCACGCTGGCGCTGTTCACCTTCCACGGCGCCGTCTTCGTGGCGCTCAAGACGGTCGGGCCGATCCGGGACCGCGCCCGCACCCTCGCCGGGCGACTGGGAGCCGGGACGGTGCTGATCGTGGCGGCCTACCTGGTGTGGACCCAGGTGCACAGCGGCAACGGGCGCAGCCTGCCGGCCGTGGCGCTGGCGGTGGTGGCGCTGGCCGCCGCGTGGACGGCCAACCGCGCCGGGCGCGAGGGGTGGGCGTTCGGGTTCTCGGGCGTGGCCATCGCCGCCATGGTGGCGACGTTCTTCCTGGCGCTCTTCCCCGACGTGATGCCGTCCACGCTCAACAGCTCCTGGAGCCTGACCGTCGGCAACGCCTCCGCGACGCCGTACACGCTGAAGATCATGACCTGGTGCGCCGCCGTGGCCACCCCGCTGGTGCTGCTCTACCAGGGCTGGACCTACTGGGTCTTCCGCAAGCGGATCGGCACCCAGCACCTCGCGAACGCGGCGCACTGATGATCTCCACCGCCGGCCGGCCGGGCCGTCACCGTGCCCGGCCGGCCGTGAACCCGATGTTCCGGATGTTCCACGTGAAACGCGAAAGGGGATGTTCCACGTGAAACCGGTCGACCCCCGGTTGCTGCGGTACGCGCGGACCACTCGGATCTTCCTGGCCGGCACCGTGCTGCTGGGCCTGGCCGGCTCCGGGCTGGTCATCGCGCAGGCGCTCCTCATCGCCGACCTCGTGGTGCGGGCCTTCCAACAGGGTGAGGGGACGGCCGCGCTCAGCGGCGACCTGCTGGCGCTGGGCGGCGTCGCCGTCGGCCGGGCCCTGGTCTCCTGGCTCACCGAGCTCTGCGCCCACCGGTCGGCCGCGGCGGTCACCTCGCAGCTGCGACGGCGGCTGCTGGCCCACGCCACCGAGCTGGGCCCCGGGTGGCTGACCGGGCGCCGCTCCGGAGAGCTGACCACCCTGGCCACCCGGGGAATCGACGCCCTCGACGACTACTTCGCCCGCTACCTGCCGCAACTCGGGCTCGCGGTGGCGGTACCGGCCGTCGTGCTGGCCCGGATCGCCACCGCCGACTGGATCTCCGCCGTCATCATCGTGGTGACACTGCCGCTGGTCCCGCTCTTCATGATCCTCGTCGGCTGGACCACACGGGACCGGATGGACCGCCAGTGGCAGTTGCTCAGCCGGCTGTCCGGCCACTTCCTCGACGTGGTCGCCGGCCTGCCCACGCTGAAGGTGTTCGGCCGCGCCAAGGTCCAGGCGGAGAAGATCCGTGCCATCACCGACGACTACCGCAAGGCCACCCTGCGCACCCTGCGCATCGCCTTCCTCTCCTCCTTCGTGCTGGAACTGCTCGCCACCATCTCCGTGGCGCTGGTCGCGGTCGGCGTCGGCATGCGCCTGGTGCACGGCGAACTCGACCTGCGCACCGGGCTGATGGTGCTGGTCCTGGCCCCCGAGGCCTACCTGCCGCTGCGCCAGGTGGGCGCGCAGTACCACGCCGCCGCGGAGGGCCTGGCGGCGGCCGAGGAGGTCTTCGCCGTCCTGGAGACGCCGCAGGCCGCCACCGCCGGCCACGGGCTCCCCGCCCCCGACCTGCGGACGGCCGTGGTCGAGGTCCAGGACCTGGAGGTACGGCTCGACGGGCGGCTGGCGCCGACCACGCTGCGGCTCGCCCCCGGCGAGACGGTCGCCGTCACCGGACCGAGCGGGGCGGGCAAGTCCACCCTGCTGCGGGCGCTGCTCGGCTTCGCCACCCCCGCCGCCGGGCGGATCACCGTCGACGGGACCGACCTGGCCGCCATCGACCCGGCGTCCTGGCACCGCCAGATCGCCTGGGTGCCGCAGCACCCGCACCTGTTCGCCGGCACCGTCGCGGAGAACGTACGGCTCGCCCGGCCGGACGCCACCGACACCGAGGTCCGGGCCGCACTCACCGCCGCGGGCGCCGACGGGTTCGCCGCGCCGGGCGACCTCGTCGGGGACGACGGCGCCGGGCTCTCCGCCGGCCAGCGGCAGCGGCTCGCACTCGCCCGCGCCTTCCTCGCCGACCGGCCCCTGCTCCTCCTCGACGAGCCGACCGCCAACCTCGACGGCGAGACCGAGGGCGAGGTCATCGCCTCGCTGCGCGACCTGGCCGCTCCTCGGACGGTCCTGCTGATCGCCCACCGGCCCGCGCTCCTCCCGCTCGCCGATCGCGTCCACGCCATCCCCTCCCCCCTCCCGTTTCCCGGTGAATCCCCCAGCGCCCAGGCGCTGTCGGAGGAGGCCCGGCCCGGCGCGGTGCAGGAGTGGGACGGGGACAGGCGCGACGTACCGGATGCGGAGCCGGATGCGGCGTCGGCGACGGTCTCGGGCATGGCCTCGGGCACGGACTCGGGCGCGGACTCGAACGGGGACCCGGGCACGGGCCGGCGCGGGCTGCTCGGCGTCGGCACCGCGCGCGGCTTCCGCGGCCGGTTCGCCTGGGCCTGTGTGCTGGGCGTACTGGCGCTGGGATGCGCCGTCGGGCTCATGGGGACGTCAGGGTGGCTGATCAGCCGTGCCGCGCAGCAGCCGCCCGTGCTGTACCTGATGGTGGCCGTCACCGCGACCCGCACCTTCGGGATCGGCCGGGCCGTCTTCCGCTACGGCGAGCGGCTGGTCGGGCACGACGCCGTCTTCCGGGCGCTCGCCGGGGTACGCGCGGCCGTCTACCGGCGGCTTGAGCGCCTCGCCCCCGCCGGCCTCGGCCGCACCGACCGCGGTGACCTGCTGTCCCGGCTGGTCGCCGACGTGGACGGCGTCCAGGACCACTACCTGCGCTGGCTGCTGCCGGCTGTGACCGGGGGTGCCACAGCGCTGGGGGCGGCCGCCTTCACCGCATGGCTGCTGCCCGCCGCGGGGGCGGTTCTGGGCGTGGGGCTGCTCGCCGCCGGTGTGGGCGTGCCGGCGCTCGCCGTCGCCGTCGCCCACCGCACCGAGGGACGGCTGGCCCCGGCCCGCGGAGAGCTCTCCGCCCGCGTGCTCGGCCTGTTCACGGGCACCGCCGAACTGGCCGTCGCGGGCGCCCTGCCGCGCCGCCGGGCCGAGGCCGACCGCGCCGACCGCGCGCTGCGGGTGCTCGCCGCCCGGTCGGCCGCCGCCACCGCTCTGGGCGCCGGGCTCACCGCACTGGTCACCGGGGTCACCGTGGCCGTCTGCGCCTGGACGGGGGTGCGGGCGGTGGCCGCGCACGAACTCCACGGGGTGGTGCTCGCCGTGGTGGTGCTGCTGCCGCTGGCCGCCTTCGAGTCGGTCGCCGGGCTGCCCGCGGCCGCCCAGCAGCGGCGCCGCAGCCGCCAGGCCGCGGCCCGCGTACGGGACGTCCTGCACGCGCCCGTGCCCGTCAGCGAACCGGAGCAGCCGTCCGAGCCGCCGGCGACGCCGTACCCGCTGGTGCTGCGCGGGCTGACGGCCCGCCACCCGGGGCAGGCGGAACCGGCGTTGCGCGGCGTCGACCTCACCCTCACCCCGGGCCGCCGGATCGCGGTCGTCGGCCCCTCGGGGGCGGGCAAGACCACGCTGGCCCACGTGCTGCTGCGGTTCCTCGACGCGGAGAGCGGCTCCTACACCCTCGCCGGGCAGGCCGCCGCGGACCTCGACGGGGACGACGTCCGCCGGCTGGTCGGGCTGTGCGCGCAGGACGCGCACGTCTTCGCCAGCACCGTCCGGGAGAACCTCCGGCTGGCCCGGCCGACGGCCTCGGACGGCGAACTGCGCGACGCGCTGGCCGCGGCCCGGCTGGACCTCGACCTGGACACGGAGGTCGGGGAGCACGGCGCCCGGCTCTCGGGCGGTATGCGGCAGCGGCTCGCCCTGGCCAGGGCGCTGCTCGCCCGCTTCCCCGTGCTGGTCCTGGACGAGCCCGCCGAACACCTGGACCTGCCCACCGCCGACGCCCTCACCGCCGACCTGCTGGCGGCCACCCGCGGCCGTACGGTGCTGATCATCACCCACCGCCTGGCCGGGCTGGCCGACGGCGCCGTCGACGAGATCCTGGTGCTGGACCGGGGACAGGTGGTGCAGCGGGGCGGCTGGTCGGAGCTGGCCACCGCCGACGGTCCGTTCCGCCGCGCGCTGGAGCGGGAGCGCGCGGCCGAACCGTCGTCCCGCACAGCGCAGTTGGTGGGCCGCTGACGGGCGGCCTGCGGAGGCGGGCGGACGGCGGCGAGAGGTACGGCGGCGGTGGCGGGCCGGGGTCAGGCCGTGGTGCGGGCGGCGACGATGCGTTCGATGACCTGGGCCACGCCGTCCTCGTCGTTGGACGCGGTGCGGTGGGTGGTGGCGGCCCGCACGTGCGGGTGCGCGTTGGCGACCGCGTACGAGGTGCCCGCCCAGGACAGCATGGCCAGGTCGTTCGGCATGTCCCCGAAGGCCGCCACCTCGGAGGCGGTGATCCCGCGCTCGGCGCAGCACTTCGCGAGGGTGGTGGCCTTGCTCACCCCGGCGCCGCTGATCTCCAGCAGGGCCGAGGGGCTGGACCGGGTGACCTCGACCCGGTCGCCGGCCAGGGCCAGGGCGTGGGCCAGGAACTCGTCCGGGGCGGCTGAGGGGTGGTGGGCGAGAAGCTTCAGCACGGGCTGGTCCCGGTCGGCTGCGAGCAACTCGCCGACGGGCGACGGCGCACCGGTGCTGTCGGGCTCGAACTCGGGGTACGCGGGCTCGCGTCGGAAACCGCCGACGCGCTCGACCGCGAACGTCGTCTCGGGGTGGGCCGCGCGCAGGGCATGGGCGATCGCGAGCGCGTCGGCCTCGGGCAGCGGGAACGCCTCGATGAGCGTGCCGGCCCGCAGGTCGTAGACGCCGGCGCCGTTGGCCAGAATGGCCAGGCCGTGGCCGGCGAGGTGCTCAGCGACCACACCCATCCAGCGCAGGGGGCGGCCGGTGACGAAGAAGACCTCCACGCCTGCCCGTTCGGCGGCGGCCAGGGCGGCGACCGTGCGCGGCGAGACCGTGCGGTCGCTGCGCAGAAGGGTGCCGTCGAGATCGGTGGCGATCAGCCGCGTACCGGGGTCGGCGAAGGTCTGGCTGTGCGGTTGTGGGTGCTGCTGCTCAGCGGAGTGGACCGCGGAGGAGTGCTGCTCGGCGGAGCGGTGTCCGGAGGTGAGATGTTCGTCGGGGTGCTGCTCGTCGTGGCCGCGCGGGCTGGTGCTGCCGGCGGTGTCCGGGGAGGCAGTGGTGGGGCTCTTCGCGTTCTCGGCGCTCTCGCGGTCGTCGCTCTCCTGGCGCTCCCTGTCGTCCTTGGCGCCCTGGGTGTTCTCCTGGGCGTCCTGAGGGTTGTCGGTGCCGCCGGTTCGTTCGGTGGCGCTCGTGGTGCTGGTGGTCCTGCTGTTTCCGGTGTTCCCGGTCCTGGACGCGGAGTTCCGCCGGGTCGCCGTGGGGCGTCCGCTCGGGCCCGTCTGCTCGGCCCGTTCCTCCAGCCCGGTCCGGTCGGTGGTGCCGCCGCTGCCGGGGTGCCGCGGTGTGATCCCCGTGTCGGGGGTCCCGGTCCGGGTGCCCGTCGGGGCGTCGGGCCGGTTGTCGTCGGACTGCTGGTCTGGCGGTTCGGCTGGCTCGATGGCTGGGGTCACCGCCCCATCCTGGCCTACCGGCAGGCCGTACCGCACACAGGTGCGGACATCCGCTCACCGGAGCTTCGGGCGGGGTCGGCCGCTCGTGAGGTGCTCGGTGGGCTGCCGCACTGGGGCCGGGACGCTCGCCGTGGTCCGGCTGAACGTGCCGCATGAGCGGCTGCTGCTGGTGGGCCTGGTCGGACCGGTATGTCCGGTGGGCCTGATGGACCCGGTCCGGACGGTGGAGCTGACCGAGCCGGCGGCGCGGTGGGAGCCGATGGCGCGGTGGGAGCCGATGGCGCGGTGTGAACCGATGGAGCTGGTGTAGCTGACCTCGCTGGTGGAGCCGATGGGCCCGGTGGAACTGGTGCGGCGGGTGGAACCGGTGCGGCGGGTGGATCCGGGAGAGCCCTCACAGCTTGCGGGCCCGGTGGATCCGGCGTACCTGGTCTGCCTGGCCGGCGTCGTCGGGCACGCTGTGGCGGTGGAGCCGTGCGTGCCGGTCGTGCCGGTCGTACCGGTCGTACCGGTCGTACCGTGCGTGCCGGTGGTTTCGGGCCTGCGGCTGGTTCCGGGGTGCGGTCTCCACGTGCCGTTCGCGCGGGACGCCCTGGGCGGGGTCCGGACGGATGCGCACGCGTGGATGACCTGCGGGTTCAGGCGCACAGGGCGAGTTCGGCGCGGGTACGACCCGTGCCGGAGGTCGCGACGGAGGCCAGAGCGCCCATCCCGGCCAGTTCGAGCGCGTCCAGGCCGACCGGCAGGCTGCGAGAGCTCGGCGTGGCACCGTGGGCCTCGGCCCGGATGCGCTGCTTCATCGTCGGCGGAAGGGTGCCGCCGGCCATGCGGCGGAAGCTGCGTGAGTCGCGGGTACGCGGCGCGGGGACGTGGACGTCGGTGCGGCGGCGGGCACCAGGCACGGACGGCGCCGCGGACGCGGCTCCGGGGCCGGATGCGGCCGGACGGGTGGCAGCGGGTGTCCTCCTGCCGGTGCCACGGGAGATCCGGGCCTTCTGCGCGGGCAGCGCGGGGGCTCCGGCGCGCGGGTTCCCAGGCGGCGTGGCGGAGGTCACCGCCCCGGCATCGACGGGTAGGGCACCGCGGCTCCCGGCGGTGCGGGCGGTGCGGGTGGTGTGCGCGGCGGGCGCGACCACCGCGGCGGTGGTGACCTGCGCCTGCCGGCGGGCGGCGGCACGGGCGGCCGGGGCGAACCCGAGTCCGGCGAGGCACTTCAGCAGCACGCTGAGCAGCGCGCTCCAGAACGTCCTGATGTCGGTAGCCATGGTCCTCTCGCTTCCTTGCGTCATGATGCGGTGAACTGACTAGTCCGATCATGAGGAAGCCAGCACAGATTTCACGGACCCGCACGTCGAGTTCGGGGATTTTCACATCAACGCCACCCGGATGGTGCAATTCGGTCAGGTCGGGTAGGCGCGCGAACCCTCCGTGGAGCCGTGCGTGCGGCGTCCGTGCCGGGCGGGGAGACAGCCGACGCGTACTCAACTACCGTCCACGTATGTCTTTCTCGATCAAGCGGCGGGGGTACGACCCCCGCGAGGTCGACATCCAGGTCGAACGCCTGCGGGCCGGGTTGGGCCTGGCCCCGGATTTCGCGGGGTTCATGCTCGTGCGGCGGGGCTACGACCGGGACGAGGTCGACCGCTACCTCGCCTCCTTCCAGCGAACCGACCCGAGCTGACGGGTGGACGGCGCGGGCTGACCGGTGCGGGAAGCGTGCCGGCCGGCCGGGTCCGCCCACGGAGCCGGAGGGCGGAAATCTTGACGCCTCTCCCTATCCCTGTTCCGTCGCGCCGGTTCTAGGCTGGCGCCGTGGTGGAGATGACTGGATGGGCACCGCCGGACGCCGAGAGCGTGCTTGTCGTGCCGCTGCTCGGATCGCTGCCGACCGTCGACGGAGCACCCGTGCGTGAGGGGCAGGTGCAGCTGATGCTCCGCCATGTCCTGGACGCCGAGGGGGAACCGCACCTGACGCTGCCGGTGTTCAGCACGCTCGTCGGCCTGGTGGAGGCTATGGGCGAGGCCCAGCCGTGGGCCGCGGTACCCGCGGGGAAGCTCGTGGCCGCGCTGGAGGGCTCCGGCGCGGAGGCCGTCCTCGTCGATCCGGTGGTGGCCGGTGGGTGAGTTCTCCGGCATAGATCCGGACGCGCTGGGCGGCATGGTCACGTCCTTCACGAAGGACTCGTCCGATCTGGGGGCGAAGGCGCGCTCGTTTCGGACCGGGTTCGCCTCGCTGGGGCTGGAGACCGGCCCCCTCGACGAACTGATCGGGATCAGCCGGTGGGCGGACGACCAGCTGCCGATGCTGCGCCGCCGGCACGGACTCGCCGCCGCGATGAGCAAGGCCGGCGACGGGGTCGTCCACGGGATGGTGAACGTCCCCGAGCCGGTGATGTCGGTGAAGCTGGCCCGAGCGGCCGGCGGCAAGGCGGCGAAGGAGGCCGACGCCGCCGAGGGACTGGCCTCGGGCCCGGCGGGAACGGAGCTCCACCGGGTCGCGTCGGAGCTGGCCGCCCACAAGGACGACCCGGACTGGACCTCCGCCTTCTACGCGGGGCTCGACCCGGAACTCGCCTCCCAACTGCCCTCCGTGGTGGCCGCCACGCACAGCACCACGGCCAAGCAGGACATGGCGACCTTCGCCGACGCGTTCCGTTCGGCGATGGCGGCCGACCCGCCCGCGCCCGGCTTCTCCAAGACGCTCGCCCTCTTCCAGGGGCCGGTACCCAAGGACGACCCGTCCGCGGTGTGGAACCGCGCGCTGATGCAGCAGGACGACCCGGACCTGTGGGACATCGCGTGGGCCGACCTGAAGGACCTCTTCGTCCCGAAGGACAACTGGTCGACCGAGGGCGGCATCCTGCAGGGCGTCCTCGCGGGTCAGGCCCAGTACGCGAGCCTGATCAACGAGCGGGCGGACCGGTTCGCCAAGGCGGCCCAGGCGCTCCACGAGTACCGGGTGAACAGTCCCGGCCTCACCGCCGCGCAGCGGAGAGCGATCAAGAAGCTCACCGGCACCTTCGGAAAGGCCTCCGAGTCGGACCTCCGCCAGGCGGAGGGGGTGCTGGCCAAGTTCAACCTCGGCGGCCTGTCCAAGCTGATGAACGTGTCCGTGACGGACGCCGCCAAGCCGCTGCTGCACGGTGCCGCGTCGGACAGCGAGGTACTCGGCAAGTTCCTGCGGGTCGGTGAGAAGGTGCCCGCGGTCGGCGCCGTGCTCACGGCCGCGGGCACCTGGTGGGACATCAGGAACGGGACGGACCCGGACGTCGCCGTCACCGCGAACGTCGGGTCGCTCGCCGTCGGCGCGGGCGCGGGCTGGGCGATGGAGGCGGCCACGGTCGCCATCGCCGGCGGTCCCGTCGGATGGGCGGCCGGTGCGGGTATCTTGGTCGCCGCAGGGGTCGGGTACGGGGCCTACCGCTTCCTGGAGAGCGATACCGGCCAGAAGGCGATCAAGGGGACCGAACACGCGGTCGAGGGCGCGGCCAAGGACGTCGGGCACGCGGCCAAGGACGTGGGCCATGCGGCCAAGAGCGTCGGGCACTGGTTGGGGTTGTGATGGGTCGCAAGGTCAAGAGGGACGACTGGACGCGGCCCGGTGCGTCCGACGGGACCGGATCACAGGAGGTCCCGCTCCGCGCACGGGTGGCGGCCGGTGCGCCGAAGCGCGGGCTGATCGCCGTCCTGCTGGTCTTCAGCGTGCTGTGCTTCGGCATGTTCTTCGCCTTCCGGTCCGACTGCGGCTCCACGGTGGACGCCCTCCGCGACCACGGGACGCAGAAGGTGGCCTTCGTCGAGAAGGCCGGCACCAACAAGTACGGCCAGCACACGGACGTACAGGTGTCCTTCGAGGACGCGGCCGGGACGCACCACGGCAACCTGTGCGTGCCGTCGGGCGGCTCGCTGCCCAAGGGGCTGGCGAAGGGCTCGGCGGTCGCCGTCGTCTACGACAGCCGCAAGCCGTCCCGGGTGATGCTCGCCTCGCAGGTCGCGCACCCGCCCGGCTGGAGCGTGGCCATGGTGGTCACGCTGGCGGGCGGGGTGCTCTTCCTGGGACTGGGCGCGGCCGTCGCACTGCGGCGCCGACAGGTGCTGCGCGGCGGCTGAGAGACGGCTGAGAGACGGCTTACGGACAACCGCGCGGCAGCTGACGGACGGCCGCGCGGCAGCTGAGAGACGGCTTACGGACAGCCGCGCGGCGGCTGGCGGACGGGCCCGGGGGTGCGGACGTGGGCCCGGGGAGGCGTCGTTTCGGGTGGGGGCACGGCTCCCGGGCGGTGCGGACGCCGACGTTCCGCTTCGCGCGGATGCCCGTAGGCTCGACGGTATGAGTCTGCGTCTGAGCACCGTGATCCTGCCGGTCTACCGTTGGAGTGAGGGCCGGGAGGTGTGGCGGCGGGCCGAGGCGCTGGGGTTCGGGGCCGCGTACACCTACGACCACCTGTCCTGGCGGGTGCCGTTCCGGGACGGGACCTGGTTCGGGGCCGTGCCGACCCTGACGGCGGCCGCCGGGGTGACGGAGCGGATGCGGCTCGGGACGATGGTCACGTCGCCGAACTTCCGGCACCCCGTCACGCTGGCGAAGGACCTCATCACCCTCGACGACGTCAGTGGCGGGCGGGTGACGCTCGGTATCGGGGCCGGGGGGACCGGCTTCGACGCGGTGGCGCTCGGGCAGGAGCCGTGGTCGCCGCGGGAGCGGGCGGACCGGTTCGCGGAGTTCGTCGCCCTGCTGGACCGGCTGCTCACCGAGCCGGCGGTCTCCTCGCAGGGCACCCACTACTCGGCGGTGGAGGCACGCACCATCCCCGGGTGCGTGCAGACGCCGCGGCTGCCGTTCGCGGTGGCCGCCACCGGCCCGCGCGGGATGCGGCTGGCCGCCCGCCACGGGCAGGCGTGGGTGACCACGGGCGACCCGGCGCTGTACGACGAGGGCACCCCCGAGCAGTCCCTGGCCGCGATCCGGGGCCAGGTGGAACGGCTGGAGGCCGCCCTGGGTGAGGCCGGCCGGGAGGCGGCGGGCATGCACCGCGTGCTGCTGACGGGGTTCACCCCCGATCGCGCCACGCCCTTCGCGTCCGTCGACGCGTTCGTCGACTTCGCCGGGCGCCACGCGGAAGCGGGTATCGAGGAGATCGTCCTGCACTGGCCTATCCCGAACAGCGACTTCGCCTACGACCCCGACGTCTTCGAGCGGATCGCCACGGAGGCGCCCGCACAGCTCGCCTGACCTCCGCGGGAGCGTCCGCCGCCCGGGCGTGGCCCTTACCCCGTGCGTGGCCCTTACCCCGTGCGTCGGGGGTCAGCCCGGGACCGGCAGGGTGTAGCGGAGCTTGGGGCGGCCGGTGGCGCCGATCCGGTCGTAGAACCGGATCGCGCCCTCGTTCCACTCCGGGGTCTGCCACTGCACCTGGCGCAGGCCGAGCCGGCGGGCCTCCGCGGCGACCTCGCGCATCAGCAGTTCGCCGACGCCCCGGCCGCGGTGGTCCGCGCACAGGTAGAGGCAGTCCAGGTGCAGGTAGTCGCGCCCCTCCCAGGTGGAGAACTCCGGGGCGCAGGAGGCGTATCCGACGACCTCCCCGGAGGGGCTCTCGGCGACCAGCAGCCGCACCCGGGGCCGCCCCCCGTCCGGCGCGTCGCCGGACGGCCGGCAGAGCAGGGCGGAGAGGCGTTCGGCCAGGTCGGGCGCGGGTGGCGCGGCCTGCTCGAACGCGGCGTGCTCGGCGGCGAGTTCGGCGATCCGCGGCAGGTCGGCCGGGGTCGCCGGGCGGACCCGGGCCCGGTCCGCCCGCGCGGCCGTGGCGGGCGCGGCGGCCGCCGTCGTCGCGGGGGAGGCAGCGGGTTCGGAAGGGCGCGGGCCCGGTGGCATGCGGATGGTCCTTTCCTGCGGGGGAGGCCGGGGCCGGGGGCTACGCGAGGCCGAGGCCGAGGTAGGTCTCGTCCAGGCGGGCCACGTCGAGACCGGCGTTCCGCCGGACCAGCCGGATCGCCCGGTAGATCTGGTTGACGTGGGCGATGTCGTGCCCGACGACCTTGCGGATCATCACCTCCATGGTCTCGCCGCCCTGTTCACCGTGGCGGCCGGTGCGCTGCCAGTCGGCGGCGGGCAGCGCGGCGAGCAGCGCCACGTTGGCGGCGCGCAGGCCGGTCCAGGCGTCGAGCATGGCGCGGAACGGCAGCCGGGGCAGCGGGGCCCACAGCTCCTCGTCGTAGCCGGGGTAGACCGGGTCGTCCTCGGTGGCCACCAGCCGCCAGCGGAAGCCGTAGACGATGTCCACGTCGAAGAGGTGGCCGACGACGTGCGCGGCGGGCCACTCGCCCGCCTCGGGGACCTCGTCGATCAGCTCGACGGGCAGCTCCTCGAAGAGCCGGGCGGCCCACACCGGGGTCATGGCCATGACCTCGAAGGGGTCGCGGTCGCCCGCGGTCTCCAGGAGGGCGGTCACGTAGGCGGAGGGGTCCTCGGTTGCCGAGGGGATGTCGATGCGGTGGACGGCGGCGGTGGCCATGGGATTTCCTCTCACGGAAGGGACGGGTGGAAAGGCGAACGGGCGGAGCAGACCGGACGTACCGGACTGGACCGGCGGAGCGGCTTCGGTCAGGCGGAGGCGTCGGCGAGTTCGGCCGACTCAGGGGCCGGCTCAGGAGCCGACGCGGCGGCCGAGATGGCGGCCGGGGTGGTGCGGGCGCGGGCGGCCAGCACGAGCAGGGCTCCGGCCGCGGCGACGGCCGCGCAGGACGTCCAGTGCAGGGCGGTCGACAGTCCGTACAGCAGGCCGCCGACCGCGGGGCCGAGGGTGTTGCCCAGGGTGTGCGCCAACCCCTCCGCGCCCTGGTAGCGGCCCCGCAGGTGGGCCGGCGCGAACTCGGCCGGGTAGGCGTTGGCGATCGGGGTGTAGACGGTCTCGGCCACCGTCCACACCACCACGGTCAGCGTCAGCAGCCAGACGGTGGAGGACAGTCCGGTGGCGGCCATGCCCGCGCCGAGCAGCAGCAGCCCGGTGGCGATCACCCGGCGCGGGTTGAGGCGCTCGGTCCAGCGGGTCAGCGGCAGCTCGATCAGCACGCAGAGCACGGCGTTGAGGCCCAGCATCAGGCCGTAGACCTTGGTACCGAGGTGGGCGTCGGCGATGTGCAGCGGGAGGGTGGCGGTCGCCTGGGAGTAGACGAACGTCGCAGCCGTCATCGAGGCGAGGAAGAAGAGGTAGGGGCGGTCGGCGAAGACCACGCGGTAGCCGTCCCGCTCCGAGGCCGGGACGGACGCCGGGGCGTCGGCGGGAGACGTGTCCGGCACGGCCGACGTGTCCGGCGCGGCCGGGGGGCGGCCGCCGGGCAGGGCCGTCAGCGCGAGCACGGCGAAGGCGAGCGAGGTCAGCGCGTCGCCGTAGAAGACGTAGGTGAAGGAGTACGCGGACAGCACCGCGCCCACCATCGGCCCGACGGCCATACCGACGTTGATGGCCAGCCGCAGCACCGCGAAGGCGGTGACCCGCAGTTCCTCGGGGACGGTGTCCACCAGCAGCGCGCCGGCCGCCGGCCGGTAGAGCTGGGCGAAGACGCCGACCAGGCCCACCAGGGCGGTGGTGGCGACCAGGCTGCCGGTGAACGGGACGCAGGCGGTGGCCAGGCTGGCGCCGGCCATCGAGATCACGATCGCGGTGCGGCGGCCGAACCGGTCGGCGACGACACCGCCGGCGATGTTCCCGACGAAGGCGCCGATTCCGACGACGGCCAGGGCGGCTCCGGCCTCGGCGGTGGAATACCCCTTCGCCACCAGGAAAAGCACCAGGAAGACGTTGAGGAAATTCCCGAACTTGTTCAGGAACATGCCGCCGAAGAGCACCCAGGCGCTGCCGGGCATGGCGCGCAGCCGACTGCGCATGGGGACGGTGTCCGCCATCGGTGGAACTCCTTTTCACAGGGTGCGGGCAGGGGAGTGGAACACCACTGTGGCGACGCCCCGGAGCACCGACAACCCGCTGCGAGCAGGGAGAACGTGCCTGGCACGAGTGTGCCGGGGAGCCGCGGACGGGGTGTGACATCGCCCGCCGCGACATCGCCCCCCGTGACATCGCCCGCCGTGACATCGCGCGCCGTGACGCGGCATGACGCCCCATGACGCGGTAGGACGGAGCAGAGATCGGCGGAGCACGGCCGATCGCGCGGCGGCGGATATTCACGCGAGGGCTCGGGCGGTCTTTCGTGCCGGGCATTCCTGTGCCACCCGAAACCCCTTCCGCCGTTCTGTCCGGCCGCTGGAGAGTGACGGCCATGACCGAACACAGACTTCTCGTCGTCGGCGGCCGGATCCAGACCCTCCGCAAGGCCGCCGCACTCGGCATCCGCTTCGTTCTGCTCCAGCACCGGGACCAGTTCGTACCGGAGGCGGCCCGGCTGGCGGAGGCGGTGATCATCGCGGACTACACCGACTGGGAGGCCACCCGGCCGCTGGTCGAGGCCGCGCACCGGTCCTACGGGTTCACCCGGGTCGTCTCGATCACCGAGCCCGGCCTGGTGCCGGCCGGCCGGATCAGCGACCACCTCGGCCTCGGCGGCACCTCCGAGCAGGTGGCCGAACTCCTCCGCGACAAGCGGGCGATGCGCGACCACCTGGCCGCCGACCCGCGTCCCCGGGTGCGGGCGCTGTCGGTGCCGGCCGCCGGGGTGGACGACGCCCGGGAGCTGGCCGCCTTCGGCGAGGAGCACGGCTGGCCGCTGGTCCTCAAGCCGGTCGACGCCACCGCGAGCCTCGGGGTGGCCCGGCTCGACGGCCCGGAGCAGGCGGCGGCCGCCTGGGAGCAGGTGGAGGCCCTGCGGGCCCGTACCGACCTCCAGTGGGGGTCCTTCTTCACCATCGGCGGCTTCCTGGCCGAGCGGTACATCCCCGGCCCCGAGTACAGCGTGGAGACCTTCTCCTTCGCCGGCCGGCACGTCGTGCTCGCCGTCACCGAGAAGCTCACCGGCGACGGGACCGCGGCGGACGCGGGCTTCGTCGAGCTGGGGCACGCGCTGCCGGCCCGGCTCCCGGCGGCCGACGAGCGGGCGGTCGAGGACGCGGTCTCCGCCTTCCTCGACGCGGTGGGGCTGACCGACGGCGCCGCCCACACCGAGCTGCGGCTCTCCCCCGACGGCCCGAAGATCATCGAGAGCCACAACCGGATGGGCGGCGACCGGATCTTCGACCTGCTGGACGCCGCCTACGGCATCGACCTGGAGCAGTGGATCGTCGCCTGGCCCTTCGGACTGATCCCGGCGCTCGACGCGCGTCCCGTCCCGTCGTCCTCGGCGGCCACCCGCTTCCTGTCCGCCGAGCCCGGCGTCGTCACGGAGATCCAGGGGGTGGCCGAGACCCTGGAGCGCGCCGACGTCATCGACGTGGAGACCACCGTGGCGGTCGGCCAGACGGTCGGCGCGCTGCGCGGCAACTGGGACCGGGTGGGGCAGGTCCTGGTCACCGGCGCGGACACCGCCGAGGCAGTGCACACCGCCGAACTCCTCGCCCAGAAGGTCACGGTCGTCACGGTCGTCACCTCGGCCGCCGCGAACCCGGTCGCCCCGTCCGCCGACACCTCCGCGGCCGTCGACGACCGCTCCGGAGAGGCGGCCACGGCGTGAAGATCCTGCTGATCATGCGGAACACCTACGCCTGGCACCGCGAGCACATCGAGGCGCTGGAGCGGCTCGGCCTGGAGATCCATCTGGTCACCAAGGTGCCCGGGGCCGAGGACGACGCGCGGTTCGCCTCGGTGATCCGCCTCCCCGACTCCGACGACACCGACGCGCAGGCCCGCTTCTGCGCCGCCGAGGCCCGCCGCCTGGGCATCGCCTCGGCGCTCACCTTCTACGACAGCGACATCGTGCTCGCCTCCCAGGTCAACCTGCTGCTCGGCCACGCCTGGCCCCGCCCGGAGGCCGACGAGATCTCCCGCGACAAGCGCCGCCAGCGCGACTTCCTGGAGCGGCACGGCCTGCCCAGCCCCCGGTTCGCGGCGGTCACCGACGCCGCCCAGGGCCTGGCGGCGGCGCGCGCCTTCACGTTCCCGTTCATCGTCAAGCCCAGCGCGCTGGCCGCCAGCATCGGCGTCAGCCTGGTGCGCGACGAGGAGGAGCTGCGCCGGGCGCTGGCCGACGTGACGGAGCTGGTCCGCCAGTGGGGCGGCTACTTCCCCAGCGACGGCCCGGAGATCGCCCTGCTGGAGGAGTTCCTGCCGGGGCGGGAGGTCACCCTGGACGGGGTGGTGCTGGCCGGGCGGTTCCACCTGGCCGGCGTCACCAACAAGATGCAGATGCCGGGGCCCTACTTCGAGGAGGACTACTACACCCTCCCGTTCCGCACCCCCGAGGAGGAGCCGGAGCTGGTGGCGGTGGCCGAGGCCGTCACCGCCGCGCTGGGGCTGGAGCACTGCCTGTTCAACGCCGAGCTGCGGCAGGACGCCGAGGGCCGCTACCGGATCGTGGAGTTCGCCACCCGGATGAGCGGGGGCCAGAACTACCGCAACCTGCGCGAGGTGCACGGGCTGGACGCCGCCCGGCTCTACGCCAAGGCCGTCCTGGCCGGCGACGACCCGGCGGCGCGGGCCGCGATCCTGGACGGCGAGGTGCCGCGGGCCGCGGTGCCGCGCGCCGCCACCTGCATCAAGTTCGCCTACCGCGAGGGCCGCCTGATGCGGAACAACGCCGGCGACGCCGCCCACTCCCCGTACTTCCGCTCCTACATCCCTGCCTCCCGCACCGGTGAGCGGCTCCGCCGCGCCCCCGAGGGCTGGTACGAGATCGCCGGCTCGCTGGCGGTGGCCGCCCCGTACCGGTCGGCCGCCGACGTCGACCGGGTCGAGCAACTCGCCGCCGACCTGGACGAACGGCTCGACGTGGTCGTCGTCCCCGCCTGACGGCCGCCCGCCCGCGCCCCCGTTCCGCCTTCACCACCCCCCGCAACGCCGGGGAGGAGGACACCGCTTCATGGACCGCAACGACCCCGTCTTCCGGATGGGCATCACCGAGCCCACCGCCATCGACCCCTACAAGGCGCAGGAGAGCGAGGGAATCCTGGTCTGCAAGGCCCTGTTCACCGGGCTGCTCGCGCTCGACCGGGACGGCCGGGCGATCCCCGCCACCGCCCTCTCCCGGACCTCCGACGCACAGGCTCTGACCTGGACCTTCCACCTCCGGGACGACACCGTCTTCAGCAACGGCGAACCGGTGACCGCGCACTCCTTCGTGCGGGGCTGGCACCGTGCCCTGGACCCGGCCGCGCACACCGAGACCGCCTACCACCTGGCCGGCGTCCGCACCGTCCGCGCCGTGGACGACACCACCCTGGTGGTGGAACTGTCCGCGCCCGACGTCGAGTTCGACCTCAAGACCCTCCAGCCCGTCTTCTCCCCCGTGCCCGAGTGCGCGGGCCCGGCGCTGAACCCGGAGTACAACGACCTCCCGGTCGGCAACGGCCCCTACCGGATGGCCGGGCCCTGGCTGCACGGCGAGTCCATCCGGCTGGTCCGCAACGAGCGCTGGGCCGGGCAGCAGCCGGCGGCCGAGGAGGTCCACCTGGACATCCTCGACCCGGTGAGCGCGCTCGACGACGAGTTCGAGCGGTTCCTCGCCGGGACCTACGACTACGCCCGCATCCCGCCGCGGCGCACCGCCGAGGCCGCCGCGCTGCCCGGCTTCCTGGAGCAGGAGGGGGCCGGGCTCTTCTACCTGATCCCCTTCTGCCACCAGGCGCCCATGGACTCGCTGGACGCCCGCCGCGCCCTGTCCAGCGCGATCGACCGGGAGGCGCTGACCGAGGAGTTCTTCCACGGCCGCCGCACGGCCGCCCACTCGCTGCTCTCCCCGTGGTTCGGTCCGGCGCACACCCCGCGCGCCGAACTCGCCGCCGGGATCGGCGCGGACTGGACGGCGTACCACCCGGAACGGGCCCGTGCGGCCGCCCTGCGCGCGGGGCTCGGCCCCGGTGCCGAGGTGGACCTGGCCTACAACACCGGTGCCGGGCACGATGGCTGGGTCACCGCGCTGGCCGGGCAGCTGGAGTCGGTCCTGGGCTGGCGGGTGCGCCTGATCCGCACCCACGCCCGGGGGCTGGTGGACCACCGCACCTCGGCGGCCGCCTCCGGGGTCTGCCGGGCCGGCTGGGCCTGCGACTACCCGACCCCCGACAACATGCTCTTCCCGCTGCTCCACTCCTCCTGCACCGACCCGGACGCCGGGGGCACCGCCCACGGCGACAACGAGGGCCGCTACGTCAGCGCCGCCTTCGACGAACTGATCGCCCGCGCCCGCGCCGCCGCCGACCCGGACGAGCGCGCCGACGCCTGGCGCCGTGCCGACCGCACCGCGATGGCCGACCTCGCGCTGATCCCGCTCTGGTACCGCACCGACCAGCGGGTGTTCGCGGCCGACCGGCTCACCGGCCTCCGCCTCGACTTCGACGGCAACCCCACTCTGACCACCGTGACCGCAAGGACGGCCCGCTGATGAGCACCAGCACCCTCGACCAGAACGCCGCGGACGCCGCAGACGCCGCGGACGCCGCGGACGCCGCTGCGGTCCCGGGCCCGGACCCGGTCCTGGTCCCGGACCCGGAGCCGGGCCCGGTCCACGACATCCTCGGCATCGGCTTCGGCCCCGCCAACCTGGCCCTCGCCATCGCGCTGGAGGAGGGCGGCTCCCCGCTCACCGCCCGTTTCCTGGAGGCCCGTCCGAGTCCCGAGTGGCAGCCCGGCATGCTTCTGGACGGCTCCGACATCCAGAACCACCCCAGCCGCGACCTCGTCACCCTGCGCAACCCGCGCAGCCGCTACAGCTTCCTCAACTACCTGCACGAGCAGGGCCGTCTGCTGCGCCACCTCAACCTCCCCTCGGAGTTCCCGCTTCGGAAGGAGTACGCCGGGTACATCCGCTGGGCCGCCGGCTTCTTCCGGCACCTGGTGGACTGCGGGCAGCGCGCCCAGGGCGTCGAGGTCGTGGAGCGGGACGGCGAGCGGCTGTACGAGGTCACCACCCGCTCCGGCCGCCGCTACCTCGGCCGCTCCCTGGTGCTGGGCCCCGGCCGTACCCCCTACGTCCCCGCCCCCTACGACACCGCCGGCAGCGCCCGGGTCTTCCACCTCACCGAGTACCTGCCCCGCCTGGCCCAACTGGCCGGGCCCGGCGCGGAACCGGCGGCGGTCGCGGTGATCGGCGGCAGCCAGAGCGCCGTCGAGCTCGCCCTGGACCTCACCCGGCGCTACCCGCGGGCCAAGGTCACCGTCTACACCCGGTCGCACTCGCTGCGGCAGAAGGACACCAGCCCGTTCAGCGAGGAGGGCTACTTCCCCGAGTTCACCGACTACTACTTCAACGCCTCCCGCGCGGGCAAGACGGCGCTCGACGCCTACATGCACCCGACCAACTACTCCTCCGCCGACAGCGACGTGCTGCGCGAGCTCTACCTCACCATCTACGAGCAGGAGCTCGACGGCGACCAGCGGGTCTCCGTCCGCGGCAACCACGAGGCGGTCGCCGTCCGCGCCGACGACGACAGGGTCACCCTGGACCTGGTCGAACGGAACACCGGCATCCGCGTCAGCGACACCGTGGACCTGGTGGTGCTCGCCACCGGCTTCCGCAACATGGGCCCGGGCGGGCACGAGGAGCCGTGCCCGCCGCTGATGGCGCCGCTGGCCCACGCCTTCGCCACCGAGCCCGACGGGCGGCTCAGGGTCGGCTACGACTACGCGCTCGACCCGTTGGACGCGACCACCCCGCCGCTCTTCCTCAACGGCCTGTGCGAGTCCAGCCACGGCATCGGCGACGCCGGTTCGTTCAGCCTGCTCTCGCTGCGCGCCGCCGCGCTCACCGCCGCCCTCACCGAGCGGCTGGCCGGCCCCGCCCCGACCCGGGCCGACCGCGGCGCCGAACTCGCCGCCGCCTGAGACCGGCCGCCTGGGCCCCGCCGCCTGACACGGGCCGCCTGGGACGGGCTGCCTGAGACCGGCCGCCTGGGCGCCCCGCTGCCCGGGACGGGCTGAGACCCGCTGCCCGACGCCGCCCCGCCGCCTCGCTTCCCGACGCCGCCCCGCCGCCTCGCTTCCCGACGCCGCCCCGCCGCCACCCGACGCTCCGACCAGAAAGCCGCCAGCACCATGACCGCAGTCTTCGACCCGTCGGTACCCGCCCTCACCGACCGTCCAGCCCCCCGGTACACCCGCCCACGGGTCTCCGGCCCCCTGCCCGGCCCGCGCAGCGCGGAGCTGCTGGACCGGCAGGCCCGCCACGAGTCCAACGCCCGTTCCTACCCGCGCCGGCTGCCCATCGCGATCCGCCGGGGCGAGGGCTCCTACGTGGAGGACCTCGACGGCAACGTCTTCCTGGACTTCCTCAGCGGCGCCGGCGTGCTCTCGCTCGGCCACAACCACCCCGAGCCGCTGGCCGCCGCCCACGCCCAGCTCGACGAGTTCGTGCACGGCCTGGACTTCCCCACCCCGGTGAAGGACCGCTTCGTGCGGGCCACCATCGAGATGCTGCCGGAGCCGATGCGGGAGCGCACCCGCATCCACTTCTGCGGCCCCACCGGCGCCAACGCCGTCGACGCCGCCCTCAAGCTCTGCAAGACCGCCACCGGGCGCGAGGAGATCATCACCTTCCAGGGCGGGTTCCACGGCGCGACCATGGCCGCGATGAGCGTCACCGGCCTGGTCGAGCAGAAGGAGCCGGTGCGCGGCCGGATGCCCGGCGTGCACTTCTTCCCCTACTCCCACTGCCACTCCTGCCCGCTCGGCCTGAAGCGCTCCTCCTGCCAGGTCAACTGCGCGGCCTTCCTGGAGCGCGCCCTCACCGACGTCAACGGCGGCATCACCCTCCCGGCCGCCGTCATCATGGAGCTGGTCCAGGGCGAGGGCGGGGTGATCCCGGCCGAGGTCGAGTTCGTCCAGCGGGTCCGGGTGGTCACCCGCGAGCTCGGCATCCCGCTGATCGTCGACGAGGTGCAGAGCGGCTGCGGCCGCACCGGCACCTGGTTCGCCTTCGAGCAGTACGGCATCGAGCCGGACGTGATCTGCGCGTCCAAGGCGCTCAGCGGCGTCGGCCTGCCCGCCTCGGTGATCCTCTACGACGAGAAACTGGACGCCTGGGCCCCCGGCGCGCACACCGGCACCTTCCGCGGCAACCAGCCCGCCTTCGCCGCCGCCGTCGCCACCCTCGAAGTGGTCAACCGCGACCGGATCCTGGACAACGTCCGGGCACGGGCCGAGCAGTTGATGGTCCACCTCCAGGAGCTCCGCGCGCTCACCCCGTACGTCGCCGACGTGCGCGGCCTGGGCCTGATGACCGGGGTGGAGCTGTCCGACCCGGCCACCGGCCGGCCGGCCACCGCGCTCGCCAGGCGGGTCCAGCGCGAGGCCGTCGAGCGGGGCCTGATCCTGGAACTGGGCGGCCGCGACGACTGCGTCGTCCGGATGCTGCCGCCGCTGAACTGCACCGCCGAGCAGATCGACTTCGCCGGAGCCATCCTCCGCGTGGCGCTGACCGCCGCGCTGGACGTCCTCGGCCTCTCCGCCGCCGGGCCGCGGGAGGGCGTCCGATGAGCGCCGCTGATCCGCTTGCGGCGGGAGGGCGTCCGATGAGCGCCGCTGATCCGCTTGCGGCGGGAGGGCGTCCGACGAGCGCCGCGGATCCGTTTGCGGCGGGAGGGCGTCCGATGAGCGCCGCTGATCCGCTTGCGGCGGGAGGGCGTCCGATGAGCGCCGCCGGCCCGCGCGCCGCCGCGACCGCGGTGCACGACCTGGTGGTGGCCGGCTTCGGCCCGTCCGGGATCGCCCTGGCCGCCGCCGTCGAGGACCACGAGGACGCGGCCGCGGCGGCGGGGGAGCCCGCGGCCCCGCTCCGCGCCCGCTACCTGGAGCGGGCCGCCGACTCCGCCTGGCAGCCCAACCTGGTCCTCCCCGGCACCGACATCCAGCACCACTTCCTGCGCGACCTCGCCACCCCGCGCGATCCCCGGTCCCGCTTCACCTTCCCCAACTACCTCGGGCAGAGCGGCCGTTTCTACCCGTTCACGCTGATGGGCGGCTACGTCAGCCGCCTGGAGTGGTCGGACTACGTGCAGTGGGCGGCGCGCCAGGTCCGCGGCCCGGTCGAGTACCGCCGCGAGGTCGTCGCCGTGGAGCCGGTGGCCGACGCCGACGGCCGGGTCCGCACCGTGGACGTGGTCTCGCGCGACTCCCGCGACGGGTCCGCGCACCGCCACCGCACCCGTACCGTCGTTCTCGCCACCGGCCATGTTCCGTACGTACCAGCCGAGTTCGAACCGCACCTGGGCGAGCGCGTCTTCCACGCCTCGCAACTGCTGCCCCGGCTCGCCGCGTTCGAGGAACGCCCGCCGCGGCGCGCCGTCGTGGTCGGCGCCGGGCAGACCGCCGGCGAGATCGTGCTGCACCTGTCCGGCCGCTACCCGGAGGCCGAGATCCACTCGGTGGTACGGCACGCCGGCTTCCGGATGTACGAGTTGGGCCACTTCTCCAACGAGGTCTACTTCCCCGAGGCCACCGACTACTTCTACGGCCTGTCCGGCCCGGAGCGCGCCCACGCCCTGGACCAGTCCCGCGCCACCAACTACGCCGCCGTCGACCCCGACGTCTCCAGCGCCCTGTACCAGGCCGCGTACGCGGAGCGGCTCACCGGCCGCGCCCGCCTCCGGCTGCACCGCCGCACCGAGGCCGCGGTCTCGGGCGACCCGGCCGGGGACACCGTCCCGCTGCTGCTGCGCGAGGTGTTCACCGGCGCCGAGCAGCGCGTGGACGCCGACCTCGTGGTCCTGTGCACCGGCTACCGTGAGCCCGCCCTGCCCGCCGCCCTGGAACCGATGCGGCCGCACCTGCTCCTGGACGAGGCCGGCCGGCCCTCCGTCACCCGCGCCTTCCGCGCCGAGACCACCGGGGACTGCGAGGCCGGGATCTACCTCGACGGCCTCACCGAATGGCGGCACGGCATCGGCAGCGCCACCTCCTTCAGCCAGATGGCCGACCGCGCCGACACCGTCCACCGCGACCTGCGGGCCCGCCTGGGCGCCGCCGCCCCGCCGCCTCCGCCGCAGTCTGAACCGCCCACCGCACCGATAGGAAACCCGCGACATGCACGTGTTCGCCTCCGACGGCTCCATGGTCTTCGAGGACGCCTACAACGTCAGCAGCCGGCGCATCTTCCCCTGGCCCGAGGCCGTCGCCGAGCCCGGCTGGGGCGGGGGCTGGGTGGACGTGGCCCCCGGTGAGACGTCCACCGCGCACAGCCACGACGAGAACGAGATGTTCTTCATCACCGACGGCAGCGGCCTGATGCGGATCGGCGAGGAGACCCGCCGGGTGACGGCGGGGGAGACCGTCTTCATCCCGCCCTTCCAGGACCACGACCTCACCAACGACACCGCCGGCCGGCTCCGCTTCGTCACCGTCTGGTGGGGCGGCGCCGAGGCGGTCGCCGCCGAACGTGCCAGGTGGGCAGCCGAGTTCGGGATCACCGGCGCTGCCGCCGCGGCCGACGCCGGTCTCTCCGCGGGCGCCGCGGCGGATGCCGGTCCGTCCGCGGGCGGCGTTGCCGATGCCGGTCTCTCCGCGGGCGCCGGGGTCCCGGCCGGAGCCGGCGCCGAGGTCGCCCCGTGAGCCCCGTCGCACACGCGCACGCCGACGCCGTCGTCGTCGGCGGCGGGGTGATCGGCGCGGCCATCGCCCACCAGCTGGCCCTGGCCGGCATCGGCCGGATCGTCCTGTGCGACCAGGGCCGGGTCAACGCCCAGGGCGCCACGTCCCGTTCCGGCGGACTGCTCCGCCTCCACCACACCGCGTCCGCCGACACCCGGCTGGCCGCCCGCAGCCTGCCGGTCTTCGAGCAGTGGGCGGACATCATCGGAGGGGACTGCGGCTACCGGCGCACCGGCTTCGTCATGATCGTCGGCGAGGAGCGGGCGGACGCCCTGCGCACCAACGCCGCCGTCGCCGCGGCCGCGGCCGGATACCGCCGCGTCGAGGTCGTCGAACGGGCGGAGCTGCGGGAGATCTACCCGGGCCTGCGCACCGAGGGCGTCGGGCTGGCCGCCTACGAGCCCGAGGGCGGCTACGCCGACCCGATGGCCGCCTCCGCCGCGCTGCTCACCGCCGCCTACCGGCTGGGCGTCTCACCCGCCGAGGGCATCCGCGCGGTGAAGGTCCTGGAGCACGAGGGCTCCGTCACCGGGGTCCTCACCTCGGTCGGACGGATCGACTCCCCGCTGGTGGTGCTGGCCGGAGGCGCCTGGGGCTCGGCACCCGTCGAGTACCTGGGCCTGCACATACCGGTCACCGCCCGGCGGATCGGCCTGGCCCAGGCGGAACTCCGGGGCGCGGGCCGGCGCGGCCACCGCGCGTCCGTCCCCACCTGCATCGACGACACCACCGGCAGCTACTTCCGCCCGGACGGCCTGGACCGCTTCTACTTCGGCGTGCCCAGCAAGCCCGACACCGAACTGGGCCGCGACGTCGAACCGCTCAGCGAGTCCGAGCTGGAGTCCGCGATCGCCGCGATCTCCCACCGGGTTCCGGCCGCCGCCGAGGCGCCGCTGGTCGGCACCCGCTCCGGCGTCGACGGCTACACCCCGGACAAGCGCCCGGTGGTCGGCGCGGCCGGCCCCGACGGCCTGTACCTGGCCATCGGCTTCAGCGGCGGCGGCTTCAAGCTGGCCCCCGCCGTCGCCGAACTCGCCGCCCTGGAGATCCTCGAAGGCGGCGCCGTACCCGGGAAGGCCGAGCAGGAGCTGCTGAACCCCTACCGGCCCCAGCGGTTCCTGGCGGGCCACCCGATCCGCCCGGAGGCCCCCTATGACCACATGTGACGAGGACGAGGCCGCCGCCCCCGCGGCCGAGGCGGACCAGGGCTCCGCGGCCGAGGCGGGCCCCGGCCTCCTGGCCCTGATCAAGGAGGACATCGCCACCGTCCTCGCCAAGGACCCGGCCGCCAGGTCCCGCCGCGAGGTGCTCCTCTACCCTCACCTGCACGCCCTGTGGACGTACCGGGCGGCCCACCGGCTCTGGCGGCGCGGCCACCGCACCACCGCCCGCGCCCTGTCGCTGCTGGCCCGGGCCGCCACCGGCATCGAGATCCACCCCGGCGCGCGGATCGGCCGCCGCTTCTTCGTCGACCACGGCACCGCGGTGGTGATCGGCGAGACCGTCCGGATCGGTGACGACGTGATGCTGTACCACCAGGTCACCCTCGGCTCGGTCGGCTGGTGGAAGGACCTGCGCCGCCCGTCAGGGGCCCGCCGCCACCCCGTCCTCGGGGATCGGGTGGTGATCGGTACCGGGGCAAGCGTCCTCGGGCCGGTCACGGTCGGCGACGACTGCCTGATCGGCGCGCACTCCGTCGTCCTGGAGGACCTGCCGTCGCGCAGCCGGGTGGTGCCGGCGGCCGCCGCCGTGCTGCCTCCGCTGGACACCGTCCAGGACGTACCCCTACCGCCCTCCGCCGACCTCTCCGCCCACCACTGACCTCAGCCCCGCACCGCCGCCCGCACCCTCCGCCCTGCACCTCCGCGCGTCGGACGTCCCTCTGCCCTCTGCCCTCTGCCCTCTGCGCTCTGCCCTCCGCTCCCTGCTCGTCGTCCGGCGCCCTCCGCCCGCTGTCCCGCGTCCCCTGCTGACCTCCGTCGACCTGCGCGCGCCGCGTCTTCCGTTCCCATCGCGCCCATCGCGCCCATCAGACTCTGCCAAGGACCCACACCATGACCTCCTACGTCGTCACCAGTGCCCCGCCGAACCCCAACGGCGACCTCCACCTCGGCCACCTCTCCGGCCCCTTCCTCGGGGCGGACGTCCTCGCCCGGCACCTGCGCCGGAGCGGTCACGAGGTCGCCTACGTCGGCTACTCCGACGAGCACTCCGCCTACGTCCCGCGCCGCGCCGCCGAGATCGGCTCCACCGCGCACCGCACCGCCAAGCTCTTCGGCGACCGCATGGAGGAGACGCTCTCGCTGGGCGGGATGCACCACGACTGGTTCACCCGGCCGCTCACCGACACCGCCCACACCGAGTACGTCCAGCGCTTCTTCCTGGAGCTGTGGGAGGCCGGTGCCCTGGAGGTCCAGGAACTGCCCGTCTTCCGCTGCGCCCCCTGCGACCGCTACCTCTACGAGTCCGAGGTCCGCGGCCGGTGCCAGTACTGCGACGACCCCTCCGACGGCGTCTACTGCGAGGCGTGCGGGTTGCCGCAGGAGCCGGCCGGTCTCGCCGACCCCCTCTGCACCTCCTGCTGGACGACCCCGGACACCACCACCCTGCGGCGTGTCGTCTTCCCGCTGGAGAAGTGGCGCGAGCGGCTCACCTCCTACTACGCCACCGCCCAGGCAGCCGCCGAGTGGCGTCCGCGGCTGCGCGCCTACCTCGACGGGCTCTTCGAGCGCGCCCTGCCGGACACCCCGGTCAGCCGCGAGGCCGGCTACGGCGTCCCGGTGCCGCTGCCCGGCTGGGAGGGCCACATCCTGGACACCTGGTTCAGCGGCATCTGGGGCTACGTCGCCGCCACCGCCCGCCTCACCGAGGCCCAAGGGGACCGGGAGAAGGCCCTCGCCCTCTGGTCCGACCCGGACACCCGGATCGTCAACTTCATCGGCTTCGACTGCTCCTTCTCGCACGCCGTCCTCTGGCCCGCCCTGCTGCTCGCCCAGGGGTCGCTCACCCTCCCCGCCCAGGTGGTGATCAACGAGTTCTACCGGCTGGAGGGTGCCAAGTTCTCCACCAGCCGGGGCCACGCCATCTGGGGCGGCGAGTTCCTGCGGCGCACCAACGCCGACGCGCTCCGATTCCACCTCTGCCTCACCGGCCCGGAGCGCGAGCAGAACAACTTCTCCATGAAGGAGTACGCCGAGACCGTCACCGACGTGCTGGTCGGCGGCCTGGAGACGTGGACGGACACCGTCCTCGACCTTCTCGCCCAGGACTTCTCCAGCGTCGTCCCCGCCACCCCTGCCGCCGTCCCTGCCGCCGACTCCGCCGCCGTCCCCGTCGCCGTCCCCGCCGTCGTCCCCGCCGCCTTCACCGTCGCCGAACGCGAGGAGCTGACCGCGAAGGTGGCCGCCGCCCTGGCCGCCGAGTCCTTCTCCCCGCAGGCCGCCGCGGAGGCACTGGCCGCCACCGTCGACCGGGCCGTCGCGGACCTGCACGCCCTGCGCCTGCTGCGCCACGACGACGGTCCCGGCCGACCGGACGCCTACGCCGCCTCCCTGGCCGGACACGTCGAACTGCTCGCCGCGGTCGCGGTGGCCGCTGCCCCCCTGATGCCGGGCTGGTCCGCCTTCCTCGCCTCCCACCTGGGCGTCCCCGTCGAGATGGAGACCCGGATGCCGCGCTGGGCCGAGGCCGGAGAACGGCTGGTCCCGGCCGGAACCGTCCTTCCCGCGTCGGTCCCGGCCTTCTTCCACGAACTGTCGTGAGGGTCGCGACGGGAGCGAAAGTCGCGAACGGCGCGAAGGGTGCGAAGGGGGAGGAGCGGCAGGGGCGGGGACTCGCAGCGGGGATGTCGGGCACCTTCACAGCCGTCCTCGGGCTGGGCGTCCTGGTGGTGCCCGCGGCTCTCGGCCCGGCCGGGAAACGGACGGTCGTGCTCTCGCTGCTGGTGGCGGCGGTGCTGGCGCTGTGGTGCCTGCCGGTGGCGGCGGCCGGCGGCACCGCGGGCCGGGGAGCGGTGGGCTTCGCCACCTCCCGCCTCGGCCCGGCTGTCGCCCGCCCCATGGGGTGGCTCTACGTCCTCGGCTTCGCCTCCGGCCAGGCCGCAGTGGCGCTCACCGGAGGGCGGTTCCTGGGTGAGGCCCTGGGGTTCGGGGAACGGTCGGCTCCCTTTCTGTCCGCTCCGTTTCTGTCTGCTCCCTTCCGAGCCGCTTCCCTCCCGGCCGCCGTCCTGCCGTCGACCGCGTTGCCCCTGCTCACCGCCGCGTTGCTCCTGCTCACCGCCGCGCTCCGCTCGGCCGCCGCGCTGCGGTCCAGGCTGCGCGGGCCGCGCCTGTACGCCGCCCTCACGGCGGCCGTCTGCCTGTGGTGGGGCGGGGGCCGCCGAGCGCCGGGGGCCGCACCCCGGCCCGGTCGCCGGCACCGCTGCCGCGGCCCTCCCGCTGCTCTTCACCTGGGTCGGGTTGGAGAACGCGGTTCCGCCGCTGCGGGAGCGCCGCCGGCTGCTGGGCACTCTGCTCGCCCTCGCCGTCACGGCCCTGGGCTACGCTGTGCTGCTGCACGCCGCCCCGTTCCGCCCGCTCACCCTCCCGCCTGCCGTCCGCTCCCTCGCCTCCCTCGCGGCCGCCGCCCTGTGCTGGAGCTACTGCCGCACCAACCTCCACTCCCTGTCCGTTCGTTGGGCTGCCCTCAGCGGCCGCGCCAGACATCTGGGAGCGGCCCGGGGCGCCCTGACCGCCCTGGTCCTGCTGCCGCTCGGACTGCTCCCCGGCGGCACCTCGCTGGTCCTGCTCGGACCCGGCACCGCCACCGCCGCCCTGTTCCTCGTCGTCCTCGCCGCTGCCCTGAGCCGCCGCCACCCGCTGCCGGACCGCGCTGAGCCCCCGTCGTCCACGGCGTCCACTGCGTCTACGGAGTCCTCGGCGTCATCCCTGTCCACCTCACGTACCTCACGTACCTCGCACAGCCCGTACCTCCCGAGCATCTCTCGCACCTCGTAGAAGGAGTCCCGTCCCCATGGCCGCCACCACATCCGCCGCCGCCGGCACCGCCGTCTCCAAGGTCCTGCGCGTCCCGGCCGCCGACCCCGCCACCGCCGCAGCGCACTTCCACCGCCGGTTCACCTTCGAGGCCGACGTCTCCGACGTCCAGGCCGACCTGGCAACCGGTCAGGCCCCGTTCGTCCTGGTCGACACCCGCTCGAAGGCGGCGTGGGACCAGGGCCACGTGCCCGGCGCCGTCCACCTGCCCACCGACGACATCCCGGCCCGCGCCGCCGAGTCGGTCCCGGCCGGCACCCTGGTCGTCACGTACTGCTGGGGCCCCGGCTGCAACGGAGCCACCCGCGCCGCGCACGCCTTCGCCAGCCTCGGCTACCAGGTCAAGGAGATGCTGGGCGGCTTCGAGTACTGGGCCCGCGAGGGGTTCGAGGTCGAGGACGCCGCAGGGCTGCGCCGCTCCGCCCCCGACCCGCTGACCGCCCCGGTCTCGGGCGCCTCCTGCGCCTGCTGAGTACCGGCCTCGGACGCGTCCCGGACGCGGCACGGAGGTAGCCCGGACACGGCGCGGAGGGCAGCCCTCGGCGATGGCCCTCAGACGTAGCCCTGCTCGGCGGCGCGCTGGCCGAGCTGGAAGCGGCTCTGCGCGTCCAGCCTCTCCATCAGCTCCGAGATCAGCCGCCGCTCGCTGCGCAGGGAGATCCCGAGCCGGCGGGCGGCGGCCTCGTCGGTGTACCCCTGGGCCAGCAGCCGCAGCAGCTCCCGAGGCTGCGAGCCGGGGTCGTCGATGCTGCGGCGCGGCGCCTCGCCGAACGGCACCGCCGTCACCCAGACCGCCTCGAACAGCGCGACGAAGGCCGCCACCGCACCGGGCTGGCGCAGCAGCACCGCTCCGGCGCTGCTGTCGGCCGGGTCGATCGGCACCATCGCGAGCTTGCGGTCCGAGATCCACAGCTGCATGGGCAGAACGGGTACGGTGCGCACCTCCGCTCCCCGCTCGGTGAGCCACTGCGCGTGCTCCAGGGTGCCCGGGGCGTTGCGGATGGCATCCAGGTAGACGGAGCGGCTCTTGACGTTCCGCGCGAGCACCTCGCCGGTGGCGTTCCTGCTCTCCTGGAGCGCGTGGGGGTTCTGGGCGCCGCCGGTCATGAACGAGGCCACCTCCACGCGCTGTTCGGCGGCCAGGGTAGCGATGCGGGCCCGTACCGCCTGGGCGCCGTGCAGCACCTCGAACCCCAGGCCCTCGTCCCCGCTGTCCTGGTACTGCGCGGTGTACTGGGCCAGCAGCAGTTCGGCGGCGGCCTGGCTGCGGGCCAGCGCCTGGTTCCGCTTGGCGATCTCGGCCTGCTGGAAGGCCAGCAGGCTGTCCAACGCGGCCTTCGGGTTCACCACGTGGAGCAGGTCGTCCTCCCACCAGGAGCGGAGCAGTCCCAGGCGGGTCAGCTCCTCAAGGGCGGCGGCGATCTCCTCCTGCGTCCTGCCGAGTTCGGCGGCGGCCTTCGACGGCGGGCAACCGGGCTGCCCGAGGACGAATCTGTACACCTGGTCGGCGTGTTCGGTGAGCCCGAACGAAGTCAGCATGGAACCAGCCCCCCACGGCGGTATCGCCGTGCGGTGCGCGGCGATGCATGACGACGACCAGCTTCGTCGGTGGCCGAACCCCTGCGGTCCGGGGGTCTGCCGCCGCATCGGCGCAGGTGAAACCCCCCGTACTCCATCGCAGTTTCAGCCACAACGCGCCGCACGGCAAAGGGCTGTCCGAGGGGCGGACGGTCCCCGGCCGACATGTGACACGGTCGTGCCCGGTCATTTCGTGCCAGGTGTTTTCCCTGTCGCCCGCAATGCCCTTGGCAACAGGATCAGTTGTGCCGGGGAACACCGGGCCGCATCCACGACCGCATAGATCAGGGAACCCCTCATGCTTCGCTCCGCCGTCATGACCGCCGCCGCCACCGCCGTCACCGCCATCGTCCTGCTCGGCGCTCCGGCTCTCGCGACCACCGCCCAGCAGAGCACGCACCGAGCCACCACGGCCCCGGCCGCCACCGTCCTCGCCGACGACACCACCCCCGTCGCCGTGGTTCCGCTGGAGAACGGCTGGGTCTGATATCCCGGCCTTCCCCCGCACGACAGCACCAACTGAACCATCCGAACCACCTGAACCACCCCACCCACTCGACCCACCGCGCCGAGCGTGTACGGGGCGTCGGGGTCCCGGGGTGCGAGGCGCAGGGCTCCAAGGTGCCGGGCGTCGCCCGCGGGCGCGGGCGTCCGCCGCTCAGCTCGTGGGGGCCGCCGTTCCGCGGTGGTGCGGTGCCCGCCCGGCCAGGACGTCCATCCGGCGGGCGGCCACCTCTCGTTCGACGGCCGCCGTGACGAAGGCCGACATGTGCTCGTGGCCGACCAGCTCCCGGACGGCCGCTGCCGTCGCCGTCGGCAACGGGACAGCGATGACGCCCCCTTCCGCCCCACTCGCTTCCACCCCGTCGGCTTCCGCGTCCGGGCGGCCGACCGGGAACGCGCCCGGTGGTGCCGCCGCCGCGACGGAACCAGCCCTCGGAGCGGCGGTGGCGCTCGGTGCGACGGGGGCGCCCGGTGCGACGGGGACGGTCTCGGCGGGCGGCGGGCCGACCAGGGCACCGGGCTCACCGAGGTGGCGGCGGATGTGCTCCGTGGCCCGCAGCCGCATCGCCCGTGCCAGCTCCGCGTCAACGGTCTGCTGGGCGAGCGGGCGCAGCCGCCGGATCAGGTCCGTGGCCTCCGCGGCCTCCTCCTCGGTCGGCGGATGGTGGAGGAAGCGCTGGAAGACGTACTCCGTGGTGAACTCCAGCAGCCGCTCCGAGATGTGCTCCACCTGGCCGCGCAGCTCACGAAGGTGCCCGGTGATCGCGGCCAACGGCACCCCCGCCCGGTGCAGTTCGACCGCCACCGCCAGCTCGCTGGGGCTGGGCACCAGGAACTCGGCGTCGTCCTGCGGCAGCCGCTCCAGGACGCCGAGCCGCAGCGCCTCCTCCACCGCCGCGGCGTCCTCCACGCCGCCGAAGGACGCCGCCAGTTCGGCGCGCCCCACGCGGGCCGGCTGCTCGTCGGACCACGGCCGGTCGACCTCCCCGACCAGCCCCAGCACTCCGCCGAGCCCGGTTCCGGCGTCCCAGGCCGCCAGCAGCTCCTTGATGCTGGCCAGGGTGTAGCCACGTTCCAGGAGGTCGGCGATCTGGCGCAGCCTGGCCAGATGGGCGTCGTCGTAGACGTTGGCCCGGCCGAGGCGGTCCGGCTTCGGCAGCAGGCCGCGATCGGTGTACGCGCGGATGGTGCGGACCGTGGTGCCGCTGAGCCGGGACAGCTCTTCGATCCGGTACCCCTGATGCTGTTCGGCCGTGGTCACGCCCTCACTCCTCGTTCCTCGCTGCCCGGTCCGGAGCCTGCCGCGGCCCCCGATCGGTACGGCCCCCTCCGTCGTCCGCGGACCGGGCCGCGGACGACGCCGACAGGTAGGCGACGGCCCTGTCCATCGACCCCTCCTGCGACGGATGGTACGACCGGCGCAGGTAGCGCGGCACAGCGCCGTTCAGCGTGGACCAGGACGGCAGCAGTCCGCGGCGGGCCGCCCCACGGTGCTCACCGAAGCGGTAGCGTCCGTGCTCCAGCTGGGGGTCGTGGCACAGCAGGTAGCGGGCGCCGGTCACCCACAGGTAGATCAGTGTGGGCCACGCCAGGGCCATGGCGGCGGCCCTGCGCACGTAGCGGCCGAGGCCGCGGCCGCCGACGTGCTGGTACATGTCGAAGGCGACCGACCGGTGCTCCACCTCCTCCGCTCCGTGCCAGCGCAGCAGGTCGAGCATGACCTCGTCGGCACCCGCCTGGTCCAGTGCCGGGGAGTCGAGGATCCAGTCGCCGAGCACCGCGGTGTAGTGCTCGATGGCAGCGATCAGCGCGAGCCGGAAGCGCAGCCACTCGCGGCGTGTCAGCGGCAAGCCGAAGGGTGGCCGTTCACCCAGCAGCACGTCGAACATCCACTCCACCTGGCGCGTGTAGCCCTCCGTGCTGAGCCGCTGCTCGGCCAGGCGGTCCAGGACGTAGGAGTGCTGGACGCTGTGGGTGGCCTCCTGCCCCATGAAGCCCTTGACGTCCTGGAGCAGCCGTTCCTCGGTGATCAGTGGCAGCGCCTCCTTGAAGACCTTCACGAACCACCGCTCGCCGGCCGGCAGCAGCAGGTGCAGCACGTTGAGGACATGGGTGGCCGTCGGCTCGCCGGGTATCCAGTGCAGCGGGGTGTGCTGCCAGTCGAACGCGACGCGGCGCGGCTTGATGGTGTGGCTCACAGAACCTCCTTCTGCCCCGGCATCCGGCGGGACGACGCCTTACTGGTCACCCGCTGCGGACGGGAACGGTGACTGGGGTCGGATCGGGTCGGGTCGGTCGCGGAGTTGTGTGCGGCGGCCTTGTGCGCGGCGGTGTTGCGCGTGGCGCTGTGATGCCTCGCGGTGTTGCGGGTGGCAGTGCGTGGCCTGGCGGTGTTGCGCGTGGCGGCGAGCGGCGGCTACAGCGGAGGGTCCACCCGGGCCAGGCCGCGCAGCAGCCTCGGCGAGACCCGGGATATCAGCCGGGCTCCCCTGGCCTCCGGAGTGACCGGTACCACCGCGGTGTTCCGCAACACCGCGCGCAGCACCGCCCTGGCGACCTTCTCCGGCGGGTAGTTGCGCAGTCGGTAGAGCTTCGCGGTGCTCTCCCTGCGGCGGTCCTGCTCCTCGGCACTCACACCGGTGTGTCGCGCGCTGCGGGTGATCGGGGTGTCGACCAGGCCCGGACAGACCACGCTGACCCCGATGTCCAGCGGCGCCAGCTCCGCCCGCAGGCACTCGCTGAGCATCAGCACCGCCGCCTTGGAGGTGCTGTAGGCGGGCAGCGACCGCGACGGCTGGAAGGCGGCGGCCGAGGCGGTGTTGACGATGTGGCCGCCCTCACCCCGCTCGGCCATCTGGCGGCCGAAGAGCCGGCAACCGTGGATGACCCCCCACAGGTTGACGTCCAGCACCTGCTTCCAGTCCTCCGGAGTGGTGTCGAGGAAGGGACCCGCCAGTCCGATGCCCGCGTTGTTCACCACCACGTCCGGAACACCGCGCTCGGCGCCGCTGCGCTCGGCGAACGCTGCCATGGCGGTGCCGTCCGAGACGTCCACCTCCTCCGGCCACGCCTCCCGCGCCCCCTTCGCTAGGGCGTCGCGAGCGGTCCGCGCGGCTCCGTCCGCGTCCCGGTCCACCGCCACCACTCGTGCTCCGGCGCGGGCGAACTCCAACGCCGTGGCGCGGCCGATGCCGCTGGCCGCGCCGGTGACCACCACCAGTCGGCCGGCGAACCGCTCCCGCGCGGCGACCGCGCGGCGCCCGGTCCTGGTCCCGAGCCTGGCTCCGCTTCTGGTCCCGGGCTCGGTCCCGCTTCCGTCGCCCGCCGCGGAACGGGGTGGATCGGCCGGGCCGGGCCGCTCGATCGAAGCGGGCAAAGCGGGCGGAGTAGGCGGAGTAGGCGGTTCGGCCGGCAGTGCCGGATTGTTCGGACCGTGCTCCTCGCCGGAGGACACATCGTCGACGAAGTCCGTGATCCAGCGGGTGAGGTGATCCGGACTGGAGCGCGGCACCCAGTGGCGGGCGGGCAGGGTGCGCCGGATGAGGTGGGGGACCCATCGCTCCAGGTCGTCGTAGAGCCTCGCCGAGAGGAAGGCGTCCTTGGTGGGTGTGACCAGCTGCACCGGGACGCGGGCGAACGCGTCCTGGCGCGGACGGCCCAGCCGCCGCCGGACGTTGTCGCGGTAGAGCCAGGTGCCGTTGGCGGCGTCGCGCGGCAGCGATGGACTCGGGTAACCCTGTGATCCCCGTGATCCCTGTGGCGGGATGCGCTCCGCCCGCGACAGGAGCCGCGGCCAGGCCCGGCCGAGAGGCCCCCGCCACGCGAGTTCGGGCAGTACGGGGGTGTGCAGCGCGTAGACGTACCAGGACTTCGCACTCTGGCCGAGGAGCTGGGCGGTCCTAGCCGGAGTGGGGTGCCGGGCCCGCTCGCGTAGCCAGTGGCCGAAGTGGTCCAGGCACGGGCCGGAGACGGATGTGAAGGAGGCGATGCGCCCGTCCGTCGCCGGGACGGTGGCGAACTCCCAGCCCTGGACGGAGCCCCAGTCGTGCCCGACGAGGTGGAGCGGGCGGTCGGGGCTGACCGCTCGGGCCACCGCGAGGAAGTCCTCCGTCAGCTTCTCCAGGGTGAAGCCGCCCCGGAGCGGGGAGGGCGCGGCCGACCTGCCATGGCCGCGGACGTCGTAGCAGACCACGTGGAAGCGGGCGGCGAGGCGTTCGGCGACGGGGCTCCACACCTCGTGGCTGTCCGGGTAGCCGTGCAGGAGCAGCACGGTCTCCGGGCCCCCGCGCCGCGGGAGTGGGCCGTACTCGGTGACGTACAGCCGCACGCCGTCCGCGCCGGTGACGAACCGTTCGCGGACGAGGCCCGGCACGCCGCACTCGGGGGCGGAGCCCGGCCTGACCGCCGTGTCCGCCGCGCCCGCGCCTGGTGAACCGAGCCCGGTGGCGCGGCCTCCAGGACTGGCGCCCCGTGCCACGCCGCTCGCTGTGCTGCCGCCTGCCGTGCCGTTTCCGGGAGCGGACGCGCCACCCGCCGCATCCGCTTCCCTGCCGCCTTCGCTGTCCATTGCCGCCTCCCCGCGTCCACTCGTTGCTAGTGCTGCCCGTGCTGTCCGTGCTCTCCGTGTTGTTTGCGCTGGCCGTGCCGTCTGGACTGACCGTGCTGACCCTGCTGCCCGTACCGGCGTTGCGCCCGCACGCGTCGATTCGCGCCTGTCGGTCCGTCAAGGCGCGAACACCGACAGTGATCAATGTGACATCGGCTGATGTGAGCGTCAAGACCTCTGCGGGAACCCCGACCGGACTCCACTCTTTCGGGTGGCGACCCCTACGGGCTCTCCCCCCGGAGGCGGACGGCAAGAAGAGACCACGGGCGGACGCAGGGCCGTGGCACCCGGTCCTAGGGTCGAACCCGTGACCGTTATCGCTACCGAGGAACTGAGTAAGCGGTACCCGTCCGTGGCCGCACTCGACGGGCTGACCGTGGACATAGCGCCGGGCGTGACCGGGCTGGTGGGGGCCAACGGGGCCGGCAAGTCGACCCTGGTCAAGATCCTCCTCGGGCTCGCGCCGGCCACGGCGGGCCGGGCCGCCGTGCTCGGCCGCGACGTCGCCACGCGGGGTGCCGAGATCCGCGCCCTCGTCGGGTACATGCCCGAGCACGACTGCCTGCCGCCGGACGTCTCCGCCACCGAGTTCGTGGTCCACATGGCCCGCATGTCGGGGCTGCCCGCCACCGCCGCCCGCGAACGCACCGCCGACACGCTGCGCCACGTCGGCCTCTACGAGGAGCGGTACCGGCCGATCGGCGGCTACTCCACGGGCATGAAGCAGCGGGTGAAACTCGCCCAGGCCCTGGTGCACGCCCCGGAGCTGGTCCTGCTGGACGAGCCGACCAACGGCCTCGACCCGGCCGGCCGCGACGACATGCTCGACCTGATCCGGCGCGTCCACACGGACTTCGGCATCTCCGTCCTCGTCACCTCCCACCTGCTCGGCGAGTTGGAGCGCACGAGCGACCACATCGTCGTGATCGACGGCGGCCGGCTGCTGCGCTCCTCCTCCACCGGTGACTTCACGCAGGCCACGGCGGCGCTCGCGGTGGAGGTCACCGGCCGCGAGGAGGAGCTGTGCGCGGCGCTGGCCGCCGCGGGGCTCGCCGTACGCCCCTCCGGGGCGCTGCTGCTGGTCGACCTGGCGGACGACGGCACGTACGACACCGTGCGGGACGCGGTCGCCGCCCTCGGCGTCGGGCTGGTCCGTATGGAGCGGCGCCGGCACCGCATCGCCGAACTGTTCACCGGAGAGGACGGCCAGGACCGTGACGCGACCTGAAACCGCGGCGGGGCAGGGGACCTCCGCCCCGTCCGCAGCCGTCATCCACGACATCGGGTTCCGCTCCTACGGCGGCCCGCGGTTGGGCCGCGCGCATGCCCGGGCCGCGCTCTACGCGCACAGCCTGCGCGGCGCCTTCGGGCTCGGCCGCAACGCCCGCTCCAAGGTGCTGCCGATGCTGCTGCTCGCGGGGGTGTGCGTGCCCGCGCTGGTCATCGTGGCCGTCACGGTGTTCACCGGGAGCGGCGACCTGCCGCTCCAGTACACCCGGTACGCGATCGTCACCCAGGCGCTGGTCACGCTCTTCACGGCCGCCCAGGCTCCGCAGGCCGTCTCACGCGACCTGCGTTTCCGCACCACCCCGCTGTACTTCTCCCGGCCGATCGAGGCCGTCGACTACGTTGCGGCCAAGTACGCGGCGCTCTCCTCCGCACTGCTGGCCCTGACCGGGCTGCCCCTGCTGATCCTCTACGTCGGCGCGCTGCTGGGGAAGCTCGGCTTCGCCCACCAGACCGCCGGGTTTGCGAAGGGCCTGGTGTCCGTCCTCCTGCTGTCCGTGCTGTTCGCCGGTATCGGCCTGGTCATCGCCGCCGTCACCCCGCGCCGCGGGCTGGGAGTCGCGGCGGTCATCGGACTTTTCACCGTCACCTATGGCGCCGTCTCCGCCCTCCAACTCGTGGCCGACCGCCAGGAGGACCGGCAGGTGGTCGGCTGGCTCGGCCTGTTCTCGCCCATCACGCTGATCGACGGACTGCAGAGCCGCTTCCTGGACGCGTCCTCCGCCTTCCCGCACGGAGCCGGCCCCGACGCCGCCGCCGGAGCCGTCTACCTGGTGGTGCTGGCGGCCGTCGTCGCCGGGAGCTTCGGGCTGCTGCTGCGCCGCTACCGGAAGGCGGGCCTGCTGTGACCGTCCTCGACGTGCGGGCCGCGTCCCGCTGGTTCGGCAACGTGGTGGCCGTCAACGACATCACCATGGCCGTCGGCCCCGGCGTCACCGGCCTGCTGGGGCCCAACGGGGCCGGCAAGTCCACCCTGATCGCCATGATGGCCGGGTTCCTCGCGCCTTCCAGCGGCAGCGTCACCCTCGACGGCGCCCCCGTCTGGCGCAACGAGCAGGTGTACCGCGAGATCGGCATCGTGCCCGAACGGGAGGCGGTCTACGACTTCCTGACCGCCCGGGAGTTCGTCCTCGCCAACGCCGAACTGCACGGCCTGGCCGACCCGGGGGCCGCCGCCCGGCGCGCCCTGGCCGCCGTGGAGATGGAGTACGCGCAGGACCGCCGGATCGGCACGTACAGCAAGGGGATGCGGCAGCGGGCCAAGATGGCCTCGGCGCTGGTGCACAACCCCTCGGTGCTGCTGCTGGACGAGCCGTTCAACGGGATGGACCCGCGCCAGCGGTTGCACCTGATGGAGCTGCTGCGGGGGATGGGTGCCGAGGGCCGCACCGTGCTCTTCTCCTCCCACATCCTGGAGGAGGTCGAGCAGCTCGCCCACCACATCGAGGTGGTGGTGGCCGGGCGGCACGCGGCCTCGGGGGACTTCCGCCGGATTCGCCGGCTGATGACCGACCGCCCGCACCACTACGTGCTGCGCTCCAGCGACGACCGCGCGCTGGCCGCCGCGCTCATCGCGCACCCCTC
The DNA here is from genome assembly GCF_000745345.1 of Actinacidiphila yeochonensis CN732. NCBI lineage: Bacteria > Bacillati > Actinomycetota > Actinomycetes > Kitasatosporales > Streptomycetaceae > Actinacidiphila > Actinacidiphila yeochonensis. The sequence continues at coordinate 991,643 of NZ_JQNR01000005.1, read as the reverse complement.
CACGGCCGGCGTCGAGGTGGACCGGTCCGGCGGCGGTCTGCGCGTGCGGGCGGTCGACTTCGACGGATTCACCGCCCACCTGCCCCGGATCGCCCGTGACCAGGGCATCCGGCTCTTCGAGGTCTCGCCTGCCGACGAGTCGCTGGAGAGCGTCTTCAGCTACCTGGTCACGGCATGAGGGAGCGGAGCCACATGAACAGCCGCCTGAACAGCCGCCTGAACACCCGCGTGGGCACCGGCGGGGACGCCGGCCCGCGCGCCGATGCGTGGACCGCGACCCCCGCCGGGGGAGCGCCGCGTGCCTCCCGGTCGGCTCTCTACCACCCCACCGTCGCCCGCCTCACCGCCCGCGGACTGCTCGGGCGCCGGGCGCTGCCACTGGGCGCACTGGTCGTCCTGCTGCTGGTCGTCGTGGCCGCCGTGCGGGCGATCGGCGGCGCCGACGACGGCACCGCCGAGGACGTGCTGCGCGGCTTCGTGCTCAGCCCGCTGGTGCCGCTGGCCGGAGTCATCGTGGGCACCGGGGCGATCGGGCCGGAGATCGAGGACGGCTCCATCGTCTACCTGCTGTCCAAGCCGGTGCGGCGCGGCACGATCATCACCACGAAGCTGCTGGTGGCGGTCGCGCTGACGCTGGCCGCCACCGCCGTGCCCACCTTGGTGGCCGGGTTCGTCCTCAACGGCAACGGGCAGGACCTCGCCGTCTCGTACGCGGTGTCGGCCGCCGTGGCCTCGGTCGCCTACAGCGCCGTCTTCCTGCTGCTGGCGGTCGTCACCCGGCACGCGGTCGTCGCCGGGCTGGTCTACGCGCTGGTGTGGGAGACCCTGATCGGCTCCCTGGTGCCCGGGGCGCGCACCCTGAGCGTCCAGCAGTGGGCGCTCGCCGTGGGCGCGCGGGCCGCCCGCGGCGACCTGGTGAGCTCCGCGGTCTCCCTGCCGACGGCCGTGGTGCTGCTGCTCGCCGTCACCGTCGGGGCCACCTGGTACGCGGCGCGGCGGCTGCGCGTCCTCAAGCCGGTCGCCGACGAGTAGGCCGACCGTCCCACCGGATCAGCGGCGTCAGCGGCGTCAGCCGGAGAAGCCGAACTCCCGCTCCAGGACGGCGGCGATGCCGTCCTCGGTGTTGGAGAGGGTGACCTCGTCGGCGACGGCGATCAGCTCCGGGTGGGCGTTGGCCATGGCCACGCCGCGGCCGGCCCAGCGGAGCATCGGCACGTCGTTGGGCATGTCGCCGAAGGCGATGGTCTCGGCGGCCGTGACGCCCAGCCGCCGGGCGGCCAGTGACAGTCCGGTCGCCTTGGTCAGGCCCAGCGGCAGCATCTCCACGATGCGCGGGCCCGACACCACCACGGCCACCAGGTCGCCGGCCACCTCGCGGGCGGCGCGGGCGAGGGCGTCGTCGTCGAGGACGGAGTGCTGGACGTAGACCTTGTTGACCGGCTCGGCCCACAGCTCGTCGGTCGTCCGTACCGTGACGACCGGTAGATCGTCGTGGGCGTGGGAGAAGCCATCGCGGATGACCACCTCACCCGCGATGCCGTCCCGGCTGGCGCCCGCGGCGACCGGTCCGACCGCCTCTTCGAGCCGCGCCAGCGCCTGCGCGGCCGTCCGCCGGTCCAGCGTCACCGAGGTGAGCAGCCGGTCGGCCCCGGCGTCGTAGAGCTGTGCGCCCTGGCCGCAGACGGCCAGCCCGCGGTACTCCAGGGTGTCGAGGACCTCGCGAGCCCAGGGCGCCGACCGCCCGGTGACCACGAGGTGGACCGCGCCGGCCGCCACAGCCGCGGCGAGCGCCCGGCGGGTACGGCCGGAGACACTGCCGTCATGCCGCAGCAGGGTGCCGTCGAGGTCGGTGGCGACGAGCCGGTAGGGCGGCGCGCCGGTGACGGGGCTCTCGGGGACCGCGGGCGCGGGGACGGCGCCGGTGGTCCGGGAGGGGGCGGTCACGCGCGGCTTGCCGCGACGGGCTCCAGGACCTCCCGGCCGCCGAGGTAGGGCCGGAGCACCTCGGGCACCCGGACCGAGCCGTCCGCCTGCTGGTGGTTCTCCAGCAGCGCGACGATGGTGCGGGTGACCGCGCACAGGGTGCCGTTGAGGGTGGCCAGGGGGCGGGTGCCCTCCTTGTCGCGGAGCCGGATGTTCAGCCGCCGCGCCTGGAACTGGGTGGTGTTCGAGGTGGAGGTGAGCTCCCGGTACTTGCCCTGGGTGGGGACCCACGCCTCGCAGTCGAACTTCCGGGACGCCGAGGAGCCGAGGTCGCCCGAGGCCAGCTCGATCACCTGGAAGGGCAGCTCCAGCGAGCTGAGCCACTGCTTCTCCCAGGCGAGCAGCCGCTGGTGCTCGGCCTCCGCCTCCTCCGGCGTGGTGTAGACGAACATCTCCACCTTGTCGAACTGGTGCACCCGGAAGATGCCGCGGGTGTCCTTGCCGTAGGAGCCGGCCTCGCGGCGGTAGCAGGAGGAGAAGCCGGCGTACCGCAGCGGCAGCTGGGGCGCCTCGATGATCTCGTCCATGTGGTAGGCCGCGAGCGGCACTTCCGAGGTACCGACCAGGTAGAGGTCGTCCTTCTCCAGGCGGTAGACGTCGTCCTCGACCTGGCCGAGGTAGCCGGTGCCGGCCATGGCCGCCGGGCGCACGAGGTTGGGCGTGAGCATGGGGGTGAAGCCGGCCGCCGTGGCCTGCGCGATCGCCGCGTTGACCAGGGCCAGCTCCAGCAGCGCGCCGATCCCGGTGAGGTAGTAGAAGCGGGAGCCGGAGACCTTGGCGCCGCGCTCGGTGTCGATGGCGCCGAGCATCTCGCCCAGCTCCAGGTGGTCCCTGGGGGTGAAGCCCTCGGCGGCGAAGTCGCGCGGGGTGCCGATCTGCTCCAGGACGACGAAGTCCTCCTCGCCGCCCACCGGGGCGTCGGGGTGGACCAGGTTGCCCAGCCGGAGCAGGAGCTGCTGCGCGTCGTCGGCGGCCCGCTGCTGCTCGGTGTCGGCGGACTTGACGGCCTCGGCCAGCTCCTTGGTGCGGGCCAGCAGCGCGGTCTTCTCCTCCCCCTGCGCCTTGGGGATCTGCTTGCCGAGCTGCCGCTGCTCGGCGCGCAGCTCGTCGAAGCGGGAGATGGCGGACCTGCGCCGTTCGTCGGCGGACAGCAGCTCGTCGACGAGGGCGACGTCCTCTCCTCGGGCGCGCTGGGAAGCACGCACGCGGTCCGGGTCCTCACGAAGCAGGCGAAGGTCGATCACAGGGCCCAGGCTACCGGTCGGTGACGCCGGACATGACGAATTACCCGCGGGCGGTGCCCGCTATGCCCCTTACGACGCAATAGCCGAGGAAAGGAGGGAAACGAAGGGTAAGTTCGGTCGTCAACGGCATTCCGGCGCTCCCTCTCCCGGGGTCACCGGGCTTGTGGAGAAACCGAGTTGGCGACGCGGGCCGAGGCGGTCGCGAGGCCGTCCGGCGCCGGGTTATCCACAGGGTGAGGCGGAATTCACGTCCGTTGTCCACAGGGTGTGGGGAAGATCTGTGGAGAACCGGGGTGATCATTTCCGCTGGAGAGTGAACGGGCATGGATTCCCCGTCCAAACCCGTTCCACACTCACTTTCGAGTGAGATCGCTTCACTCGAGGGTATGGTGCGGGGGAATTGGGGTGACGAGGGGCCTCCTGGGGTGCTCCGGGGCGAGCTGGTGCCTGTGTGCCGGTTTGTCGATTTTTTCACCTTCGAGACCGCGGCCCACTGTCGACTTGTCCCCAGTTACCCACAGGCCGGCCGTCCAGCCTGTGGATAACCCGGTGGACAAAGGCGAACATGGCAGGTCGGCGGCGCCTTGGTGGACGTGGGGCCGCTGCGGGGTTGCGGGCCCGTGACGCGCTGCGGACGGCGCCGTCTGGGACGGCAACACCCGCACAGATGCCGCCGGTTGCCGGCCGGAGGGGGCGGCTCCGCCGGTTCCCGCGGCCCCGGACGCGGTCAGACGCGTCCGTCGAGGGCGCGGTTCAGCCAGTCCGTGGCGTCGTTGAACTCCGCGTCCCCGGCGCCCCGCGGCGGGACCGACACCTCCCCGCCGGCCCGCGGATAGGAGCCGAGGAACCGCACCCTGAGGCAGCGCCGGTGCAGCCCCATCAGGCTCTCGCCGACGCGCCGGTCGGTGAGGTGCCCGTCGGCGTCCACCGAGAAGCAGTACTGGCCCAGGCCCTCACCGGTGGGCCGGGACTCGATGCGCATCAGGTTCACCCCGCGGACGGCGAACTCCTGGAGCAGGTCGAGTAGCGCGCCCGGGTGGTTGTCGCGGAGCCAGAACACCGCGGTGGTCTTGTCCGCCCCGGTCGGCGCCGCCAACCGCGCGGGGCGGCCGACCAGGACGAAGCGGGTGGTGGCGTTCGAGGCGTCGTGGATGTCGGTGGCCAGTGGTACCAGCCCGTAGGTGGGCGCCGCGAACTCTCCCGCGAAGGCGCCGTCGTAGCGGCCCTCCTGCACGAGGCGGGCGCCGTCGGCGTTGGAGGCGGAGGACTCCCACGCCGCGTTCGGCAGGTGCTCGGAGAGCCACTGGCGCACCTGCGCCTGGGCCGCCGGGTGCCCGGTCACCGTCTTGACGTCCGGCAGGGCGGTGCCGGGGCGCACCAGCAGCGCGAAGGCGATCGGCAGCAGCACCTCGCGGTAGATCATCAGGGGCGGCCCGAACGCCAACTCGTCGAGGGTGGTGGTGATCCCGCCCTCCACGGAGTTCTCGATCGGCACCAGGGCGGCCGCCGCCTCACCGCCGCGTACCGCGTCCAGCGCGGCCGGCACCGACACCATCGGGACCAGCTCGCGCGTGGCCGCCTCCGGCAGGGTGCGCAACGCGGCCTCGGTGAAGGTGCCCTCAGGCCCCAGGTAGGTGTAGCGGCTCGCCGATGACATGCCGTCAGCCTATCGGCCCAGCGGCGGCACGCCGTACCTGTCCGCCCGTACGCGGGTACGGAGGGTGAGACCGGCGGGCTCGCCGGCCGGGCTCCCGCACCTCAGCCCTCCAGGAGGCGCTGGCCGACGTACTCGCCGGGGCCGGGGCCGGGGGGCACCGCGAAGAGCCCGCTGGCCTCGTGGCGCAGGAACCGGGACAGGCCGTCGCCGCCGTCCAGCTTGCGCTGCACGGGGACGAAGCCGGTCATCGGATCGGCCTGCCAGGCCACGAAGAGCAGGCCGGCGTCCGGTGTGCCGTCCGCGGAGATGCCGTCGTGGTACGAGAACGCCCGGCGCAGCATGGCAGCGCCGCTGTTGGACGCCGGCGCCGCGAGCCGGATGTGCGCGTCCCCCGCGATGGCCAGGGACCCGTCCGGGTTGAACGCGTCCAGTTGCGCCGGTGTGGTCTCGGTGCCGCCGGAGAGCGGGGCGCCGTCGGACTTGCGGCGTCCGATGACCCGCTCCTGGGCGGCCACGGAGAGGTGGTCCCAGGAGTCCAGCAGCATCCTGATCCGGCGGAAGACGGCGTACGAGCCGCCCGCCATCCAGGCGGGGGAGCCGTGCGACGGTACGAAGATCCGCTTGTCGAAGTCGGCGTCCGACGGCTTGGGGTTGTTGGTGCCGTCGATCTGGCCCATGAGGTTGCGGACCGTGCGCGGGCGGTCGGTGGCGCCGGGGGTGCGGTTGAAGCCGTTCATCTGCCAGCGCACGCGGGCCGTGTCGCCTGCGGCCTTCTGGAGCACCCGCAGCGCGTGGAACGCGACCAGGGCGTCGTCCGCCCCGATCTGCACCCATAGGTCGCCGTCGCTGCGGGCGGAGTCGAGCGCGTCGGAGGGGAAGTGCGGCAGCGGTGCCAGCGCGTCAGGGAGTTGGGCCGTCAGACCCGTACGGGTGAAGAAGCCGCGCCCGAAGCCGAAGGTCACCGTGAGGGAGGACGGCCCGGCGTCGTCGGCGACCTGGTCGTCGTAGGCGGCCGGGGTGGCCGGGCGGGCCGCGGTCATCTCCCGTACCGCGTCCGACCAGCGCCGCAGCAGCGCGGCGGCGGCCCGCCGGTCGGAGCCGGCCGCGAGGTCGAAGGCGGCCAGATGGCCGCGGGCCTGGGCCGGTTCCACGATGCCGGCCTGCCGCGGGCCCTGGAACGGGATGTGCGCGCGGCCGACCGAGGCCAGGGCGGTGGGCTCGTCCCGCGCCACGGCCGCCGCCGCGACGCCCGCCCCGCCGCCTACGACCAGCCCGGCGGCTCCGGCGGCCCCCGCGGTGCCGATCAGCCGGCGGCGGGTGACGACCGGGCCGCCGCGGCCTCGGACGGCCTCCTGGCCCTCCCCGGAAGCCGGCTCGCGCGCCGGGGCGCCCGATCGGCTTCCCAGGGTGCCGGGTTCGCCGTCCGGGGCGTCCGCCCGACCCTCCGGGGGGCCCGACTGCCCTCCTAGGGAGCCCACCTGGCCCCCTAGGACGCGCGACCGGCCTCCCAGGGAGCCGGATCGGCCCTTCCGGACGCGGCCCCGCGACCCGTGAGCCCCCTCCGCCCCTCCGGCCGCGATCTCGTCCCCGGCCGCCGCCGTCGCCTCGGTGGCTCCGGCCGTCCCAGGACGCTCCGCCGCCCTGGGGGCCCTGGCAGCCGCGCCCTTCCTGGTGCTGCTCACGTGCCGTTCTCCCTGTCCGATTCCGGGGCCGCATCCCGGGTCCGCATCCCGGGTTCCCCGGGTTCCACCGCGCCCCGGGGGTCCCCGCGCCGCTCCGCCGTTCCCGGCCCGCCACCGGGGACCGTGCCCGGTGCCCACCGGGCCGCCCAGGTCACGGGCCGACCTTCACGTTCCGGTCCACCGTCACCTCGTCGAAGTCCGAGGTCCGTACGGTCACCGCCATCTGCCAGGTGCCGGCCAGCGGCAGCCGGACCGAGGCCGCCGTCCAGTGCCCCTTGTCCACCCGGGTCAGGGTGACCGGGATGGGTCCCAGGTGCTGGGCGGGCAGTGTGAACGCCACCCGCACCTCTGGTACGTCGACGGGGTTGCCGGAGTCGTCCGTCAGGAGCAGGTGTACCGCGTTGGCGGCGCTCGCACCGGCCGGAGCCAGCGTGACACCGGCCACGCCCTTGCCGTTCACACCACCCGTGTCGTACGGGACGGTGACGGCCACCTCGCGCGGGGCAGCCGGGGCCGACCCCGGCGAGGACGCGGCCGGCGCGGCGGCCAGCCCCTTCTGCTCCTCCGCCGCCCGGCCCGGCTGCGAGCCGGACAGCACTGTGGTGACGGCCAGCAGCGCCACGGCCACCCCGGCCTCGGCGAGCACCGAGCGCCGCAGGCCGGACCGGGCCGGGTCGGCGGTGAGGGCCTTCCGGGCGCGCGCGGCGGTCCGGGCGGCCTGCTGGCGCCGCAGCTGGGCGGCCCGGCCCGCGTCGACACCCCCGGCCGCTCCCCCGGGCCCGCGAGCGCGGAGCCGGCGGGACCAGCGAGACCGGCGGGACCGGAGGAAGCGGCCGGACCGGCAGCTCCAGCCGGTCCAGCGGTGTCCGACGCCGCCGACTGCCCGGTGGCGGCCTTCACACCGTCGCTCGCCGGCGGGTCGGCGTCCTCCCCCGCCCGCGCGGCTGCCCCCGACTCCGACCCCGTCGGCTGCTCCGGGACCTGGGCCGAAGCCTGCGGTGCCGTCGCTGTCGCCGTCGCCGTCGGTGCCTGGCCCAGCCGCGCTGTCCAGCGCCGTGAGACCCACGCCGCCCCGACCAGTACGCACACCAGGCCGATCTTGACCAGCAGCAGCTTCCCGTACGAGGTGCCGGTGAACGCCTTCCAACTGCCCATCTGCCGCCACGCCTGGTAGACGCCCGTGCCCACCAGCAGGGTGACCGAGGCCAGCGCGAGCAGTGAGAACCGCCGTACCGCGAAGGGTTCGATGGGCCGGTCCGCCGCCGACGGCGCCCAGAGGGCCGTGAGGAGGGTGACGAGGCCGCCGAGCCAGACCGCCATGGACAGCAGGTGCACGACGTCGACCGGCATGGCGACCTGGTGCTGGACGCCCACCGAGGCGTGCTCGGCCATCGCCCAGGTGGCCGCGAGGCCGACCGCGACCACGGTGCCGCCGATGCCCAGCCCCCAGGCGAGGTCCGCCCGTTCCTCGGGGTCCTCCCGGCGGGCGTAGGAGCCGAAGAGCACCGCGAGGAAGACCGCCGCCGCGGCGAGCAGCAGCAGCCGGGAGAGCAGCGCGGCACCCGGCCGGGTCTCCAGCTGCTGGCGCATGACGCCGGTGTCCAGGACCTCCCCGAGCCCCTTGCCGTCGGCGTAGGGGCCGCGCAGCAGGAGGAGCGCGATCGTCGAGGCGGTCATCGCCACCCAGCCGCCGGCCGCGATCCGCCGCGTCGGCCGCAGCAGCGCGCCGCGCGGCCAGCACACCGACAGGAAGACGGACGCGCCGACCAGCAGCGCGAACCCGGCGTAGGCGACGTACCGGCCTATCCCGTACAGCACGGCCGCCGCGTTGCCGCCGACGGCGGACACCCCCGAAAGGTCGACGCTCGTCTTCGAGGGCGCGCCGACGGAGAAGGTGAACGCGCCGGCGACCGGGTGGCTGTCCTGCGAGATGGCCCGCCACGCCACCGTGTACGTGCCGTCGCCCAGGCCCGGCTTGAGGGCGACGGTGGCGGTGGCCCCGGAGTCCTTGCCGGCGGCGTGACCGGGGGCGCCGGCCGCCTGGTCGGTGCCGTGCGGGTCGAGCACCCGCAGCGAGTCCGCGGACAGCAGCACGCCCTCGGAGAAGGTGAGGACGACCCGCTGGGGCGCCGTCTTCACCACCGAGCCGTCAGCGGGGTCGGTACGGATCAGCGCCGCGTGCGCCGAGGCCGGCGCGGCCCCGGCCAGCAGCAGGCCCAGCAGCGCGCCCAGCGCCACCGCGAAGGCGGCGAGGCGGCGCCGCCGGACGGCCCGCGCGGGCCGTCCGGACGCCGCGGTCCGGGTGGACAACCGTTCCTTCATCGGCCGCTCAGCTCCCTGGGACGTACGTCGTGGGGCGCACCGGCACGGTGATCGTCACCGTGGCGGGCGTGGCGTGGTCGAAGCGCAGGGTGAGGGTGACCTTGTCGCCGACGGCGGGCCTCCGGGACAGGTCCTCCAGCATCACGTGGTCGCCTCCGGTGGCCAGGGTGAGCCGGCCGCCGGCGGGAACCGTCAGCGACTCGACCTGGGTCATGGTGGCGCCGGTGGTGGTGTTGAGGGTGGCGTGCGCGGCCAGCGGGGTGGAGACGGAGGTCAGCCGGGCCGCGGTGCCGCCGGAGTTGGTGACGGTGAAGTACGCCGCGGCCGTGTCGGTGAGCAGCGGGCGCGGCACGTAGCCGCCGGTCACGGTGAGGTGGGCCGGGGCGGCCGCCTTGGCGTCGGCGGAGCCGCCCCCGGCGGGGGAGGAGCAGCCGGTGAGCGCGAAGCCGGTACCGGTGGCGGCGACGGCCAGCGCCACCAGCGCGGCGGCGCTGAGCCGGGTGGGCCGGGCGGGCCGCCTCACGGGTTCTGGCTCCGGATGATCTTCGGCAGGGTGTGCCCGAAGTCCGCCGCGGTGGTGCCCGACATGAACAGCACGTGCGCCTTGTCGTCCTTGGGCCAGAAGCCCAGCACCTCGGCGCCGTGGTCGACGGTGTAGGAGCCGTCCTTCTCCTTGACGGGCGCCGAGATCCCCACCCCCACCGACCGGGCGGCGGCCTGGATGGTGGAGAACGTGCCGGTCAGGCCGATGAAGCTCTTGTCCATGGCGCCCAGCCAGGCGTTGAGCCGGGCCGGGGTGTCCCGCACCGGGTCGGAGCTGACGAAGACCACCCGCAGCTCGTCCTGCTCGGCCTTCGGGAGCTTCGACTTGGCCAGCGCGATGTCGCTCATGGTGGTCGGGCACACGTCCGGGCAGTGGGTGTAGCCGAAGTAGAGCAGCATCGGCTTGCCCGCGGTCTGCCGCGTCAGGTCGAAGGGCTTGCCGTGGTTGTCGGTCAGGACGAGGTCCGGCTTGGTGAACGGCGTGTCCAGGACGGTGCCCTGCGCCGAGTCCTGGCCGTCGACGGAGACCGAGGCGGCCGGGGCCGCGGAACCGCTGCCGGTCGAGCCTCCGCAGGCGGTGAGGACGAGGGCGGTGGCGGCGGCCAGGGCGGCGGCGCCGAGTTTGGCGGTGGTACGCATGCGGGTTCCTGTTCGCGGGGTGCTCGGGGCTGGTGTGGCGGGAGGGCGGTGGCGGGAGGCGGTACGGGGCGGCCGTTCGGGTCCGGCGGAGCGGGCGGCCGTTCGGGTCCGGCGGCGCGGGGCCGGGCTCCGCCTCGGAGGCGGAGCCCGGCCCGGCCGTCCGTCAGGAGGAGGACGAGGAGGTGCCGGCCGGCCGGTCGTCCGGTCCCCGCCGCCGGCCGGCGAGGACGCCGAAGGCCACGCCCGCGGCGCCGACGACGATGCCCGCGATGCCGAGGGCGCGGGCGGTGCCGTCGGTGCCGTCGGAGCCCGCGGCCGACGCCTTGGTGCCGGAGTCGTCAGCGGGGGCGGCGGCCGGGCTGCCGGTGGCCGACGGGGTCGCGGCGGCGTCGGCCGAGTCACCGGAGGCGGCGGTGAGCCGCAGCACGGGCGCGGGGTTCTGCGGTTCGGGCTGCCCGCTCTGCGGCACCTCGATCCAGCGCACGACGTCGCCGTTGCTGTAGGTCTGGAGCGCCTTGAAGGCCAGCGACGAGGCGTCGTCGGGCAGCGGGCCGAGGGAGACCGGGAACTGCTGGAACTGCCCGGGGGCGATCTTCCCCCCGGTCCAGGTGATCGTGGACACCGCCGTGTCCACGGTCCCGTCGTCGGTCGTCAACGGCTTGGCCAGCTTGGTCGTGGCCACCTTGGCGGTCCAGCCCGGCACCGGCTGGATCGACACCGAGGCGATCGGGTGGTCGGTCGGGAGGGCCACCTCCAGCTTGACCGTCGAGGCGTCGTCCTCCTCGCAGGGCACCTTGAAGCTGACGGTGGCGTAGCTGCCCTTGGCCGCCGCGTCCGGCTGCACGGTGACGTGCGCGAACGCGGGAACGGCGGCCAGGACGACGGCGGTGCCGGCGAGCGCGGCGACGGCGGCCGCGCGGCGGCGCATACGGGAACTGCTCATGGCAGGAGTTGTCTCCACGGTGAAGTGGTGCGTTGACGGTGGACGCGCGTGGGCGCGGGGCGTGCGGCACGGTCGCCCGCCGCCCACGGCACGCGCATGGCTGCCCGCCGTCCCTGACGCACCCGGGGGCCGCGTTTCGCCGCGACTCGGCCCTCCTGGGAGGGCAGACCGCAGGACGAAAAGCGGAGTATCGGAAGAAAGCGGGCACTTAGGGACCTGGATATGCCGGGCACGTGCGGCCGGACGACGGCCGGGCGGCCCGAGCGGTCCGCCGCACCCCCCACCGGGGCCGACGCCGCGTCAGGCCGCGAGCACCAGGGCGGGCGGCCCCCGCCGGGCCAGGCAGTGCCGCAGCCAGACCGTCCGGTGCCGGGCCGGGACCGGACGGCAGGCGCGCGGCCGCCGCCGCGGCCCCGGCGTCCCGGCCGCGGTCAGCGCGGCCAGCAGCGCGTACGCGCGCAGCGCCGCGGCGGGCGTCAGCGCGCCCAGCCCGGCGGCGCCGCGCACCGAGAGCCCGACCAGCCGCCACAGCGCCGCCTCACCGCGCCGCAGCAGCCATCCGGCCGCCACCGCGGCCAGCAGGTGGCCCACCAGCATCGCCGGCGAGCACATCGCCAGCAGCATGGAGACCGAGGAGGAGACCGGGGGCAGCGTGCCGCCGGGGTGCCCGCCGGGCATCGCCATGCCCGCCATGCCCGCTGTTCCGGCCGTTCCCGCCGCTCCCGAGATTCCCGCATGGCCGGCGATCGCCGCGGAGGGCGACAGCCCGGCCTGCGCGAGGAGCTGCCGGGCCGCCGCGGGGGTGAGCGGGGCGGCCTTGCCGCCGCACACCAGCCGGGCGGCCACGGCCACCAGCGCGTCCGCCGACCCCCGTTGCGGAGAGGAGGCCACCGCCGAGCACATCTGGCCGGTGCTGAACACCACGTGCAGGGCGAGTTGCCCGCCCGCGAGCAGCCCCGCGATCCCGGGCAGCCGCCGTTCGCGGCCGGCCAGCGGCGCGGTGAACGCGAACAGCGCGCCCCAGCCCAGCAGCAGTGACAGCACGGGCACGGTACGGCCGGACGCCAGAGTGTGGCCCGCGGCGGCCAGCAGCACGCAGACCGCGGCGAAGACAGCGGCGCGCAGCAGCCGCATTCCGGCACCGGCCCGCACCGGCCGCTCCCCGGGCGCACGCAGTACGGCCCGGCCGGTCCGGCGGGCGGTCCCCGGCCGGCCGCGGCCGAGCGGACCGGGGCGGCCGGTGCGGCGGGGCGCAGACATGACGACCGTCATCCTCTCACTGCCGGAAATCCGGGCGAACGCCGGGTTTCGGCCACCCTGGGGCGGCGGAGCGACCTGGGGCAGGCGGTGCGGCTGGGCGGTGTCTCGGGGCGGCCGGTGGCGTTCTGGGACGGCCGGGCCACCGGGCGCGGCAGCCGGCTGGAGAGGCGCGGGCAGCCGGCCGCCGGGGCGTGGCAGTCGGCCGGACGGCCGTGGTCATCGGCCGGACAGCCGTGGCCATCGGCCGACGGGCAGGGGAAGCACCTGGTGGGGTGCTCGGCCAAGCCGGCTGCGGACAGCCTGGGAGGCGTTCCGAGTACGCGTCAAGGGCGTGCCGGGGCACGGACGGCATGCCGAAGGGGCACGGACGGCGTATGGAGGGCACGCCGAGGGCACGGAGAGGGCACGGGGAGGGCATGGAGGGGGCTGAACGGGGCACGTTCTGCCGCTTACACCGGCCCACCGCATCGACGCATCCGCCGAATGAGCGGCATCACGTCAACGCCACGCTTACGCACTGCCATTCGCGGCAATACGTAACCGTATGTCGAGCCGCAGCCAGGAGGCTGGAGCATGAGCATCTGGTGGTCACTCCATTTGCGGCGCGAGGCTGCGAGCGTTCCGTTGGCCCGAAGGCTGCTGCTGGGAACGATGGAGACCGCCGGGGTGGACCCCGACATCTCCTTCGACCTCTCGGTCGCCCTCACCGAGGCCTGCGCCAACGCCGTCGAGCACGCCGGCACCGCCAGCGGTTACAGCGTCACCGCCCGGATCGAGGGCGACCGCTGCCGTATCGAGGTGGCCGACTCCGGCCCGGGCCTGCCGCGCGACCCCTTCCGGGGCACCGGCCGCCCGCTCGCCATGCGCGGCCCGCACGCCGAACACGGACGAGGGCTCTTCCTGATCGAGGCCCTCGTCGACCACGTCCACTTCCACGACCGCCCCGGCCACGGCACGGTCGTGTCCTTCGACAAAGTGCTGAAGTGGCGGGAGGACGCCCTGCTGAAGGCGTCCTGACCGTCCCCGACGGTATCCCGACCGAATTCCGACCGGACCTGACCGTCCCTGGCCTGCCGCTGACCGTTCTGCGCGCAGCTGCCCGTCCGCTCTTCCCCGGCCGGGCCGCTTGATCCCAGCCGGGCAGCCGAGCCCCGGCCGGGACCGTTCGGGCCTCTGGTGAGGCCCGCCGTCCCGGACGGGAGGCGTCGGCTCGGGCGCCGCTCAGCCGCGCAGGCCGGCCATCCACGCCTCGATCTCGTCGGAGCGCCGCGGCAGCCCCGCGGAGAGGTTGCGGTTGCCGCTCTCGGTGACCAGGATGTCGTCCTCGATCCGCACCCCGATGCCGCGGTACTCCTCCGGCACCGTCAGGTCGTCGGCCTGGAAGTACAGCCCGGGCTCCACCGTCAGCACCATGCCGGGCTCCAGCGTGCAACCCACGTACGTCTCGGTGCGCGCCTGGGCGCAGTCGTGGACGTCGAGGCCGAGCATGTGGCCGGTGCCGTGCAGGGTCCAGCGGCGCTGGAGGGCGAGTTCGAGCACCCGCTCGACCGGGCCCTCCACCAGGCCCCACTCCACCAGCCGCTCCGCCAGCACCCGCTGGGCGGCCTCGTGGAAGTCGCGGTAGGCGGCGCCGGGCTTGACCGCCTCGATGCCCGCCTGCTGGGCGTCGTACACCGCGTCGTAGATCTTCCGCTGGAGCGGCGTGAAGGTGCCGTCCACCGGGAGGGTGCGGGTGACGTCGGCGGTGTAGAGCTCGTTCGTCTCCACGCCCGCGTCCAGGAGCAGCAGGTCGCCGGGGCGGACCGGGCCGTCGTTGCGCACCCAGTGCAGCGTGGTGGCGTGCGGGCCGGAGGCGCAGATCGAGCCGTAGCCGACGTCGTTGCCCTCCACCCGGGCGCGCAGGAAGAAGGTGCCCTCGATGTAGCGCTCCGAGGTGGCCTCGGCGCGGTCCAGCACCCGCACCACGTCCTCGAAGCCGCGGGCGGTGGACTCGCACGCCTGCTCCAGCTGGGCGACCTCGAACTCGTCCTTGATGAGGCGCAGCTCCGCGAGGTACGTCTTCAGCTCGGCGTCCCGCTCGGCGGTCACCTTGTCCTGGAGGGCGGCCTCCACACCGGCGTCGTAGCCGCGCACCACGCGGACCGGACCGGTCGCCTCGCGCAGCACGTCGCCGACGGTGCGGACGTCCACGCAGGGCATGCCGAGCAGCTGCTCGCCCTCGGCCAGGCTGTTGCGCCGGCCGACCCACAGCTCGCCCTGGCCGTCCAGCCAGAACTCGCCGTTCTCCCGGTTGGAGCGCGGCAGCAGGTAGGCGGTCGCGGCGTGGCCGCCCTCGGCCAGCGGCTCCATGACCAGGACCGCGTCCTGGGTCTGGTCGCCGGTGAGGTGGACGTACTCGGTGCCGGCCCGGAAGGGGTACTCCGTGTCGTTGGCGCGGGTGCGCAGGGTGCCCGCGGGCACCACGATGCGCTCGCCGGGGAAGCGGGCCGACAGCGCCGCCCGCCGGGACGCGACGTACGCGGCCTGCGGTATCGGCTCCAGGCCGTGCCGCTCGGTGTCCGCCCAGCCCGACTTCATGACGGCGGCCAGCTCGTCGGAGACGGCGGGGTAGAGGCCGTTCTTGCGCTGCTTGACCGGCTTGTCCTCGGCGGGACCGCCGGCGGACTCCTCCCGGGTGCCGTCCTGGACGCCCTCAGGGGTGCCCTTCTCGTCCTGGACGTCCTGCCTGACCTCGGCCTCCGCCACGTCATGCCTCCTCAGAATGAACCTCCGCCCATCGTATGGGGGAGCACGGTCAGCGGAAGGGGGCACTGTGGCCGTGAACCTCGCCCGGGCCCGCTCCCCGGCCGGTCGCGGCGGCCCGCGGCGGCTCCCCGGCCGGCCGCCCGGGGCTCCAACACGACTCGGACGTCGCGGGGTTACCGGGCGGACGGGGGACGGGAGGCGGCCTTCCGCACGGTGCAGGCCGGTGCTGGAACCGGCGGCGGGCGGGAGGGCAAAGTCACGTCGGCGGCCGCACGACCGCGACCGCGCCGGGGCCGGGCGCCCGGGCCGGCGCCCGGTCCCGGCCTCCGGTTCACCCGGCCTCCGGTTCACCCGGACGGCGGTACGACGGACCTCGACGCCGTCAGTCGAAGCACGCCGCCAGCAGGACCAGGTCCTCCGGGTCGTCGGCCTGGTCGCGGCCGTCGGGCAGCAGGGTCCGCGTCACGTGGTCGGCCAGCAGCTCGGGGTCCCCCCGTACAGCGGCGGGGGCGTCCGCCGCGGCCTCCCGCAGCCGGGCGAAGGCCTGGTCGGCGGGGTCACCCGTACGGTGCAGCAGGCCGTCGGTGAACAGCAGCAGGCTCTCCCCCGGCTGGACCCGCAGCTCCACGCCGGGCGCCTCCCAGCAGCTGAGCATGTTCAGCGGTGCCGAGAGCGAGGTCTCGACGAACTCGCAGTGCCGCTCCCCCACCAACAGCGGCGGGCAGTGGCCGGCCCCGGCGAGCGCCAGCCGGCACCCTCCGCCGGGCAGCGCGTCCGCGTGCACGAACAGAGCCGTCGCCGAACGGGCCGGCTCGGCCGTGCGCAGCAGCAGCTCCAGGTCGGACAGGACGGCGACCGGGTCCTCGCCCTCCATCACCGCGTAGGCGCGCAGCGAGGCCCGCAGCCGTCCCATGGCCGCCACCGCGCCCGGTCCGGCCCCGGTCACCCCGCCCACGGCGAGGCCGAACGCCCCCTCCGGCAGCGGCAGGACGTCGTACCAGTCGCCGCCGCCGCGCGGGCCCGCCGTGTGCCGTACCGCGGTCCGCACCCCGGGCACCCGCGGGAGTCGCGGCGGCAGCAGCTCCGCGGCCAGGGTGGCGGCGGCCCGGCGGGTCCGGTCCAGCTCCAGGCAGCGGGCCACGTGCTCGACGGCGAGCCGCAGGTAGCGGTCGACCAGGTGGAAGCGCTGCTCCGAGGGCACGGCGGGTTCGTCGTAGAACCACACGGCCGCGCCCAGGGCGGCGCGGGTGTCCGGCACGAGGGGCGCGCAGAAGCTGGCGGCCAACCCGAGCTGGAGTGCGACCTCGCGGTGGCGCGGCGCCAGGCCGGGCTCGTGCAGCAGGTCCCGGTGGCCGGGAGTTTCCGCACCCATCCGGGGGACGGTCTCCAGGGCGCCCAGGTCGCTGCGGCCCAGGCCGAGTCCGACGCTCGTGTGGGGGCCCAGGCCGTCGGCCGGCTCCAGGATCAGCAGGCCCCGGCGGGCACCGAGCAGGTCGGCTCCGGCGCGCAGCACCTCGTGCAGGGCGTCGGACAGGTCGGAGGTGCGGGCCAGCCGCTCGCCGAGCTCGTGCAGGAGCGCCAGGTCGCACACCCAGGAGGCGAGGCGGCGCTGTACCGCGGCGGGCGCGGTGCCGGGAGCGCCCTGCGCGGGTACCGCTGCCGAGCGGGGCAGCGGCGGGATCCGCACGACCGCCGCCGCCGGGGACGGGGACACCGCCGAGGGCGGTGTGAGCGCCGTGGCGGCGTGGTGCGCCGGACCGGTGGGGGCGGTGGGAGCGGGGGGACGTCCGGACAGGCCCCCGGCAGGGTGGCCGTCGGGTGGCGGGGCGAGCGGTGCGGCGGGCAGCGCGGCCGACGGCTCAGCCGGCGCCCCGGCGACCGGAGGTGGTGCGGAAGGGGCCGCAGTGTGCGCCGGGGCGCCGGCGGCGGGCTCGTTTCCAGCCACTTTTCCGTGGCGGACCGGGCTCACGGCTGACGGCTTCCGGACGGCGGCCTGCTGGCGTGGCGAAGGATGCTCCCGGGCGGCGGAACGCGGAGCACCTGCGTGAACAGCATCGCGAACCCCCAGGTCGTGCTGCGGCGCTATCAAGGACCCCACTTCTAACGTACGTTCACGGGCAAGTCCAGGATTGTCCGGGTAGAGCCAGTGGTGTCGGGTGATGTCATGACACGGCGGGGTGCGAAGAAGGTTGGCCGGAAAGAGCCCTGCCCCGGGTATGCGCACGGTCGACTGTGCGCAGCCGACGGCGCGTCAACTCCCGGGCGCTGGGTAGGAACCCGACGTCAGGTCCACGCGTCGTAAGTACGTATACAGGTGACGGCCGGCCCAACCCCGAGGGGCGAGGGAGCGCCGCGTCCCACGCGGACCATGCGAGGCCCGCGCTCAGGGCGCCGCGAGAACAGGACCACCAGGTGTGCGCACGTGCACACCCCTCCGCCACGTTCCACGCTCGGCCGGCGGCGCAAGTGCCGCCTCATGTGCGGTGTGCTCGACAGTTACGTTGTGTGCAGTGGGCAGATCCCTGGGCGTTAACGGAAAGGAACGAGCGCTGATGCGCGAGATCCTCGGAAGGCGACGCAAGATCTCTCTCCGGCGGAGGGCACGGACCGCGTATCTCGACGCGGCCCTGGGCTACGCCGCCGGGTGGCGCTGGCGCGTGGTGCCCGGCGTCGGCCCCGACCGCAGAGCCGCCCGGCGTGCGCTCGGTCCCGCCGCCTGCTCCTGCGGGCGGCGCGGCTGCCCGGTCCCCGGAGCGCACCCCCTCGACCCGGGCCTGCTCGCCGCGACCCGCGACGAGCGCATGGTGCGCTGGTGGTGGACCCGCAGGCCCGAGGCACCGATCGTGCTCGCCACCGGCGACCGGGTCTCGGCGGCGAGCCTGCCCGCTTCCGCCGGCCCTCCCGCCCTCGACGCCATGGAACGGCTGGGGGTGCGCCTCGGCCCGGTGCTGGCCACGTCGAGCCGGTACGTCTTCCTCGTCGCGCCCTACTCCCTGGCCGAGCTCGGCGAACTGCTCGACACCTGCGACTGGGTGCCCACGTCGCTGCGCTTCCACGGTGAGGGCGGCTACGTGGTCCTGCCCCCGGCCGCCGAATGTCCCGGGGCGCCGTACTGGGTCCGGCCGCCCGCGGTCCCCGACGGCGGGCGCGCGCCCTGGCTGCCGAGGATCGACGTTCTCGTGGACGCGCTGGTGCGGGCGGGGTGCAGCGCGCCCGACGGCGACCGGCTGACGTACTGAGGCCTCTGGCGGCCCTCCTGTGAGCCCTGTGAACCGTGCGGACGTGGTGAGGCCGGTGAACCCCGCGGGCCCCATGAGCCGGATGGGCCGGATGACTTCGCACAGCTGTCGGAGTGTCGCCTGATGCGGCGCCGGGGTCGCGTTATGTTCGACCGTGCGGGGGGTGCCGGTCGCCGCAGAGTCCAGGTGTGCCCTTTGACGTCGAACGTCCCTACCGCGAACTCCCTCTCCGTGAGCCCGTCATCTGTGAGTCCCGCATCCGTGAGCCCTTACTCCGGGAAGTCCTCCTTCGCCTCGCCGGCTTCGCTGTCGGCGTCGTCCCCGCCGTCCCCGCCGCCCGCGGTGTCCCCGCCCTTCTCGGCGGCCGACGCGGGTGCCGTGCGCGCCGCGGCGGCGTCGGACGAGCAGGAGCGGATGCGGGTGGCCGGGCTGCGCCGGGTGGCGATGGCCAGCGCGGCCGCGCTCGCCGTCGTGCTGCCGCTCGCGGTCGCGGCGGCCGGCGCGGAGCACGGGAGTGGCGACGGGCGTCACGGGGGTGTCGGGCAGAGCGCGGCGGAGCACCGGTCCGTACCGTCTGCCGGCGACCACTGAGCCGGCCCGGTTGCCCTGCGCCGGTGCGCTCATGGGCCTGGGCTGATCCCTCTCCCAGGGCGGCGCCACGGAGGCATCGGCGAGGCCGCCGTACATCTTCGGGCGAGGTCGCTGTCGCCGACAGCCTGCCGCCAGGTCGTGGGCGCGGACGTGGGTGCGGGCGGACGGGGGCTCGGACGTGGGCGCGGGCGCGCGAGCCGGTCGCGGGCATGAAAAGGCCCGATCGCTGGCGACGGGGGATGCACCAGCGACCGGGCTGTTCAAACGGTAACAAGACTTCGGCTGATCGCAAATTCACTCTTCAGGCCCAGAGGGCCATGACCCGGCGTTTTCAATGGTGTTGTGATCAGACTCACTGACCGACCGCTTGGTACGGAATCCCTCTCGGTCTGCCCGTGTGCCCCGTTCGCAGGCCGGACCGAGGAGACCGGGCGCCGCCGGCGGCGCCCGGTCTCCTCGGTCCGGGAAGGCCAGGGCCCGAGAGGACCCCGGCGCTGACTCGGCGGTCCGGGTCGGTCCCAAGCAGGCCGACCCGGACCTGGGCGTCAGCTCAGCGTGATCTGCCGGTTGGTGAACCCGCTACGGGCCCTGCGCTCCTCGGCCGTCAGCGGCTCCGTGCGCTCCAGGACCTCGGCCAGACGCTCGCCGAAGGCCGCGGCCGGCTTCTCCACGTCGTCCGCGGACATCCCGGTCGGCAGGTCCCAGACCGGCACCACCAGGCCGTGCGCCCGGAAGGAGCCGACCAGGCGGGTGCCCTCGCCCAGCGAGGACGCGCCTGCGGCGTGCAGCCGGGCCAGCGCGTCCAGCAGCCCCTCCTCGGCGTGCGGCATCACCCAGCGCAGGTGGTTCTTCTCCGGCGTCTCGCACCAGTACGCGGCATCGAGCCCGGACAGCCGCACGGTCGGGATGGCCGCCTCGTTGGCCCGTTCGAGCGAGGCCGCCACCTCGCCCGTGGCCGCCTCGGCATCCTCCAGCCAGAACCCGAACCCGGTGTGCACCTCCGGCTCGAACGGTGCCGTCAGGTCGAGCAGGTCCTGGAGCCGGGGCCCGTCGGCGGCCGGGCGGGCGCCCTCCACCGGGTTGCCCGGCTCGGCGGCGAGCGCGCGCAGCAGGGTGCCGGCGAGGTCGCGGCTGATGTCGCCGGAGGCGGCGTCGTTCTGCAGTCCGAGCAGGACCGCGCCGGTGTCCCGGCGCAGCGCCGGCCAGGCCATGGGGAGCACGGTGGCCAGGGTGACGGACGGTACGCCCTCGGGCAGGCCGTCCTTCAGTTTCAGCGGCACCGTGGCGGCCGGCACCAGCTCGCGCAGCGCCACCCAGTCGCACTCGTTGGGCAGCCCCTCGAACGGCCGGCGCACCAGCTCGGTCACGGCGTGCGCCGCCTCACGCCCATGGCATGCCTTGTACCGGCGGCCGGAGCCGCACGGGCAGGGCTCGCGCGCGCCGACGACCGGCACGGCGTCGCCCGGGGCGGCCTTGGGGCTGGGCTTGGTGGCGGTGGCGCGCTTCTTGGCCATGGCTCGTTCTCTCCCGGTCTCTCCCGGTACGGCGCCGGTGCGGCGGTTCTTCCGGTCTACGGCTCTTCCGGTCTTCGGCGGCGAGCCTAGCGCTACCGAGGGGCCGTTCCGGACCGTCCGCGCGGGGCGGGTGGGCCACGCTGCGGCGGGGCGCGGGGCTGGGGCCGGGAGAGCGGGGACCGGAGGACCGCTCCGGGGCGTGCGCCGGCGGGCGTCGAGGTGACGTGCGCGGTCCGGCGGGCAGGGCGGACGGCGCACGGCAGCCCCTTCGGGCGAACGGACGGGCGTCCGGGGGCAGGTACGACCACCGTCCCGCTGGGGCCCGCTTGCCGGCCCACCCGGCTCCGTCCGGCGGTCCGGATGGGACGGGCTTGGTCCGGTCCGGTTCAGCTCGTACTGGCTCGTACTGGCTCGTACCGGCTCGAACAGCTCGGCTTGCGACCACGCACCCCGAGCGAGCCTCGGCACCAGGGATCGGACGCCGACGACCCGGCTGCCGCGCCACCGACGCGCCTATGCCGCCACGCGGCCTGCACGAGCAGGACGCCTGTGCGGGCAACGCGAGCAACGTGAGCAACCCGAGCGATGTGATCAATGTGAGCAATATGAGCAAGGCGCCTACGCCAGGTCGTCCAGCGACTCGGCGAGGTCCAGCGGCAGCCCGATCGGGACCCCCAAGGGCAGGCCGAGCCCGGTGCCGGGGCTGCCGTCGCGCCGTGCGTGGCGGCCCCGCACCGGCAGCACCGCCCACACCGTCACCTCGCCCGGGGCGTCCCGGACGCCCCATCGCAGGGCGAGGCTCTCCACGATGCCGAGCCCGCGGCCGCCCCGTGCCGTCAGGGAAGGGCTGGCCGGGCGGGGGCGCGTCGGCCCGCCGCCGTCGGTGACCTCCAGCACGAGCAGCCCGTCCTGGCCCACCGACCACGCGGCTCTTATCCCGCCCGGCAGCGGGTCCGCAGCCCCCCGGGCATCCGCCGGAAACCGTCCTGCGCCGTCGCCCACACGCTCCGCCAGCGCCTCCCCGAGGGGGCGGGCATGCCGACAGGAGTTGCTGATCAGCTCGGAGACGATAAGGACGGCGTCGTCCATCACCGACTCCGGCACGCCCTGGGCACCCAGGTCCGAGCGCAGTCGCCTTCTCGCGTCCGCGACACCCGTCGGACCATGGGGCAGGGCCATGATCGTGGACGTCGGCACTCGCTGCGCCACCATCAACGACACCCCCGAGACCTCCTTCACCCCACGCCACAGGGTGAATGCCCTTTGGAACTCGACCGGAAACGGCCCAACCGCGATCTTTTGCGCCTCCCTGACAGTCGGCCCGTGGCCTATGCCAATGGCACGGACTGCGGCGGTCTTCCGCCTCCGCCGGAGCCCGGCGGCCGTCGAAAGGCCGCCCATGGCGTGCATGCCGCGCTGGGCAGTGATCCGAGGGCTCGGGCGATGCCCAGACGATGCCCAGACAACGTCTAGGTGACGCTCAGAGGGGGCCCAGGGGAGGCACAAGGAAGGTGCCCCAAGAACGCGCTCCAGGGAACGCGCCCCAGGGTGGGAAGGCGGCGGTTACGGGGACGGACGCGGGACGGGGGCGGACAGGGAGCTGTCGGGCGCCGCCGGCTCAACGCCCGAGCTGGGCGAGCACCTGCCGCGGCCGGTTGGTGATGATCGCGTCCACACCGAGGCGTACGCACAACTCGACGTCCTCCGGACGGTCCACCGTCCAGACGTGCACCGGATGGCCCGCCTGATGCGCCCGTTCGACGTAGCCGGGGTGGGCCCGCAGCACCCGCACGCCGGGACCCGCGATCGTCGCCCCCAGCGGGAGGCGGCCGTCGCGGTAGCGGGGCAGGACGTACTGCGTGAGGTGGACCGTCGGCAGCCCGGGCGCCGCGGCCCGCACCCGGCGCAGTGAGCGCACTGAGAAACTCATCACCCGGACAGCCGAAGGAGCACCGTCCGGGGAGCGGTGGTCCAGGCCGAAGTGGCCCAGAAGGTCGAGCAGCCGCTCCTCCACCTGTCCGGCCCAGCGGGTGGGGTGCTTCGTCTCGATGGCCAGCTCAACCCTGCGCTCGGTGTCGGCGACCAGCTCCAGCAGGCGGCGCAGCGTCAGTACCCGGCTGCGCTCACCGGGGTCGAAGCGCTCGGGCGCCTCGGAGTCGCCCTGCTGGCCCTTCCAGGAGCCGAAGTCCAGCGCCGCGAGGTCCGCCAGCTCCAGCGACGAGACCGCCCCGCGCCCGTTGGAGGTCCGGTTCACCCGCCAGTCGTGGACGCACACCAGCTCCCCGTCGGCGGTCAGCCGTACGTCGCACTCCAGCGCGTCCGCGCCGTCCTCGATGGCCTTCCGGTACGCGGCGAGCGTATGTTCTGGTACATCCTCGGAAGCGCCCCGGTGGGCGACGACCTGGACCGGTCGTCCCTCCAGGTGCGGAGCCGGGGCCACGTGTGCGGAGGTCACCGAGCCATGGTGCCACCGTGCGGCGGGCCGCCGTGCCGAGCTCGCCGTCCCGGGCGCGGCCGCGGGACCGGGCAGCCGGTGCCGCGTGGTACACAGCTACGCCTTACGGCGGTCCGACACGCCGTGGGAAATGCTGTGGTGTACGACGTGGTGGCCGGCCGACGGCTGCCTGTCGCTGTTTGATTGGTCATGACCCTGAGGAGTAACGCTGTGAGCACCGAGAACGAGGCCGGGTCCACGGAGCCGGCTGCGGAGTCGGCGGTGGCGCCCGACGGTGCCCCGGCGGCCCCGGTTCCCCCGGCTCCCTCCGCTCCGTCCGACGGCCCCGCGCACCTGTCCGGCCCGTCGGGGTCGGCGGGGTCGTCCGACCAGGCCGGCACGCCGGGGTCCGACCACATCCCGGCTCAGGCCGCGCGGCCCGCCGAGGAGCGCGCGGAGGCGGTCGCGCCCCAGGCCCCGCCGCCGGTCGGTCCGCCGTCGCCCTACGGTGCGCCGCCCGCGCAGCTCGCCCACCAGCAGCCTGCCGCCCCGGCCCCGGCCCAGGCGTCGGCACCGGCTCCGGCGCCGTACGAGATCCCGCACCCGCCGGCCCCTCCGGTGCCCCCGCAGGCAGCTCCCGCGTACGCCGCCCCGGTGTACTCCGCGACCCCTCAGGACACCCCGCCGAACGCCCCGCAGCCGCAGCCGCATCAGCCCGCTGCTCCGACGTACGGCGCCCCCGCCGGACACGAGGCCCCTGCCGGTTACGGTGCCCCCGCCGGGCAGCCGCAGGACGCGGCACCGGCCGCCGTCTTCGCCTCCGAGCAGCCGCCCGCCGGCGGCCCGCAGGGCGAGAACCCGGCGCCGCACCCCGTCCACGACCCGTACGCGGTGCCGTCCACGCCCGCGTACGCCACGCCGCAGCCCGGCCCCGGCGGCCCCGGCCAGCCCGGCGGCCCGGGCTGGGGCACCCCGATGCCCCCGGCTCGCCCGGCTCCCCCGAGGGCGGCCGCGGCGGCCGACGCGGCATCGGCCGCCTCGTGGCCGCGGTGCTGGTGGCCGCGGTGGTGGCGGGCGGCATCGGTGGCGGTGTCGGCTACTTTGCCGCCAAGCACAACGACAACTCCGGCTCCACCACCATCTCCGCGCCTGCTGCCAGCAAGGCGCTCAACCGGGCACCCACCTCGGTGGCCGGAATCGCCAACCGCGTACTGCCCAGCGTCGTGACGATCAAGGCGCAGAACGGCCAGGAGAGCGACACCGGCACCGGCTTCGTCTTCGACACGCAGGGCCACATCCTCACCAACAACCACGTCGTGGCCGCAGCCGCCGACAGCGGCAAGCTGACGGTCACCTTCTCCAACGGCACCACCTACGACGCCTCGATCGTCGGCCGCGCACAGGGCTACGACGTCGCCGTGATCAAGCTCAAGAACGCCGGCAGCATCAAGCTCTCCCCGCTGCCGCTCGCCGACTCCGACCGTGCCGCCGTCGGCGACGCCACCATCGCGGTCGGCGCCCCCTACGGCCTGTCGGGCACCGTCACCACCGGCATCGTCTCCGCGGTCCACCGACCGGTGGCCTCCAGCGACGGCGAGGGGTCCAGCGCCTCCTACATGAGCGCGATCCAGACGGACGCCTCCATCAACCCCGGCAACTCCGGCGGCCCGCTGCTCAACGCCAGCGGCGCGGTGATCGGCATCAACTCGGCCATCCAGCCCGGCGGCAGCTCGACGGACGGCAGCCAGGGCGGCAGCGTCGGCCTGGGCTTCGCGATCCCGATCAACCAGGCGAAGCGGGTCGCGGAACAGCTGATCAAGACCGGCAAGCCGGTCTACCCGGTGATCGGCGTCCAGCTGGACACCCAGTACAGCGGCGACGGCGCGGAGATCTCCACCGACCCCAGCACGGCCATCACCGCGGGCGGCCCCGGCGCCGCGGCCGGCCTGAAGTCGGGCGACGTGATCACCAAGTTCGACGGCACGATGATCGACAGCGGTGAGACCCTGATCGGCGAGATCTGGCAGCACCAGCCGGGCGACAAGGTCACCGTCACCTACACCCGCGACGGTTCCAGCCACACCGCGACGCTCACCCTTGGCAGCCGCATCGGCGACAGCGACAGCTGACCCGTTACGCTATCTCCCCTAGGGCGCCCCACCCCGGGCGCCCAGGGGGAGGCTTGCCCGAGCGGCCGAAGGGAACGGTCTTGAAAACCGTCGTGGCAGCGATGTCACCGTGGGTTCAAATCCCACAGCCTCCGCGCAGGTAGTTCTTGCAGCACGTCAGAGCGGGTGCCCCGAGTCTCGGGGCACCCGCTCTGCGTTGTGGCGGTCCCATGGTGGGGCGTGTGCGGACCCCTGTTGGCCAGTGCGTGGACCAGGCGTGGAGCGGACTCCAGGCCCTGGTGGTCGCCAGTTCGACGGGGGCACCGCGTTCCATCGCCGACGGCGCGTGATCCCCACGGCTCTGGAGTTGTGCCCCTCTGTGGCGACCGGTGGTTCTCGGCGGGACGGGAGCTCGCGGGAGGGGAGGGTGGCGGGTCGTCTTCGGGGTGGGGGGGGTGCTGCTGGCGGGTTCGGTCGGCTGGGTTCCGGGTGGGGTGCTTCAGGCGGGGGTGCGTGGTAAGCAGGGGCGGAGGTAGGGCGACGGGCTCCGGGAGGCGGCGCGCGATGCGGGCGGACGGGACTCAGGGCGACGGGGTGGGGGGTCGGGGCGCCGGGGTGGAAGGCGCGAGCCGTGCTGGGGCGGGGGTGGAGGCTGGAAGGGGTGCGGCTGGCGCGCGCCCGTTGCCCTTCCGGTGTGCGCTGGGGCGGCTGACGCTGATCCGCCACGGGCAGAGCACCGCCAACGTCCTCTTCGCGCGGGCCGAGCGGGAGAACGATCCGGACCTCACCGTTCCCGAGGGGATCGACATCCGGGTGGGCCTCTCGCCGTTCGGCGTCCGGCAGGCGGCGGCGACCGGGGAATGGCTGGCCGGGCTGGAGCCCTCGGACCGGCCGCAGATCGTGGTGTGCTCGCCGTACGTCCGGGCCCGGCGGACGTGGGAGGTGTTGGCCGAGGCCGCTCGTGGGGAGTGGGCGGCCTGCCCCGAGCCGCTGGTGGACGAGCGGTTGCGGGACCGGGAGACGGGCGTTATCGAGTTGATGACGCCACCGGCCGTACGTGCGTACGCGCCCCGGGAGGCCGAACGGCGCGACCTGGTGGGTGATTGGTACTACCGGCCGCCGGGCGGTGAGTCGTTGGCGGACGTCACCGTAAGGGTGCGTGACCTGCTCCGCGAGCTGGGGGAGGGAGCGTCCGGGCGGCATGTGGCCCTGGTGGCGCACGACGCGGTGGTGATGGCGGTCGACCAGGTGCTGGCGGGGGTCGGCGCTCCGCCGCCGGACCTTGTGCCGGTCCCCAACGCCTCGGTGACCCGCTGGGACGGTGACGGTACGACGATGCGTCTGGTGGCGCGGGGGGACGTCGGCCACCTGCGGGGGATCGGCTGATCCAGGAGCCGAAGGACACCGCGAAGCCTCTGAGGTGACGGGTTGTCGCTCTGATGGCGGGGCGCGCGGCGTGGTGCGGGGCGTGCGAGTGGGCGCGGGTGATCCAGGACGCGGCCTCGTTGAGGTTTGGCGTCGGTCCGTCACGCGTCCGAGGGAAAGGGATCGGGCGGCCGCATTCGCCGGGCTGGGGTGGGCAGTTCTGCTCCTGGCGACGACAGGGCCTCCGGCGGGACGGAAGGCCGGAAGCCCGTCGGTGCGCCGAGGCCCACCGTTCCTGGAGGATTGTCATGGCAGGTTTCCCCACCGTTCTCAGTACCGTCCGAGTCCTTGCGCCTCTTGCCGCGCTGCCGCTCACGGGTGGGTCGGCCGTGCTGCCGGCCGCCCGGGTGCGGGTGTTCGCGGAGGCCCGCTTCCAGGCGGTGTCGGTGAGCGGTTTCCGCCGCGCCGTGCTCGACTCGCGTTCCGGGGCCACGCCGACGGCTCCGCGACCGCGGGCGGCCGTGGTGTCGGGGGTCGGGAGAACACGGGCGGCCTGGCGGGCGCCGCCGACGCTGCCGGCGGGGGAATGAGGGGGGACCGGCGACCTCTCCGGGGGGAGAGTGCGCCACGGCTGCGGTACCGCCATGCCGTCGCTGTTCTCGGGGCGGGAAAGCGGGTGGTTGCGGAAGGGGATTCTTTGTCCACAGGGTGTGGACAAAGAACGCGCGGCTGTTTCGGGTGTGGGGGATCGCCTGGACGGCGCCGAGGCGGGGGCGGTTCCGGCGCCGTCCGATGCCGCGCCGACGCGACGTGTCCGCTGTCGAGGGGGTGTTGGGGGGTGGGGCCGGCCGGTCCGGACCCGGGGGAACGGCCGGGTGACCCTGGGGCGGGGCAGAAGGAGGCATCAGAGGGGCGGAAGGAGGCTGGCGGGGCCAGCCGGGGCCGAAGGGGGGCACGAAGAGGGCCGGTCCGAGGGGTGGGGGCTGATCGGGGGTGCGGCGCGGAAAGGGGGGAAGTGGGGTCGGCCCGAGGGGAAGAGGGCCGGCCCCATGGGGGCGAGCAGGAGCGAGGAAGGTGAGGAAGGTTCGGTCGCCCAGGAGGAGGTGAGGTCGCGAGGGGCGACTCGGCGCGGGTGGGGGCGCTGTCCGGCAGTCGGGTGGCGGGCGGCGTGTCTGCGCTGTCCGGCGCGTGCGGCGTCGTTCACTCGCCCAATGGGCGATAAGAGGATGATCACCCGCTTCGTAGCCGTTGCCGCTGCGGTACTGGGGTGGACAGGGCTGCTGTTGCCGACGGCTCCGTCGGCCTCCGCCTCCACGTCGGCCGCCTCCGTCTCGGCTGCCTTTGCCTCCGCCTCCGCTTCCGCCTACGCCCCCGCCTCCGTCTTCGCGGCCGAGCACGCGGACATCCGCACCTCTCCGCGCGTCTTCCAAGGCGCCGGGTTCGACGCATGCCAGGCTCCGGATCCGGCCACCATGGAGGCGTGGCGGAGGCATTCCGCGTACCGCGCCGTCGGCATCTACTTCGGCGGGCGCTCGCGGGCCTGCGCCAAGCAGACCTACCTGACCGCCGACTGGGTGCGCCGCACGGACGCGGACGGCTGGCACCTGTTGCCGGTCTACGCCGGTTCGCAGAGTCCCTGCGCCGGAGGGGGCCGGGCGAACCCGCACCCGATCGACTCGGCGCGGCCCGCCGGCCAGGGAGCCGAGGAGGCGGCCGACGCCGTCGAGCGGGCACGGGCCCTGGCGATCGCCCCCGGCAGCCCGCTGTACCTGGACATGGAGGCGTACGACACGGGGAAGGCCCGCTGTGCGCGCACCACACTGGCGTTCATCCGCGCCTGGGACGAGAGGGTGACGCGGGCCGGCTACCTGGCGGGCTTCTACAGCAGCGCCGATTCCGGGGCGGCGGACCTCGAACGCGCCCGCGAGCGGGGGATGACGCACCTGCCGGACGTGCTCTGGTACGCCCGTTGGGGCGCAGCCGCCGGCGTCACCCGGGAGCCCGTGCTGGCCGAGGGCGCCTGGAGCCCGCACGAGCGGGTCCACCAGTACGCGGGAGCCGTCACGGAGACCCACGGCGGTCGACAGCTCACCGTGGACCGGGACCTGGTGGACGCCCCCGTGGCCGTCATCCGATGACCGCCACGGTCGCTCCCGCCGCCGACCCGAGGACCTGAGCCCGGACGTGAGCCGGGACGTGAGCCTTGCGTGAGCCGGGACCTGAGCCGGCACTTGAGCCGGCACTTGAGCCCGGACGTGAGCCGGGACCGTGGCCGGGACGCCAGCAGCCCGCGCCCCGGGACCGGCTCGGGTACGGCCGACCCCGACCCCCCTCGGGTGACCCCTCAGGGTAGGCGCCGGCCTGCTCCACCCCGGGGTGGTGCGGACAACCCCCCTCCTACGACCTGAGGGTGATTTCTCTTCGGCACTTGCGGCCGATCCGCCGGGCGCGGACTGCTCCTAGCGTGGGAGCCATGACCACGTCTGTGCGCGGCAGCGCCGACACGAGACAGTTCACGACCTACGTCCGCAGCAAGGGCCCCACGCTGCTGCGCACCGCGCGCTCGCTGACGCCCAACCCCGCCGACGCGGAGGACCTGCTGCAGACGGCGCTGACCAAGACCTACCTGGCCTGGCACCGCATCGACGACCACCGGGCGGTCGACGGCTACGTCCGCCGCACCCTGGTGAACACCCGTACGTCGCAGTGGCGCAAGCGCAAGGTCGACGAGTTCACCACGGACGAGTTGCCGGAGCGCGCCGTGTCCGGGCCCGACATCGTCGAGCAGCAGGCCCAACGGGACGCGCTGCTGCGGGCGGTGGGCAGGCTTCCACCGCGTCAGCGCGCCATGGTCGTGCTGCGGTACTACGAGGACATGAGCGAGGTGCAGACCGCCGAGGCGCTGGGGGTCTCGGTCGGGACGGTCAAGAGCGCGGTCTCGCGCGCGCTGGGCAAGCTGCGGGACGATCCGGAGCTCGAACTCTCGGTCGTCTGAAGCAGTGCGCCCGGGCGGGCACGGTCCTCGAAGCTCCGGCGCCGTCGCGGGACCGGACACGCCGTCGCGGGATCGGACACGTCGCGGGACCGGACACGTCCGTGTGAGAGGTAGTGACATACCACTCGGTATGCAAGCACAATCGCGGGATACCGCCGTCGCCGCCTCCGGAGGCCCGCGTGCTGAGCACCATGCAGGACGTCCCGCTGCTCGTGAGCCGCATCGTGGAGCACGGCCGGTCCGTGCACGGGCGGTCCACCGTCACGACCTGGACCGGAGGGGAGCAGCCGCGGCGCCGTACCTTCCGGGAGATCGGCGACCGGGCGGCCCGGCTCGCCAACGCGCTGCGCGGCGAACTCGGCGTCGGCCGGGGCGAGCGGGTGGCGACCCTCATGTGGAACAACAGCGTGCACCTTGAGGCGTATCTGGCGATCCCGTCCATGGGCGCGGTGCTGCACACCCTCAACCTGCGGCTGCCCGTGGACCAGCTCACCTGGATCGTCAACCATGCCGCCGATCGGGTGATCCTGGTCGACGGCACCCTCGTGCCGCTGCTCGCCCCGCTGCTGCCGGCCATGGCGCCGGTCGAGCACGTGGTCGTCGTCGGTCCGGCGGACCTGTCACCGCTCGACGGCTGCCGTCCGGCCGTGCACACCTACGAGGAGCTGATCGCCGACCGCCCGGCCACGTACGACTGGCCCGAGCTGGACGAGCGGGAGGCCGCCGCCATGTGCTACACCTCGGGCACCACGGGCAACCCCAAGGGCGTGGTGTTCAGCCACCGTTCGGTCTACCTGCACTCCATGCAGGTCAACGCCACCGAGTCGATGGGCCTGACCTGTCGCGACGTCTCGCTGCTCATCGTGCCCATGTTCCACGTCCACTCGTGGGGCGTCCCTCACGCCGCCTTCATGTCGGGCGTGAACCTGCTGATGCCCGACCGCTTCCTCCAGCCCGGCCCGCTGGCCGAGATGATCGAGAGCGAGCGCCCCACCCACGCCGCGGCCGTCCCCACCATCTGGCAGGGCCTGCTCGCCGAACTGACCGCCAGGCCGCGCGAGGTCCGCTCGCTGCGGCAGGTCACCATCGGCGGCTCGGCGTGCCCGCCGTCGCTGATGAAGGCGTTCGACGAGCAGTTGGGGGTGCGGTTGTGCCACGCCTGGGGGATGACCGAGACCTCTCCCCTGGGCACCACCGCGCACCCGCCGGCGGGCGTCGGGCCGGAGGAGGAGTGGGCGTACCGGGTCACCCAGGGGCGCTTCCCCGCCTCCGTCGAGCCCCGGCTGGTCGGCCCGGACGGCTCGGTGCTGCCGTGGGACGGCCGGTCGGCGGGCGAGTTGGAGGTACGCGGGCCGTGGATCGCCGGCGCGTACTTCGGCGGCGCGGACGGTGAGCCCGACCGTCCCGAGGACAGGTTCAGCCCGGACGGCTGGCTGCGCACCGGCGACGTGGGCACCATCTCGCAGGACGGCTTCCTCACCATCACCGACCGGGTGAAGGACGTGATCAAGTCGGGTGGTGAGTGGATCTCCTCGGTCGACCTGGAGAACCACCTCATGGCCCATCCCGACGTGGTCGAGGCCGCGGTGGTGGCGGTGCCAGACGACCGCTGGGGCGAACGCCCGCTCGCCACGGTCGTCCTGCGCGAGGGCGCGGCCGCCGGCTTCGAGGGGCTGCGGGACTTCCTCGCCGAACGGGTCGCGCGCTGGCAACTGCCCGACCGGTGGGCGACGCTGTCGGCGGTGCCGAAGACGAGCGTCGGCAAGTTCGACAAGAAGGTGATCCGCAAGTCCTACGCCGACGGCGAGTTGGACGTCACCCGGATCTGACCCCCGAACCCGGATCCGACCCCCGAGCCTCCGCCCGCGCACCCGGACCCCGGCACCGGCACCGGCACCCGGACCCCACACCTCCCGGACCGCCTGCCGACCCCCAGGCTCCCGGCCACGCCCCTGGACCCCGACGTCTCCGGCCCCGGCCGTCCCCGACCGGCCCCGACCGGCCTGCCCCGGCCGTTCCCTGCCCCGTCCCCTGGCCCGTCCCCGGCCCCGGTCCGTTCCCCGGATCCTCGGCCGCGCGGTTCAGCGGCGGAGAGGGTCCGAGGAGTGGCTGCTACGCCCCGCTACGCCCCGATCTTGCCCAACAGGTCGACGATCCTGGACTGCACGTCCGGGCTCGTGGAGCGCTCGGCCAGGAAGAGCACCGTCTCGCCGGACGCCAGCCGCGACAGCTGGTCCGGGTCGATGTCCGCGGAGGTGTAGACGACCAGGGGCGTGCTGTTGAGCCGGGAGTTGCCGCGCAGCCAGTCCACGATGCCCTGGCGGCGGCGCCGGATCAGCATCAGGTCCATCACCACCAGGTTGGGGTGGACCTGCGCGGCCTTCGTCATCGCGTCGGACTCCGAGTCCGCGTGCGTGACCTGCATCCCCCGCCGCTCCAGGGTCGCGGAGAAGGCGTCGGCGATCGGGTCGTGGCCCTCCACCAGCAGCACCCGCGGCGGGTGCTGGTCGCTGTCGCGCGGCGCCAGGGCCTTCAGCAGCACCGCGGGATCGGCGCCGTAGGCGGCTTCCCGGGTGGCCTGGCCCAGCCCCGCGGTGACCAGGACGGGCACCTCGGCGGCGGCCGCGGCCTGGCGCAGCGACTGGAGCGCCGTACGGGTGATCGGCCCGGTCAGCGGGTCGACGAAGAGTGCGGCCGGCGGCTCGGCCACCTGCGCGTCGACCTCCTCACGCGACCGTACGGTCACCGGACGGTACCCCCGGTCGGTCAGCGCCTGCCGGGTGGAGACGTCGGGCTCGGGCCACACCAGGAGGCGGCGGGGCTCGTCGAGCGGGATGTCGGGGTGGTCGTCGGCCGCGTCGCGGACGTCGGGCACCGCGCCGGGGCCGACAGCGGGACCGAAGCCGACGCGCGGGTGGGGCCCGTGGCTGCCCACGGGCTCGTGGCCCATGGTGTCGGTCACGTCGATCGCGCCGTTCGGGCCGTCCAACGGCTCGGGCCCCTCGGCCGCGCCAGCCGCCGGAGCGCCGATCGCGTAGGCGCGCCCGCCCTGGGCCCGGGGGCCCGGCTCGGCCGGTACCGGGCGCGTCGACGCCGTCTCCGGGGCGGTGCCGGACGGGACGTCCGACGGCGTGCCGGTCCTGCGGACGGGGAGCTGGCCGCTGTCCGGGTCTGCCTGCGGGTGCTGG
The DNA here is from genome assembly GCF_000745345.1 of Actinacidiphila yeochonensis CN732. NCBI lineage: Bacteria > Bacillati > Actinomycetota > Actinomycetes > Kitasatosporales > Streptomycetaceae > Actinacidiphila > Actinacidiphila yeochonensis. The sequence continues at coordinate 959,191 of NZ_JQNR01000005.1, read as the reverse complement.
CGGGCCTCGCGGTCGCTGCCCGGCGCGCCCGGACGGTCGGCGGGCTGCGTTCCTGCCGGAGCGACGGGCTGGGCTCCGGGCTGCGGCCCTGGCTGTCCGACCCGCACGCCGGCCTGCGAGGCGGTCTGGGCTCCCGTCTGGGCTCCCGGCTGGCTGGGCACGAGCGGCAGCGCGCTCACCGACGGTCCGTCCTGCGGCGCGGCGAGCCGCCGCCGACGGCCGGAGCCGCCCGCCGCGACCTGCGCGGGCAGGCCGTTGGGGTGCTGCGCCTGCGCGGCCTGCGTCGGGGTCTGCTCACCGGGGTCGCCGCCGAAGGGCGGCGTGCCCTGCCCGAGAGCGCGCACGCTGATCGCGCGGCCGTGGCTCTGCAGCGACGGGTCCGGCATTCCCTGCTGACCGTGCTGGCTGTGCTGGCCGTGCGGATCCTGGTAGCCCTGCTGGACGCGGCCACCGCCCCCGCCGGGAAGGGCGGGACCGTGCGGCGCGGCCTGGTCGGCCGGCGCGGGCCACTGGGCGGGGCCGAGCCTGGCCTGCGACTGCTCGGCGTCGGGCCACGCGGTGTGGCGCACGGGGGCGGACGCGGGGGAGTGCCCGGCGGCCTCGGCCGGGCCTGCGCTCGGAGCGGTCGGCTCGGCATCCGGGCGCGGTCCGTCCGAGGCGGTGGGTCCGTTCGAGGCGGTGGGTCCGGCCGGGGCGGCGGGTCCGTTCGGGGCGGTGGGGCCCCGTCCGAGGCGTCGGCCGCGGTCGCTCCGCCCGGCTGCGGCCAGGCCGGCGGCTGCGGCGGTTCGATCGCGTACGGCGGGCCGGGGACGGGCGACGGCGCGGCCTCCACGGGGCGGCGGCCACGGCGGCCGGTGCCGGGAGCCGGCTCCGGAGCACCGGGGCGCGCGTCGGGGAGCCGCCGCCCTGGGCGCCGGGTTCGGCCCCGCCGCCCAAGTGGTCAGGGACGGTCGTCGGAGTGCCCGCGGGCGGCAGGGCGTTGGGGATGCGGGGTGCGGCCAGTTCCCGCACCTCGGCGGCTTCCTGCTCCTCCGAGGCGGGCCGGGCACGCCGCCCCCGGCGCCCGGCGGGGCGGCCTGGCCCACGGCCTCCAGTGCCGCGGCGGCCACCTCGGACTCGTCGCCCTGGACGGCGTCATCGGGGTGGCGCAGCGCGCGGCGGCGGCCGGTCGGCGCCGCGCCCTGGTCGGCGGCGGCCGGGATCGCCCACGGCGCGACGACCGTGCCGGTGTCCCCGTCGTACGGCTGCTCGGGCCGGACCGGCCCGCGAAGCCCGCCGGGCCCTTCCGCGGCGGTCGGCCGCTCGTCCCCGGCGTCCCGGGGCTTGCGGTCCGCCGCGGTGCCGGGCGTCTCGGGGCGGGGGCCGGGCACCGAGGAGGGTGCGGACCCTTCCCTGGACGGCGGGAGCGCGGGAGCTTTCCCGCCGGCTCGTTTCGTGGAGTGCGCGCCCCCGCGCGCGGAACCGCCCTGAGCGCGGGCCGCTGCGCCGTGCGCGCCCCGCCCCCGCTCCGGCCGTCGGGACCGTCGGCCTGGGAACCCTGGTCCGCGTCGGCTGACGCCTCCTCCGGGTCCAGGCCGAGCGGCACCTCCAGGACGTAGGCGCTGCCCTGGCCGGGCACGTCGTGGGTCTGGAGCACGCCGCCGTGGTGCTCGATGACGCCGCGGGCCAGCGGCAGATGGACCGGGTCGCCGCCCGCGCTCGGGCCGCGTACGTCGATGCGGACCACCTTGCCGCGCTGGGCGGCGGCCACCACGATGGTGGAGTCGCCGGCGAACGAGACGGAGTTGCCCGTGGCGTCCACCCCGGCGACGTCGGCGATCAGATGGGCCAGCGCCTGGGCCATCCGGGGGCCGTCGACCGACACCCGGACCGGCGCCGCGTGCACCGCGAACTGGGCCCGTCCCGGCCCGATCAGCTCGACCGCGCCCTCGACCGCCGCGGCCAGCACGTCGTCCATGCCGACCGGCTCGGGCCGCAGCTTGTCCTCGCCCCGGTCCAGGCGCTGGTAGTCCAGCACGTTGTCGATCAGGGCGGTGATCCGCGAGTACCCGGCCGACAGGTGGTGCAGGATCTGGTTCGCCTCGGGCCACAACTGCCCCGCCGGGTCGGCGGCCAGACCGGACAGGTCGCCGTGCAACTGGGCCAGTGGCCCGCGCAGCGAGACGTCCAGCAGCGCGCGCAGCTGCTCGTTGCGGGCGGCCATCGCGTCGGGCCCGCTGCGGTCGGTGAACGTCATGACCGCGCCGACCAGTTGGTCGCCGTCGCGCACCGGAGCCGTCGTCAGGTCCACCGGTACGGCCTTGCCGTCCTTGCGCCACAGCACCTGCCCGCGCACCCGGTGCTTGCGGCCGGAGCGCAGGGTGTCGGCGAGCGGGGTCTCCTCGTACGCCAGCGGCGAGCCGTCCGGGCGCGAGTGGTGGACGAGGGGGTGGAGCTCCTTGCCGCCGAGGTCGGTGGCACGGTGGCCGAGGATCTGTGCGGCCGACGGGTTCACCAGCACGATCTTGCCGGCGGTGTCCACGCCGACCACGCCCTCGGCGGCGGCCCGCAGGATCATCTCCGTCTGCCGCTGCTGACGGGCGAGTTCGGCCTCGGTGTCCACGGTGCCGCTCAGGTCGCGCACCACCAGCATCAGCAACTCGTTGCCGGTGTAGTGCGGCACGCCGTCGCCGTAGTCCGCGTAGGGGGTACGGCCGTCCTCCAGGTTGGCGCTGGTCACCTGGACGGGGAACTCGGTGCCGTCGGTGCGGCGTGCCGTCATCCGGGTGGGCTTCGTCCGGGTGTCCTCGGCCGCCTCCTGCGGGCTGCGCATGGACCCGGGGATGCGCTTGGGGTCGAAGGACGGCAGGAGGTCGAGCAGGCCGCGCCCCACCAGGGCGGTGCCCGGGGTCTCGAAGGTCTCCAACGCGATGGCGTTGGCGTTCACCACGGTGCCGTTCGCGTTGACCAGCAGCAGCGCGTCCGGGAGGGCGTCGAGTATCGAGGCGAGGCGAGCAGCGCCTCGGGATGGCCTGCTGCTCACGAGACGCGTCCTCCCTGTTACCGCATGTGCTGTTCCGCTCGGTCTGCGCTCGGGAACGCCGGCCGAGCAGCCGACGACCCACGGGCGCTCCCGGGGTGCTTTACCCCGGGACGGCTGTCCGGAACGAGGGAGTGGACGCCGGTCCACCCCAGTCCCTTCCGCCGAGCCCGGCCAGGTCGCCCGGTGCGGTCTGCCGACATCACGGGCGGCTCATCTTCCCGCCGCCCCCGGGCCCTGTCACTAGACCGAGTGTACGGGTCGGGCCTCCCGCTGTGGCTGTTGCGGCCCATGTCCCCCCATGGGGTGAGAGGTTGACGATCACCCGGTGGAGATGTGGTGTACGTCACCATCGGCCGTGTGGCCTGGGGGCCTGTCCGGGAGGGTGCCGCCGGGCGGCGGCCCGCGGGTCGCGACCCGCGGTCGGCGCGGGTCGCCCTTTCGGGTGGCGCGGGGGTGGCGGGCGCGCGGGTCCTTCGGTGTGGCGGGACCCTTGGCGTACGGGGCCTTGGTGCACGGGCTCTTCGGCGTACGGGGCCTTCGGCGCGCCTGCCTTGAACCGCCCAGGCCGTCGGCGCCGGCGGCCTGGGCCAGGGGCATGGGGCGGCGCGGTGGGGAGTGGGGCGGCGGGGTCGGATGCGGGGGAAGGGGGTTCGGCGTGGACCGGCGCGCCGAGGCTTGCGGGCCAACCCCTTTGCTCCGCCCGGGTGCGGCCTTGTACCGTAGCCTCGGATTGGTCGCAGCCCTCCAGGCTGTGCCATCATTTCCCCACGCGCCCGCGGTAACGCGGTCTCGTGACCATGGAGGCGTCGCCTAGTCCGGTCTATGGCGCCGCACTGCTAATGCGGTTTGGGCTTTACCGTCCATCGAGGGTTCAAATCCCTCCGCCTCCGCCAGCTCTTCAGGGAGCCCCGTCGTTCACACGGCCGGGGCTCCTTTTCTTTTCCCCCGGACCCGCCGCAGCGGCCCTCCCCGCTCCCGCGAGCCCTCTGTGCCGGCTCCACCCGGCCCGCTCCACCTGCCCCCACGGCCGCCCCCCCGAGGCTGCCTCCCGCCTCGGCGCCACGCCCTGGGTGGTCGCGTTTCCGCAGGTCAGAGTCGGTCGGCTCAATCGATTTCGCCTCCCGCGCACCCTCATGTAATGTTGTCCACGCAACGCCGACCGGGCAGAAAGCAAACCGGGAAGCACAAGCACTCGTAGCTCAACGGATAGAGCATCTGACTACGGATCAGAAGGTTGCAGGTTCGAATCCTGCCGAGTGCACAGCAATCGAGAGGCCCCTGGAGATCATCCGGGGGCCTCTTCGCGTTGTGCGAGGGGAGCCGGTGTCCGCAAGGCAGCCGGGGCGCCGGATCTCGCGGCCGGTACCCGGTCCTTGTGGAACCGGCGCCCTGAGCGCCCCCGCCGGACCTCCACCCCGCAGCGGAGGAGTACGGCCGGTCGGCGGCCGGTGATCCGACCGGCGTCGTCGTCCCCTGCCACGCCCCGGGCCCGCCTGTACCGCCCCTGATGGCCGGGTCCGCTGTATCCGGGCTCCCGGGCGGCGTCGGAGAGAGCTCCGGGGGCGGCTCCAGGTTCGTGGCTCGCTGAGCGTCCGCGAGTGCGGGGTCTCCCGATCGGCGTGCCGGGAGGCTCGTTCCGCCGTGTTCGACGGAGTCGTGCGTCGTCTCCCGATGACCTGCCCGCGTTGTCTGCCCTGTTGAGGGTTCTCCGCGCCCGCTGGTGGTCGACGGCGAGGACCGAGGGCGCGGGGGTCTGTGGATAACCCGAGGCCGAGTGTCAGTGGTGCGTGCGATGGTTACGCAGTGAGTTCGAGCGGACGTGTTGAGTGATGAAAGGGGTTGTCGTGGACGACACACGGGACGTGGCTGACGCACGCGAACCGGTCGAGGCGAGCGAGGCGAGCGACGTGGACGACGGGGATCCCAGGGGCGACGTGGGTGACGTGGACGAAGGGGACGAGGCGAAGCTGGCGGACACGGTGAAGGAGGCGAAGGAGGCGGGCGGGGACCGCCTGCGACGGCCTGCGGAGGAGAGGCGAGGGTCCGGCGCCGGTCGGCGCGGGAAGGGCGCGGGGTCGCACGGGTTACTGCGGCTGGTGAGGCGGCCGGAGGTGGTCGAAGGGGCGGTCTCGCGCAGCGAGGAGGAGCTCTTCGGCGGTCCGCTGCGGTGGGATGCCGGCTGGACGCGGCACGAGTACGCGCGGCTGGAGGCCACGCTGTTGGGCACGCTCCGGTCCCTGCCGAGGAACGTGACCTCCGTGCTGCGGCTGGCCTGGCGGACGGACCGGCGGGCGCTGACCACGATCGCGGTGACGGAGGTCGGGCAGGGGCTCGCCGGGGCGTTCAGCTACCTCGCCCTCAGCCGGGTGCTGCGGCAGCTGTTCGCCGGCGGCCCGGTCGCGGACCGACTGCACGCGGCGCTGCCCGCGCTGGTCACCGTCGCGGCGATCGCGGTCGTGAACGCGGTGCTCGCCTCGCTGTCCACTGCCTCGGCGGGACGGCTGGAGCCGCAGATCGAGCGGTCCGTCTCGGAGCTGTACCTGGCCGGGGCCGCGCGGGTGGAGCTGGTCGCCGTGGAGGACGCGGCGTTCCAACGGCTGGTCGACACCGTGCAGTTCTCCGCGGCGGAGGCCCGCCGCATGGTCGGGTCCTGGGTGGCCGCCGTCAACGGCGTCTTCTCGCTGGTCGCGGTGGGCAGCGTGCTCACCGTCCTGCACCCGGTCCTGCTGCCGATGCTGCTGCTGATCGTGCTGCCGCGCGGGTGGGGCGCGATGCGGGTGTCCCAACGCCGATACGTCTCGATGATGCAGTGGGTGGAGCACTCCAGGGCACAGCGGGTGCTGAGCCAACTGCTCACCTCCCGCACCGCGGCCCAGGAGGTGCGCGTCCACGGGGTCGGCGGCTGGGTGCTGCGCCACTACCGGTCGATGGCGGAGGCCGCGGAGGAGGAGCACACCCGCCTCGCCAGGGACAAGGCGCTCACCGAGCTGCTCGCGGCTGCCTTCGGCGGGCTGGCGTCGCTGGCCACGTACGCCACGCTGCTGGCGCTGATCCTCTCCGGGCATGTGGAGATCGCGGCGGGAGCCACGGCGGTGCTGGCCGTCCGCACGGGTTCGGCGGCGCTGGGCGCCCTGGTGCAGAACGTCAACTCCATGCACGAGCAGTCCCTGTACGTGGCCGACCTCGACCGGTTCCTCGCGGAGGCGGCGCGGCAGTCCGTCCCCGACGGCGGGCGCGACCTGCCGCAGCGGGTGCGGTCCGTGCGGTTCCACGACGTGAGCTTCACCTATCCCGGCCGGGACGCTCCCGCGGTCGACGAGGTCTCCCTGGACATCCCGGCGGGTCGTGTCGTGGCCCTGGTCGGCGAGAACGGCTCCGGCAAGAGCACTCTGGTCAAGCTCCTGACGGGGCTGCACCTCCCGGACTCCGGGCGGATCGAGTGGGACGGCGTCGACGTGGCGGAGGCGGACCGCGCCCAGGTGTTCGCCCAGGTGTCCCTGCTGAACCAGGAGTTCGAGCGGTGGCCGTTCACCGCGGCGGCCAACATCGGCATCGGCAGACCCTGCGACCGGCCGGGCGACCGTCCGGCGCCCGATGACCTCGGCCGGGCGGCCGCCTACTCCGGGGCGGACGAGGTGGTCGCCACCCTCCCGGAGGGGATGGAGACCCTGCTGGCCCGGCAGTTCCGCCGAGGCGCCGAACTCTCCGGCGGGCAGTGGCAGAAGATCGGCATCGCCCGCACCGCCTACCGGCGCGCCCGCCTGGTCGTCGCGGACGAGCCGACCTCGGCGCTGGACCCGGCCGCTGAGATCGCCGCGTTCGAGCGGATTCGGGCCATGGCCGAAGGCGACCAGACCGTGGTTCTGGTCACCCACCGGATGGCCGCTGTCCGGCACGCGGACGTGATCTACGTGCTGCACAAGGGACGACTGGCCGAACAGGGAGACCACGACAGCCTCATGCGGCTGGGCGGCCGGTACGCGGCGATGTACCGCATGCAGGCGGACCAGTACCAGGACCGCCGAAGCGTCCCCGACCTGCCCGCTGACCTGAGCCACCTCCCGCCTCAGCGGCAGGGCGTGAACTCGGACACGGCGGACGACGCGGCGGCGGGGGAGGCGCCATGACGTCCACCCGAGCTGCCTGAGCAGCGCGGCGGCCGACCGTACCGGGGACACTGACCGCCTTGGGCGAACCGCTCTCCCGAGCGGGAACACCGTGGCGCAGGGTCGTACGCCCGCTGTACGGACGGCCGCCGTCCGAAGGGGGCCGCGCCGCGTGCCGCCGCACACGGCCTCAGGACGTCCGGAGGAGCCATCCGGCAGGGCACAGCCCGGCACGGAGACAGGAGGCGCATCAGGATTCTCAGAGTTTTCACAGATTCGGACAAGGCGGATCTCATAGGTCGCCCACAGGGTGATGTGCATGGCTACGACCTCCTCCGCGGCCGCCCCGCAGACCGCGCCCCCCGTTTCCGCAGTCCCCGCTCCCGCCGCCGCGCCTCCTGCCGTGAACTCAACTGCTCCGGCGGGCGAGTTGGCCAGGCCGGACGGTTCGCCGGTCCGCGTCCTCGTGGTCGACGACGAGACCCCGCTCGCCGACCTGCTGTCCATGGCCCTGCGCTACGAGGGCTGGCAGGTGCGGACCGAGGCGGACGGCGCGAGCGCGCTGCGCGCGGCCCGGGAGAACCGTCCCGACGCGGTCGTGCTCGACGTGATGCTGCCCGACATGGACGGACTGGAGGTGCTGGCCCGGCTGCGCAGGGAGACCCCGGACGTGCCGGTGCTCTTCCTGACCGCGAAGGACGCGGTCGAGGACCGCATCGCCGGGCTGACGGCGGGTGGCGACGACTACGTCACCAAGCCGTTCAGCCTGGAGGAGGTCGTGGCGCGCCTGCGGGGGCTGCTGCGCCGTTCGGGTGCGGCCGCCGTCCGCAACGAGTCGATGCTGGTCGTCGGCGACCTGGTGCTCAACGAGGACAGCCACGAGGTCAGCCGGGGCGGTACCGACATCCACCTGACGGCGACCGAGTTCGAGCTGCTGCGCTACCTGATGCGCAACCCGCGCCGGGTGCTGAGCAAGGCGCAGATCCTCGACCGCGTGTGGTCGTACGACTTCGGCGGCCAGGCCAACGTCGTCGAGCTGTACATCTCCTATCTGCGCCGCAAGATCGACGCGGGCCGTTCGCCGATGATCCACACCCGCCGCGGCGCGGGCTACCTGATCAAGCCAGGCGACCCGGCGTGACCCGGTCCGGCCGGCCCGTCGCCGCCGGCCCGCCGGCCCCGCCGGAGGATGCGGACGCCTCCCCGCGCCCAGCGCGCCTCCGGCGGGGCCGGTGGGCCTTCCCGCCGCGATGGGCAGGCCGGCCCATGGCCAGGTGGTCGCTGCGCCGCCGCCTGGTCGCCTCGTGTGTCGCCCTGGTCGCCGCCGTGTGCGCGGTGATCGGCGCCGTCACCATCTTCGCGCTGCACGACTTCCTCTACGACCAGCTCGACTCGAAGGTGCACGACACCGCCGTACGCGCGGAGGGCCCCGGCGGCCCCAGGCGGGCGGCGGCGAGCCCGGCCGCGCCCCGACCGACCATGGCGGTGGCGCCCTGCCCGGCGGCCAGCGCCCGGACGCGCTCGCCTTCGTGTTCCTGGCCGGCGGCGGCCAGCCGGGGGAGAGCGTCGCCGCCACCGTCACCGCCGCCGGCCAGGTCACGCGGGCCGCGGTCAGCGCCACCAACCCCACCACCGGGCAGATAGGCCCGGACTACCTCAGCGCGTCCCAGGCCGCGGCCTTCGCCGGCGTCCCCCGTGACGGCCACCCGCACACGCTGCGGGTACCCGGTCTGGGTGAGTACCGCGTGGAGTCGGCCGCCGCCGTCGCCGACGGGACGATCACCCTGGTCGGCCTGAGCACCGCCGGCACCGAGGACACGCTGTCCACCCTCCTCTGGGTGGAGGTCTCGGTGGCCGCGGCCGGCCTGGTGGCGGCCGGGCTGGCCGGGGCCGCGCTGGTCCGGATCGCCCTGGAGCCGCTGCGCCGGGTCGCCGCGACCGCCACCCGGGTCTCCGAACTGCCCCTGCACCGCGGCGAGGTGGCCCTGCACGAGCGCGTGCCCGACGACGGCACCGACCCCCGGACGGAGGTCGGGCAGGTCGGTGCGGCCCTCAACCGGATGCTCGGCCACGTGGGTTCGGCGCTGCACGCCCGGCAGGAGAGCGAGACCAGGGTCCGCCGGTTCGTCGCCGACGCCAGCCACGAGCTGCGCACACCGCTCGCCTCCATCCGCGGCTACGCCGAACTGACCCGCCGCGGCCGCGAGCCGGTCGGCCCCGACACCCGGCACGCGCTGGGCCGGATCGAGTCCGAGGCAGCCCGGATGACCACCCTGGTGGAGGACCTGCTGCTGCTCGCCCGGCTCGACGCGGGCCGTCCGGTGGAGCGGGCCGAGATCGACCTGTCGCCGCTGGTGGTGGACGCCGTCAGCGACGCGCGGGCGGCCGGCCGGGACCATGTCTGGCGGCTGGACCTGCCCGACGACCCGGCCCTGCTGCACGGCGACGCCCCCCGGGTCCAGCAGGTGCTCGCCAACCTGCTCGCCAACGCCCGTACGCACACGCCGCCCGGCACCACCGTCACCGCCCGGGTCCGCCGCGGCCTGGGCACGGTGCTGCTGGAGGTCGAGGACGACGGGCCCGGCATCCCGCCGGACCTCCAGGCGCACGTCTTCGAGCGGTTCGCCCGCGGCGACGCCTCCCGTTCACGGGTCGCCGGCAGCACCGGACTCGGCCTGGCCATCGTCGCCTCGGTGGTCACCGCGCACGGCGGCCGGGTGACGGTGGAGTCGGAACCGGGCCGCACCGTCTTCCAGGTGCTGCTCCCCGAATCAGCGCCGGCCCGACTTCCACAGGCCGGACCAAGGTTCAGCACACGCCTGTGACAGGCGGGGCGCCGAGTGTCGGAACATGCGTACCGACCACGGAAGCCTTCCCGTCCGGATGCACCTCCCGGCTGTCGGCCGCCTGCCGTACTCCGCGGCGGCCCCCGCGCCGACGGCCGGTCCCCCGGCCGGACCGCCCCACCCGTGCTCGACGTCGTGGTGCCCGTCTACAACGAGCAGGACGACCTCGGGCCCTGCGTCCGCCGGCTGCACGCGCACCTGGCGGCGACGTTCCCCTATCCGTTCCGGATCACCGTCGCGGACAACGCCAGCACCGACCTGACGCCGCAGCAGGCCGCGATCCTCGCCGTCGAGTTGCCGGAGGTCGAGTCGTTCCGGCTGGAGCAGAAGGGCCGCGGTCGGGCGCTGCGCGCCGTGTGGGCGGCTTCGGACGCGCCGGTGCTCGCGTACATGGACGTCGACCTGTCCACCGACCTCAACGCGCTGCTGCCGCTGGTCGCGCCGTTGATCTCCGGCCACTCCGACCTGGCGATCGGCACCCGGCTGGCCCGCTCGTCGCGGGTGGTGCGCGGCACCAAGCGGGAACTGGTCTCCCGTGGCTACAACATGCTGCTGCGCGGCTCGCTGGCCGCCCGGTTCTCCGACGCCCAGTGCGGGTTCAAGGCGATCCGCGCGGACGTCGCCGAGCAGCTGCTGCCGCTGGTCGAGGACGGCGGCTGGTTCTTCGACACCGAGCTGCTCGTGCTGGCCGAACGGGCCGGCCTGCGTATCCACGAGGTGCCGGTGGACTGGGTCGACGACCCCGACAGCAAGGTGGACGTGGCGCGCACCGCCGCCGAGGACCTGCGCGGCATGTGGCGGGTGGGCAGGGCGCTGGCCACCGGCCGGCTGCCGCTGGAGCGGCTGCGCCGTCCGTTCGGGGACGACCCGCGCGACCGGGCGCTGACCGGGGTGCCGGTCGGACTGGCCCGCCAGCTCGTCGGGTTCTGCGCGGTCGGCGTGCTCAGCACCCTCGTCTACCTGGCGCTGTACATGGCGCTGCGCGCGGTGGTGCCGGCCCAGGCCGCCAACGCGCTGGCGCTGCTGCTGTCGGCGCTGGGGAACACCGCGGCCAACCGGCGGCTGACCTTCGGGGTGCGCGGCAGGGATCGGGCGGTGCGCCACCAGGCCCAGGGGCTGGTGGTGTTCGCGGTCGGGCTGGTGCTGACCAGCGGGTCGCTGGCGGCCCTGCACATCGCGGTGGCCCATCCCCCGCACCACACCGAACTCGGGGTCCTCGTCGTGGCCAACCTGGCCGCCACGGTTGTCCGGTTCCTGCTCTTCCGGGTCTGGCTGTTCGCCGAGCCGGCCGACGGAGGCCCCGTCGGCGCTGTAGGACCCGCTGACTCCACCGGCCCCACCGGCCCCACCGGCTCCGCTGAGTTCGCTGACGCCAGCCCCGCACGCCCCGCCGGGACGACCGGTCCAGCGGGGACCGCCGACAGCGAATCCGGTACCGAATCCGGTGCCGAATCCCACACCGAATCCGGCACCGAATCCGGGAGCGCCCGATGAGCACACCCAGCCACCTGCTGCCGTCCGGCCTGCCACCGGCCCCGTCCGCCGGACCGGCCGCGTCCGCCGCGACGACCCTGCGCCGTACCGCGACGACCCTGCGCCGTACCGCGGCGGGGCTGCCGCGACGGCTGTGGCGGGGCCACGAGGAGGACCCGGCCTGGGCCCGGCCCGCGCTGCTGGCGGTGCTCGTCGCCGCCCTGGTGCTGTACCTGTACGACCTCGGGGCGTCCGGCTACGCCAACTCCTTCTACTCGGCGGCGGTCCAGGCGGGCAGCCAGAGCTGGAAGGCGTTCTTCTTCGGCTCCTCCGACGCCGCCAACTCGATCACCGTGGACAAGCCGCCGGCCGCGCTGTGGCCGATGGCGCTGTCGGTGCGGCTGTTCGGCCTCGGCTCCTGGCAGATCCTGGTGCCCGAGGCGCTCATGGGCGCCGCGACGGTGGGGCTGCTGTACGCGGCGGTACGGCGCCGGTTCGGGCCCGGCGCGGGGTTGACCGCGGCGGTGGTGCTGGCGCTCACCCCGGTCGCGACGCTGATGTTCCGCTTCAACAACCCCGACGCGCTGCTGGCGCTGCTCATGGTCGCGGCTCTCTACTTCGTGCTGCGGGCACTGGAGGACGCCCGGCTGCGCTGGCTGCTCGCGGCGGGCGCGGTCTTCGGGCTGGCGTTCCTCACCAAGACGCTCCAGGCGTGGCTGATCCTGCCGCCGCTGGCCGTCGTGTACGCCGTGTGCGCGCCGACCGCGCCGCGCCGCCGCCTGCTGCAACTGCTGGCCGCGGGCGGTGCGATGGTGCTGGCGGGCGGCTGGTGGGTGGCGATCGTCGAGCTGTGGCCGGCGTCCTCCCGGCCGTACATCGGCGGTTCGCAGGACAACGACTTCCTCTCGCTGACCTTCGGCTACAACGGCTTCGGCCGGATCACCGGGAACGAGACCGGCAGCGTCGGCGGCGGCGGAGCGGGCGGCCCGGGCGGTGCCGGTGGCGGTATGTGGGGCCGGACCGGCATCGGCCGACTGTTCGGCACGGACATGGGCGGGCAGATCGCCTGGCTGCTGCCGGCCGCGTTCGCCCTGCTCGTGGCGGGGCTGTGGATCACCCGGCGGGAGCCGCGCACCGGGGAGCGCCGGGCGGCGTTCCTGGTCTGGGGCGGGGCGCTGCTCGCCACCTTCGTGACCTTCAGCTTCATGTCGGGGATCTTCCACCAGTACTACAACATCGCCCTGGCGCCCTACATCGCGGCGCTGACCGGTATGGGCGGCGCCCTGCTGTGGCGGCGCCGGGACCGGCTGCCCGCCGCCGTGGTGCTGGCCGCCGTCGTGCTGGGTACCGGGGTGTGGGCGGCCGAACTGCTGGGCCGGTCCGCCGGATGGCACCCGTGGCTGCGGTACGTGGTGGTGGCCGCGGGGCTGCTGGCCGCGCTCGCGGTGCTGGCCGGCACCCTGCCGGCGACGGCCGGCGCGCGGGCCCGGGGGCGGTTGTCGGCCGTTGCCGCGGCGGCCGGGGTGGTCGCGATGCTGGGCGGGCCGGCGGCCTACACCCTCGAAACCGTGTCGGTCGGCCACGAGGGCTCGATCATCACCGCCGGCCCCGCGGTGCAGGGCGCCATGGGTGGTCCGGGCGGCGGAGGCGGTTTCCCCGGCGGCGGTCAGGGCGGCATGCGTGGCGGCACGGGGGCGCCGGCCGGCGGGATGCCCGGCGGCGCGGGCGGCCCGAACTCCACCGGCGGCTCCACTGGCCAGGGCCAGGGCCAGTTCGGGGCCCCGGCGGCCAGGGTGCGCAGAACGGCCAGGGCTTCCCGGGCTTCCCGGGCGGGCAGGGCTTCCCGGGTGGTCAGGGTACGCAGAACGGCGGGACGGGGTCGGGTACGGCCGGCGGTCCGTTCGGTGCGGAGGGCGGCGGCGCCCCGGCGGCACGGCAGGTGGCGGCATGAACGGCCTGCTCAACGGCACCGAGGTGTCCGCTGCCATGAAGAAACTGCTGCTGGCGGACGCCGACCGCTACACCTGGGTCGCCGCCGCGGTCGGCTCCCAGAACCAGGCGAGCTACCAGCTGTCCACGCGGAAGCCGGTGATGGCGATCGGCGGCTTCAACGGCACCGACCCCTCGCCGACGCTGGCCCAGTTCGAGAAGTACGTCGCCGCCGGCCGCATCCACTACCTGATCGGCGGCGGTGGCTTCGGTGGCGGGTTCGGCGGCGGCCAGGGCGGCCAGGGCGGCCAGGGCGGTTCGGGTACGGCCTCGCAGATCCAGTCCTGGGTCGAGGCGCACTACACGGCGAAGACGGTCGGCGGCACCACCGTGTACGACCTGACCGACCCGAAGTGAACTGACCCGCGGCGCCGGACGGGAACGGGGGCGGTCGGACGGAGAGCCCTCCGTCCGACCGCCCCCGGTGCGCGGCTCGCGGGGCCGCGGGGCCCGTCGGCGCCGCGTCAGGCCAGGCGGGCCGGGAAGCCGCCGGTCGCCACCGGGCTCCACCGCTCCGGCGTCACCCGGATCAGCGACTTGCCCTGGCGGACCATCGCCTCGCGGTACTCGGCCCAGTCCGGGTGCTCGCCGGAGATGTTCCGGAAGTACTCGACGAGCGGCTCCACCGACTCCGGCACGTCCAGCACCTCGGCGGTGCCGTCGACCTGGACCCAGGGCCCGTTCCAGTCGTCCGAGAGCACGATGAGGCTGACGCGCTCGTCGCGGCGCGCGTTGCGGGTCTTGGCCCGTTCGGGGTAGGTGGACACGACGATCCGGCCCGAGTCGTCGACGCCGCAGGTGAGCGGCGACCCCTGCGGGCGGCCGTCGGCGCGCGTGGTGAGCAGGATCGCGCGGTGCCGGGGCCGGACGAACTCCAGCAGTCCGTCGAGGTCCACGGTGGTGTTGGTGGCGATGTTGGGAGCCATACCGGAAACCCTAGCGCCGGCCTCCGCTCCCGGCCGGTGGCCGCGTGGCCGTCCCGGCCGCTGGTCCTGCGCCGACCCGGCCGTCGTCCCCGCCCCCGCCGAAGCGGTGCGGGTCCGTGTTGGGGGTCCCGGCGTCGGCCTCGGCCGTCCCCTGCTCCGGCCGTCACCGGGACCCGTACCCCGAGCCGTCGTCCCGGACCTCTCCGCTGCGGGCGCGGGCCGTACGACCGGGTGACCCTGGGCGGTGCGAGCCGTCCCGGGTGGCTGTCGTCGGGGCGGACGTCCCGCCCTCATGGTTGCCTAAAGCAACGATACGGACGGGGTCCGCCCCACCGCAAGTGCCAGAAGGTACCGGAACGGTCCGGGCCGGTACCTCCTGGCACGTCACGACCGGGACAGCACCCGGACCGCGCCTGCGGCCCCGCCCGCGGCAGGTGCGGGGGCGGGGCCGGGGGCGGCGAGCCGGACCGAGGAGGCGCGCCTCAGACCGAGGCGGCGGTGAGCGCGGCCACCTCGTCGGCGGTGAGCTTGAGGTCGGCGACCGCCGTGAGCGCGGGGACGTGCTCGGGCGTGCGGGCGCTGGCGATCGGCGCGACGACGGTGGGCTGCGCGGCCAGCCAGGCCAGTGCCACCGTGGCCACCTCGGCCCGGTGCGCCGCGGCCACCTCGTCGAGCGCCTCCAGCACCTTCACGCCGCGCGGCTCCGCCAGGTACCCGGCAGCGCGTCCGGCGCGGGCGCTGTCCACCGGGGCGGCGCCCGGCCGGTACTTGCCGGTGAGGAAGCCGGAGGCCAGGCCGTAGTACGGCGCGGCGGACAGGCCGCGCTCGGCGACCAGATCGGCCAGCGGGCCCTCGTAGGAGTCGCGCGCCACCAGGTTGTACTCCGGCTGGAGGATCTCGTAGCGGGCCAGGCCCTCGCGCTCGGCGAAGTCCAGCGAGGCGGCCAGCCGCTCGGCGGAGAGGTTGGAGGCGCCCAGCACCCGGACCTTGCCCTCCTTGACCAGGGCGTCGAGGGTGGTCACGATCTCCTCGACCGGCACGGACGTGTCGTCGAAGTGGGTGTAGTAGACGTCGATGTGCTCGGTGCCCAGCCGGCGCAGGGACGCCTCGACGCCCTTGCGGATGGTCTCCGGACGCAGGCCCTTGGCCTCGGCGTGCGCGCCGACCTTGGTGGCCACCACCACGTCGTCGCGCCGGCCGCGCCGGGCCAGCCACCTGCCGATGACGGTCTCCGACTCGCCGCCGGAGTTCCCCGGCACCCAGGCCGAGTACACGTCAGCGGTGTCCACGAAGTCGCCGCCGGCGGCGGTGTACGCGTCGAGGACGGCGAAGGACTGCGCCTCGTCCGCGGTCCAGCCGAAGACGTTGCCGCCGAGGGCGAGCGGGAAGACGTCCAGTTCTGATCTGCCGATGCGTGCCATAACTGACGCAACCGGTGGGGGGTGCGGGGTATTCCGCCGACACGCTAGGGTCAGGCGCCATGTCGAACACCTCGCCCAACCCTGACAACAACTACGACCCGGCCGGCAGCACCCAGATGTTCCGGGCCTTCGTCGACGAGCAGCCGCCGCCGGCACAGGCCCAGCAGGCGCAGCGGGAGCAGACCCGCAGCCGGGCCGGTCTGGTCATCGGCATCGTCGTCGCCGTGGTGGTCGTCGTCGGAGTGGTCGCGCTCGCCATGAAGTGAGCCCGCGGACGGCGGGCCGCCTGCCGGCGGGCGGGGCGCGGCAGCCCCGGACGTACCGGGCAGCCCGCCGCGGGGCCGCGGCCCCGCGACCACTCCGCCTCCTCCTCACGCCTCCGCGGTCAGGCCCTCGCGCAGCTGGGCCAGGGTCCGCGTCAGCAGCCGGGAGACGTGCATCTGCGAGATGCCGACCTCCTCGCCGATCTGCGACTGCGTCATGTTCGCGAAGAACCGCAGCATGATGATCTGCCGTTCGCGCGGCGGCAGCTGGGCCAGCAGCGGCTTCAGCGACTCGCGGTACTCGACGCCCTCCAGGGCGGAGTCCTCGTAGCCGAGCCGGTCGGCCAGCGTGCCCTCGCCGCCGTCGTCCTCCGGGGGCGGGGAGTCCAGCGAACTGGCGGTGTAGGCGTTGCCGACGGCGAGTCCGTCGACCACGTCCTCCTCGGAGACGCCGAGGCAGCCGGCCAGTTCGGCGACCGTGGGCGAGCGGTCCAGCCGCTGCGAGAGCTCGTCGCTCGCCTTGGTCAGGGCCAGCCGCAGCTCCTGGAGGCGCCGCGGCACCCGCACCGACCAGGAGGTGTCGCGGAAGAACCGCTTGACCTCGCCGACGATCGTGGGCATCGCGAAGGTGGGGAACTCCACACCCCGCTCGCAGTCGAACCGGTCGATCGCCTTGATCAGGCCGATGGTGCCGACCTGGACGATGTCCTCCATCGGCTCGTTGCGGCTGCGGAAGCGCGCGGCCGCGTACCGGACCAGCGGGAGGTTCAGCTCGATCAGGGTGTCCCGCACGTACGCCCGCTCCGGGCTGTCGGCGCGCAGCTCCGCGAGTCGCAGGAAGAGCGAGCGGGACAGGGTGCGGGTGTCGATGGCCTGGGACGGCGCGACGCCGGGCGGGCCGTCGGTGAGGGCGCCGCGCGGCGCCCCGGACGGGGCCGCGTCGAGCACGTCGACACCGGCGGCGGCACTGTCGGCGCTGTCGGCCCTGTCGGCGGGGCCGCCGCGGACGGGGTCGAGGACGTCGACAGGGTCGACGGCCGGGTCGGTTGCCGCGGTACGGAGCACCTTGGGACTGCCCACCTGTACGGACATGCCACCCCCTTGAGGTCGCGGAAGGGCGTTGCGAGCGACGGTTGTTCCTCCTCTGGCATACCGGAGGTCCGGCCGTCACAAACGCGCTCCCCGCAGAATGTCACATGTCGGCAACACGCTGTAGTGCCAAGTCGACTTATCTTCGCAGGACGCCTCATTCCCCGGGGCTACACGTCGATCTGGTTTGCGGACCTCAGGCGGGCGAAGCTGCGCGACAGCAGCCGGCTCACGTGCATCTGGGAGACGCCGAGTTCCGCGCTGATCTGGGACTGCGTCAGGTTGCCGAAGTAGCGCAGCAGCAGGATGCGCCGCTCCCGTTCGGGGAGTTGCACCAGCAGGTGCCGGACGAGGTCGCGGTGCTCGACGCCGCTGAGGGCCGGGTCCTCGTACCCGAGCCGGTCCAGCAGCCCGGGGGCGCCGTCGCCCTCCTGGGCGGCTTCCAGGGAGGTCGCGTGGTAGGCGCGGCCGGCCTCCAGGCAGGCCAGCACCTCCTCCTCGGACAGCCGCAGCCGCTCGGCGATCTCGGCCGTGGTCGGGGAGCGGCCGTTGAGCACGGTCAGATCCTCGATGGCACCGCTGACCTGGACCCACAGCTCGTGCAGCCGCCGCGGTACATGGACGGTGCGGACGTTGTCCCGGAAGTAGCGCTTGATCTCGCCGACGACGGTGGGCATGGCGAAGGTGGGGAACTGGACGCCCCGGTCCGGGTCGAACCGGTCGATGGCGTTGATCAGACCGATGGTGCCGACCTGGACCACGTCCTCCATCGGCTCGTTGCGGCTGCGGAAGCGGGCGGCGGCGTACCGGACCAGCGGCAGGTTGACCTCGATCAGCGCGGCGCGCACCCGGGTGTGCTCCGCGCCGCCCGGCTCCAGGACGGCGAGCTGCTCGAAGAGCACCTGGGTGAGGGCCCGGGCGTCGGCCGCGTTGCTGTTCGGCGCCTTGGCGCGGCCACGGGGGTGCGGCGTGCCGGGCGGGGGCGGGAAGGGGCGCCGGACCTCGGTGCCGGGCGCCGGCTCGGCCTCCTCGAACGCGTCCTCGGCGCGGAACTCCTCCGCCACGAGCACGTCCTCGGTGCCCGGTCCGTCCTCGGCGCCGCCGTCCGTCCCTCCGCCGTCCGCGCCGCCGTCTGTCCCTCCGTCGGCGTCCGCCGGGGCGGGGCCCTCAGAGCCGCTGGAAGCGCCGTCGAAGGCGCCGCCGGGGTCCGGGGCGGGTACGGGCCCGGGCACCGCCCGGGAGGCGTCCGTACGGTCGGGAACGGGGCCGGCCGGGCGCCATGCCCCCCGCGTCGACGGGGCGGGTGAGTCCGGCGCGGGCAGGGCGGTTGGGCCGGGCGTGGGTGGGGCGGCCGGGTCTGGTGCGGACGGCGACGCTGACGCTGTACGGGCCGACACCGGCACACCCACTCCCTATCGGTCCACTCCAGCACTTGCCCTGTCCGTCAAAAGCGGTCATAGCATCACAATTCATGTGCGCCTTGTGCAAGCACCGCATATTGCCGTGTTGTACGAACGGGCAGGGGTGAACGACACGACGAAGCCCCCCGTGCCGACAGGCGGCGCGGGGGGCTCGCGGGGTGAATCGGACGGACGTGCGCGGCCGGGCGGGTGAACGCGGGGCCGTCGTCCGGGTCAGAACTGGTAGTCCGCCACCACCCAGGTGGCGAACTCCCGCCACTGCGCCACGGCCGCCTGGTGGGCCGGGTGGTCCAGGTACCGCTGGAGGGCGTCGGCGTCCTCGGCGGCGGAGTTGATCGCGAAGTCGTAGGCGATGGCGCGGTCGGAGATGTTCCACCCGCACTCCCAGGAGGCCACGTCGGGCACCTGGCCGCCGAGCTCGGCGAAGGCGCGGGCGCCGCGCACCACGCGCTCCTCGGCGCGGTCCACGCCCTCGTTCAGCTTGAACAACACCAGATGACGGATCATCACCACTCCTCGCGGGCAGGCCGTCAGTCGGCCAGGTCGTGCATGAACTGCCCGATGCTCTTGGCACCGTTGGAAATCCCCACGAACCCTACCTGGACGAGGTCGGCGGCCCGGGCGGGCTGGTCGATGATCGTGTAGAGGACGAAGGCCAGCACCACCCAGGTGACGATCTTCCTTGCCTGCGCCATGCCCCTTCTCCTCCCCACCGCGCGCGGCACGAGCGGTCGCAGGTGCGCAACCGCCGGAGTCTATTACGCCGTACGGTGCACCGAGATGACCACACTCTCACGTGGTTATCCGCTCATGCGATGAACGCCTGCCGGTTGGGGCGACAGCCGGCCATGGCGCCGGGTGGTGCCGGGCGCCGGGCTGTCCGGTACCCGGGCTGTCAGACCGTCATGCGTGGTTCAGAGCAGCAGGACGGCCAGGACGACGAGCCCCGCGAGGACGATCCCGCCGAGTACCGAGCCGGCGATGACGAGCCCCAGGCGGGTGCCCGGGTCGGTCTTGCGGGTCCACCCGGTGCCGTCCATGACCTCGGCGACCAGCGCCGTCATCTCTGTGCTGTCGAAGCGGTACTCCACCGTCCCCGTGCCGCCCGGCCCCACGGCGGTGTAACGGCGGTACTCCTTGGTCACGAAGGTGCCCCGCGCGGTCCGCTGGACGAATTCCGCGCCGACCCCTCCCGCGCCGGCGCCGGCCCGCCACCTCATGTCGTGGATCTGCTGCTCGCGCGTGTACGTGCGGTTCGCCGTGTCGAATCGGAGCATGATCCGGTAGTCGGTGGAGATGCCCTGCGCGTGCAGGAACGTTCGCCAGGCCAGGTCCTGGACGTCGAGCCGGAGGAGCAACCCGTCCTCGACGCGCTCGACGGTGTACGGCCTGCCCTCGGTGCGGGCCTCGAACAGCCGGCGGAAGTGTTCGACGGCGGCGTCCGCCGTGAGCCCGGTCTCGGACAAGGTCCCTCCCCCGGCCGGCGCGCGGCGCGGCCTCCCCCTGTGAACCGCCCGTCGGCGGAAATGCGGACGCCGGCCCCCTCCTGGTGGAGGGAACCGGCGTCCGTACTGCTCAGAGCGGTAGCGGTGGGATTTGAACCCACGGAGGAGTTGCCCCCTCACACGCTTTCGAGGCGTGCTCCTTAGGCCGCTCGGACACGCTACCGAGGCAGAGCCTATCCCACGTGAGGGTGTGCTCAGAAATCCTTTGGACGGAAGAAGTGGGTGAGGAGCGCCGAGGCGGGCTCGGGGAGCACCTCGGCGACGACCTCGGGGCGGTGGTTGAGGCGGCGGTCGCGCACCAGGTCCCACAGGGAGCCGGCCGCGCCCGCCTTGGGGTCGGGGGCCGCGTAGACGACCCGGTCAAGGCGTGAGAGCACGATCGCCCCCGCGCACATCGTGCACGGTTCGAGGGTGACCGCCAGGGTGCAGCCGGTCAGCCGCCAGCTGCCCAGGACGGCCGCCGCCCGGCGGATGGCCAGCACCTCGGCGTGGGCGGTCGGATCGCCGGTGGCCTCCCGCTCGTTGCGGGCCCGGGCCAGCAGCGTGCCGTCGGCGGCCAGCACGACCGCGCCCACCGGCACGTCGCCGGTGAGCGGGGCGCGCTCGGCCTCCGCCAGGGCCAGCCGCATGGCCGGCACCCAGGGGTCGCGCAGGACGTCGGGACCATCGGGAACGCCGCCCGCGGGCGGGTCGGAAGACCTCAGCGGACCGCCTCCAGTACGTCGGCGGCGCCCAGCGCGTCCGCGATCTCGCCCAGCGCCTCCCCGGTGAGCGCGCCGTCCCCGCTGAGCGCCAGCAGGTCGGCCGCGCTCATGCCGAGGTCGGCCAGCAGGTCGGTCTCGCCGACCGGGCCGGCCGGCACGTGCTCCTCGGAGAGGTCGGCGGCCGCGTCGTCGGAGTCGCCGTCCTCACCGTCCTCGGTGCCGTCGAGGTCCACCAGCTCGTCGAGCCTGAGGTCCTCCGGGTCGCGTCCCAGCACCTCGTCGGTGAGCAGGATCTCCCCGTAGGAGCTGCGGGCGGCGGCGGCCGCGTCGGACACGTAGATCCTGGGATCGTCCTCCCCGTCGACCCGGACGACGCCGAACCAGGCGTCCTCCTGCTCGATGAAGACCAGAACCGTTTCCTCCTCGTCGGCGGCCGCGCGAGCCAGATCGCTCAGGTCGGCGAGGGTTTCAACATCGTCGAGATCGGGTTCGCTCGCTTGCCAACCGTCCTCGGTGCGCGCGAGCAGTGCGGCGAAGTACACCGTGACTCTCCCACAGTTCTCAGGCCGTCCGGACCGGACGGGGCCCATGGTCCCCGGGTACTGGACGAGGGGTCCATGACGCTCCCACCCACTCGGCATCGTGGCAGAAACAGGGGCGTCGCGAGAGGTCTTCGCCACCGCGACGTGCCAGGACTTGGTCACTTCCGCGGAAAACCGCGACCATGGCGGGCAGCCGAAGGGCTGGCCCGGCGCGTCGGGAGCCGTCGTCGGCGGCCCCGTGGCCGGCCCGCGCCTCCGGACGGACCACGGTCGCCGGGGGCGCGGGCGGACCCTCCACGGCCCGGTCGCGGCCCGGCGCGGGCCCCGTCCGGACGGCGGGCGGTGCTCACCAGCGGAACGTACGCATCCGCATCTGCTGGCGCAGCCGGACCGACTTCGCCCGCCGCGGCTGCACCCGGTCGCGCAGCGCCCGTGCCTCGCTGAGCTCCCGCAGGAAGGCCGCGCGCCGGCTGCGGCGCTCCCGGTCCCGCTCCTGGTCGCCCTCCTGGCCGCGCTCCCGGGTTTCCCCCGGGGCGTCCTCGTGGGCGTCCTCGCGGGACGGCTCCCCGGCCTCGCGTACCCGGCCTCCGGCCTCCTCGACGCTCTCCTCGCCGCTGATGCGGCTGGTGCGGCTGCTGCTGTCCGGCTCCGGCATGGTCACCGTCCTGGCTGTCACGGGTGTACGACAGGCTGTTTCCCCCGTTCGGCCCGTTTACCCCGGGGCCGGTCGCAAAGGGGGGCTACCGCGAAGCCGCCACCGGGTCGCAAGGGGGGCCGGATCAGCGCGGATAAGACCATATGGCTGGCTCAGGACTGGCCCATGACTGGCTCGCGAACGCGGCGGGCGGGGCTGCGACGCCCCCGACGACCAGGTGCGGCAGCGTCCCCGGCGGCCGTCCGGGCCCGCCGGGCTCCGGGCACGACAGCCCGGCGGGCCGGTTACAGTCGTTCCCATGCGTCTCCACGTCGTCGACCACCCGCTGGTCGCGCACAAGCTCACCACCCTGCGCGACCAGCGCACCGACTCCCCGACCTTCCGGCGGCTCGCCGACGAGCTGGTCACGCTCCTCGCCTACGAGGCGACCAGGGACGTGCGCACCGAGCAGGTCGACATCCGCACCCCGGTCGCCGCGACCACGGGTGTGCGGCTGTCCCACCCGCGCCCCATGGTCGTACCGATCCTCCGGGCGGGCCTCGGCATGCTCGACGGCATGGTCCGGCTGCTGCCCACCGCCGAGGTCGGCTTCCTCGGCATGGTCCGCAACGAGGACACCCTCCAGGCCGAGACCTACGCCACCCGGATGCCGGAGGACCTGTCCGGCCGGCAGGTGTACGTGGTCGACCCGATGCTGGCCACCGGCGGCACGCTCGTCGCGGCGATCCGCCTGCTGATCGAGCGCGGCGCCGACGACGTGACGGCGCTGTGCCTGCTGGCCGCGCCGGAGGGCGTGGCGCTGATGGAGCGCGAGCTGGCCGGCCAGCCGGTCACCGTCGTCACCGCGGCCGTGGACGAGCGGCTGGACGAGCAGGGCTTCATCGTCCCCGGCCTCGGGGACGCGGGCGACCGCCTCTACGGCGCGGCCGGCTGAGGAATCCGCCCCGGTGGGCTTGCCGGGGCACGCGGATCGAGGACATCGGGCCCGCACCCGTTCGGGGGTGCGGGCCCGGCCGTTTGAGGGACCATCGGGTCCGGTCGGCGGCGGGACTCCCGGGTCCGGTCGGTCGCGGAGCCGCCGGGCGTCAGTGCTTGGTGGTCCGAGCCGTGTCGTTCTTGCCGCTCGCGCTGCTCTTGCCGCTCCCGGTGGTCGGGGCGCAGCTGGGCTTGGGCGCGGGCGGGTTGGCCGCTGTCACCCGGGCCGCCGCGGCCTGTGCGGGCGTGGCGAGCTTGCCGAAGGTGTTGCCGATCATCAGATCGACGGTGTCGCCCTTGCGGTTCGGGTCGATCTTCACCAGCGAGCCCGCCACCTGGGTGCCCGCCTCGCGGGCCGCCGCCTCGCCGGCCGGGCCCGCCAGCACCAGGGCCGACTGGGGGATCTTCGTGATGTAGGCCACGGGCGCGTTGCCGAACTTCGCCACCTTGAAGCCCCGGCTGGCCAGTTCGTCGGCGGTGGCCTTGGCCAGGCCGCCGTGTTCGGTGGCGTTGTAGACGTTCATCACCACCTTCTCGGGCTGCGGCAGGACGAGCGGCTTGCCGCTGGCGGCCGGCGGGGTCGTGGGGGCGCACGACGGGCGGTCCTGGGGGGCGGCGCTCGCCTTCTTGTCGCCGCCGCGGCCGGTGAAGACGGAGTAGAGCTGGAGCCCGCCCCAGCCCAGCAGGCCGAGGGCGACGACAGCGGCGCACAGGACCGCCACCACGCGTCCGCGCCGCCGGGGTGGGCGCATACGCGGGTACGCGGTGCCCGTGATCCGGTACTTCCCGCCCATCCCCGAGGGGGTCAGCATGCTCATATGCGCAGCGTAAGCGGATTGTCAGTCCATCTCCAGGACCCGGGCATGCAGCACTTGACGCTGCTGGAGCGCCGCGCGTACCGCCCGGTGCAGACCGTCCTCCAGGTACAGGTCGCCCTGCCACTTCACTACGTGGGCGAACAGATCGCCGTAGAAGGTGGAGTCCTCGGCCAGCAGTGTCTCCAGGTCGAGCTGGCCCTTGGTGGTCACCAGCTGGTCCAGCCGCACAGGACGGGGGGCGACCTCCGCCCAGTCGCGCGTGCTCACCCGGCCGTGGTCGGGGTACGGCCGCCCCTGTCCGATGCGCTTGAAGATCACACGGAAAGCCTACCGGCCCGGCGCAACCGGGTGCAGCCTCGACGCCCGGCCGGTCGGCCGGACGAATCCCCCTGAATCGCCGAATCGTCGCGCTCCGGGCAGGGTGGCAGGAGAACGTGCCGCCGTCCGGGACCGCCGCGGGCCCACCCGCCCGGCGCTCCCGGACGGCGGCACGCGAACGGCCACGGTGATCACAGGGCACAGGGGGCGTACGGCGGACAGGGCACAGGGCACGGAGCACAGCACGGGACGGACCGGGAGCAAAGGGTGCGCCGGCGGCGACCAGGCGGGTCGGCGGACGCGGGAGGAGGACTGCCGATGGGTGCGGAAGGCGGCCCACCCGGCAGCGGCATGTGGCGGGCCCTCGGCGGCGACCCGTGGCGGACCCTGCTGGACGGCACGCAGGCCGGGGTGGCACTGCTGGACACCGGGTTGCGCTACGTCTGGGTCAACCCGGCGCTGGCCCGGATGAACGGCGTGCCGGCGGCCGAGCACGTCGGCCGGCTCATCAGCGAGGTGGTGCCGGGCGTGCACGCGGACGAGGGCATGATGCGCCGGGTGCTGGCCGACGGCGTGCCCCGGGCCGGCGACACCAGCGGCCAGACCCGCGCCGACTCCGAGCACGTCCGCCGCTACTGGCACAGCAGCTACCACCGGATGGAGGCCCCGGACGGAAGAGTGCTCGGCCTCGGCGCGGTCCTGGTGGAGGTGAGCGCCGACCGGGCCTCCCACCACGAGCTGGAACGGGCCCGGGAGCGGCTGCTGGTGCTGGACGCGGCGGCGGTGCGGATCGGCTCCACCCTGGAGATGGACCGGACCTGCCAGGAGCTGTGCGACCTGCTGGTGGAGGTGCTGGCGGACACCGCGACGGTCGAGGTGCTCTCCAGCGGCGACCAGGACGGGATGCGCCCGCCGCCCGAGGGCACCGTCCGGCTGCGGCGGGCCGCGATGAGCTCGCGCCCGGTGCTGCACGGCAAGGTGGGGGACTTCGGCCGACCCGGCGAGTACGTCGACTACCAGCCGGACTCGGCGATCCCGCGCTGCCTGGAGAGCGGCCGCCCGATCGTCCTGAACCTGCTGCCGGACGAGGAGCTGGGCCGCTCCGCGCCCAACGTGGAACGGGTCGGCGCCTACCGGAAGGCGGGCATCCACTCGGCGCTGGTCGTACCGCTCGCGGCCCGCGGCGCCCGGATCGGCACGGTCAGCATGGTGCGGGCCGGCACGTCGCCCGGCTTCGACGAGGAGGACGTCGCGGTGGCCCGGGCGCTCGCCGAGCGGGCCGCGATCAGCCTGGACAACGCGCGCCGCTACAGCAGGGAGCACGCCATCGCCGTGGAGCTCCAACGGGCGCTGCTGGCCGAACCGGGTCTGCCGGGGCCGAACGTCGACGTGGCCACCCGCTACCTGCCGGCCGGCGAGACGGACCTGGTGGGAGGCGACTGGTTCGACGTGCTGGCGATGCCGGGCGGACGGACGCTGCTGGCCCTGGGGGACGTGATGGGCCACGGGGTCGAGGCGGCGGTCGAGATGAGCCGCTACCGGTCGATGCTGCGGGTGGTGGCCGCCGAGGAGGACGCGCCGCACCTGATGCTCAACCGGATCGACGCCCTGCTGTCGGCCGGCGGCACCGGCCGGCCCGGTACCTGCCTGCTCGGGGTGGTCGACCCGCGCCGCCGTACGGCCTGGTTCGCGGCCGCCGGCCACCTCCCGCCGGCCCGCGTCACCGCCGTCGGCACGGTGACCCTGCTCGACGTCCCCCCGGGGCCGCCCCTCGGCGCCGACCTGGGCGGCGGCTACGCCACCGTGGCCGTCGAGTGGGAGCGGGGCGACGTGCTGCTGCTCTACACGGACGGCCTGGTGGAACGCCGCACCGAGGACATCGACACCTCGCTCGCCCGCCTCGCCGGGCTGCGCCTCCAGCAGGCCGACGGCCCGCTCGACGCCCTGCTGGCCCGCGTCGTCCACCGCCTGGCCCCAGGCCCGACCGAGGACGACGTCGCCCTCCTCGCCGCCCGCGCCGTCTTCATGCCGCCGCTGGGCTGAGGCGCCCCCTCACCACCGGGCCGCCCCGGGAACGGGAGAGGGGCCACGGGACCCTGCCGGAGGGACGGGCGGGTTGTTAACCTCGGAGGGGAACTCTGCGGATCACGAGGGGTGAGGAGTCCGCATGACCGAACGGAAGCCGCCCGGCGTCCCCTTCGAGACGTGGGCGGACCGGCAGATCCGGGAGGCGGAGCAGCGCGGCGCCTTCGAGGGGCTGGCCGGGCTGGGCAAGCCGCTCCCGTCGTCCGGAGCCGCCTACGACGAACTGTGGTGGGTCAAGGACAAGATGCGGCGGGAGGGCCTGTCCTTCCTGCCGCCGTCGCTGGTGCTGCGCAAGGAGGCGGAGGACGCCCTCGCCGAGGCGCGCGCGGCCGGTACCGAGGTCCAGGTGCGGCGCGTCCTGGAGAAGGTCAACGAGCGGATCAGGGAGGCGATCCGCCGGCCGCCCGAGGGGCCGCCGCTGAACCTGGCGCCCTTCGACGTCGAGCAGATCGTCGCCGAGTGGCGCGAGGGCCGGGCCGAGGGCGGGCCGGCCGCGTCCTGACCGCGGACGGGCACGCGACGTGGGCGAGGACCGACCGTGGCCGGGCACGCGGTGCAGGCGAGGGGCTGACCGCGGGCGCCCGCCGCTGACAGGGGAGGGTCGTGCGATTCGACGCCGTACCGCGGCCGGACGCCGTCGGGGCCCGGCCGCGTGACGCCCGCGGCTACCCGGTGCCGGCGATCACCCCGTGGGTCGGCGAGGAGCCCAGGTTCGCCCTCACCGACCACGGCCGCAGCGCCGAGTGCGCGCGGGAGCGGCTGTGCTCGGTGTGCGGCACGCTGATGCCGCGCGGCCCGGTGTGGCGGGTGGTGGGCGCCACCGAGGCCGGGGCGGTCGGCGCCGCGCTGGCCGCCGGGCTGCCGTACCGCAACATGGCGCCGACCTCCGAGGGGCCGGGCCACCGGGCGTGCATGCTCTACGCCGCGATGGTCTGCCCCTACCTCGCCCGGCCCAACGCCCGCCGCGGGGTGGGCGCCGAGCACCCCGACGAGCTGACCTCGCACGTGGTGCGGGGCACGGCGCGGGGGGCGCTGGGCGCGGTGGTGGGGTTCGCCGAGTACGAGTTCGCGGTGACCGCGAACCGCACGCTGTTCCGTTTCCTGGACGTGCTGGAGTTCCTGCCCTACGACACGTCCGACACCCTCCTGGCGGAGCTGCGGGCCGAGTTGGCCCGCGGCGGTCAGGAGCGACGGTAGGCCGGGAGGCCGTGGTAGCCGGAGACGCGCACCGGGGCGGCCGAGCCGTCGGCGGGCAGGACGACGACGCCGTCGGGGGTGCGGGCGGCGATCTGCCGGCCGTCGGGGGAGAGCGCGGGCTCGGCGTAGTTGGTGGCCGCGTGCGGGGTGAGGTCCTGGTAGACGGGGCCGTCGGCGGTGAAGTGCCCGGCGAAGAGGTGGTCGTGCCCGTCGACCGAGCGGACGAAGACGATCTCCGATCCCTCGTCGTCCGCGTTCTCGCCGCCCGCGAGCGTCGGTTCGGAGCCCTTGGTGAGGGCGGAGCCCTGCTGGCGCAGGTTGTCGTCGCGGATGTAGACCTGCCCGTCGGCGGTGTTCTCGTAGACGATGGTGCCCGCGTCGCCGCCCCCGGCGGCCCAGGTGTTGCCGGTCTTCGGCAGCGGTTTGACGTCGGAGCCGCCGGGCTCGCCGCTCAGGCCGAGGAGCTGCGGGGTGCCGCCGGACGCGGGCACGGAGTACAGGCGGGTGGTGCCGCCGGCCCCGGGCCCGGCAGCGGTGAAGACGAGTTCGTCCAGCGGGGGCAGGCTGTCCTGCGGGGACGCCGCACGGGTCAGCCACGCCGGGTGCGACCAGACCTGGCCGCCGGTGTCGCGGGCCACGACCACCCGGCCGGTGCCGTCCGGGCGGCTGACGGCGAGGTCGCCGGCACCGTCCACGAAGGCGGCGCGGCGGCCGTCCGGGGACCAGGACAGGTCCCGTACGGGGGTGCCGAAGTCCACCCGGGTGCCGTTCATCACGACGTACCGGCTGCCGTCGCTGATGGTCAGGCCGGTGCCCTTGGTGCCGTTGAGGGGTGCGGTCGACGCGGCGGTACGGGCGCTCTGCCCGGGCGCGCTGGCCGCACTGCCCCCGCTGCCCGCGCCGGCCGTGCCGGAGGCGGACGGGGAGGCGGACGGGGAGGCGGACGGGGAGGCGGTCGCGGACGCGGTGTCGGCCGGGGTCGAGGCCGAGGTCCTGGGCGACGCCGCGCTGGACGCGGCGGCGTCGGAGCCGCCCTTCGAGCCGCAGCCGCACAGGGCGAGGGTCGCCCCCGCGGTGAGGCCGGCCGCGAGGGCGATGGCGGTGGTGCGGCGTCTGGTGGCGTTCGCGGACATGAGGTTCCCCCTGGAAGCGGTGCGGTCGCGTGCGGGCGCCGTGCCGGGCACGGCGAGTCGGTCCCTGCCAGCAGGGTGCGGCGCCGATTTCCCGACGGTGTAAGGCGGTTGTCACGACCTGGCAACAGGGGATGCGCCGGCCCGGGGTGGTGGGCCAAGCTCGCCTGATGGGCTGTCCGGGTGAGCCCGGCGGCCCCGCGCGGGTGAAGTCCGCGTACGGGTGCTGACGGCTGGCCGTCCGGGGCGTGCCCTGAGGACCGCGCGGGCGTTGTACGGGCCATGAACGTATTCCGCACCATCACCACCGCCGCCCTCGGAGCCTTCGCGATGGCCGCCGCCGTCCCCGTCGCCGCTCAGGCGGCCGACCTCAGCTCCACCCTGACCGGCACCGCGCTGACCGCCGCGGACGCGGGACAGCAGGCGGGCGGTGCCGCCTCCAGCGTGCTCCAGCAGTCCGGCGTCGGCTCCAAGATGGCCGACGTGAACCAGGCCGTGCAGGGCGGCGCCCAGGTGGTGAGCGCGGGCAACCAGCTGGTCAACGGCTGACCAGCTCCCGCGTCCACAGCACCGAAGGGGTGCCCCTCCACCGCGGAGGGGCACCCCTTCGGCATGTTCCGGCGGACCGGCACGTTCGTGGCGACCAGCAGACCAGCAGACCAGTGCACCAGTGGCCCAGTGCACCGGCGGCCCAGCGGCCCCCGGCACGGTGCGGGGGTGCGGGAGGGCGCGGCGGTCCCGGCGGTCCCGGCGGCGGACCGGGGGAGGGGAGGTGTCAGCGCCGGATGCTGCCGACGGGGACGAGGACGTGCGCGGCGGTGCGCAGCACGCTCTCGTCGGAGGCGAAGGCGCGCAGCTGCTCCTCGCTGACCGGCGCGCCCGCCACCGCGCCCGGCCAGGGGCGGCTGGCCAGGATGAAGTAGACCGAGCCGCGGGCGCGGGCGGCGGCCGTCCACTGCTCGGGCACCGGGCAGGTGACCTTCAGGTACGGCATCGTCAGAACGGCCTTGCCGGCCTCCACCAGCAGCCGCACGTCGTTCCGCTGGGCCTCCGCGAGGTCGAGGATGGCGCCGCCGACGGGCAGCCCCACCTCGGCGGCCGCGGCCAGCACCGCCTCCTGGCCGGCCTCGGGGCCCGCGGGCCCGTCGCCGAGCGAGTAGGCCATCAGGAACGGCATGTCGACGCCGTCGTCGTCGGCCCCGGCCCACGGGATCACCATGAGAGTGCCCATACGGCTCTGGAGGGGCGGTCCGGCGGCGGTGTTGGTCTGGCTCATGCGCCGGACCCTAGCGGCCGGGCGGGCGGCGACGGCGCCGATGTCACCTCAGCGGGCGACGCCTGGGCGGGGATTCCCCCGAACGTGTCATCCCCTCGCCGGTGCGGGCCGGTTCGGGACGGTTCCGGCCGGGATCGACCGGAGGCACTCACCGGTTCGGCCGAACCAGCGTGACCATCCGCGCCCCGGGCCGTTGCGCTGGGTGGCAACGTCGCAGCGCTGCGGCTGTTCCTGTACCCGAACTGTCTCTCAAGGAGAACGTGATGTCGCGTATCGCGAAGGCTGCGGCCCTGACCGCCGCCGTTGGTGCCGCCCTGGCCGCTGGCGCGGGTGCGGCCTCGGCCGACGCCGGTGCCGAGGGCGCCGCTCTGGGCTCGCCGGGCGTCCTGTCCGGCAACGTCATCCAGGTGCCGGTGCACGTGCCGGTGAACGTCTGCGGCAACACCATCGACATCGTCGGGCTGCTCAACCCCGCTTTCGGCAACACCTGCGTGAACAGCTCGTCCAGCGGCCTGGGCATCGCCCCGGTCGCCGCCGGCGGCCAGTACTGAGCCGTCTCCCGCGTGGCAGCGGCCCCCGTCCCGAGCCTCGGGGCGGGGGCCGCTCGCGTCGTGCCGGGACCTTCCGCGGGCCGGCGGGCCGGTGTGCGGGCGCCGGCGTGCGGGGTGCGTGCGGGCAGGCGCGCGGGGTCAGTTCTCCTCGTAGGTGTAGTACCGGCGGTGGTCCAGCAGCGTGGAGGGCTTCACGTTGAACGGGGGCATCGGCTCGTCCAGGCTGAGCAGCCGGCCGTGTTGGGGGTCGTTCGCGGCCAGCGGGCGGGACGGCAGGTAGAAGGCGGAGTTCGGGTGCTGCCGCTGCCAGCGCACCCAGATCAGGTCGATGAAGGAGTGGTGCAGCCAGAAGATCGGGTCGTTCGGGGAGGCGCCGCCGGTCATCTGGCCGCCGACCCACTGGTGGACCCGGTTGTGCAGGTAGCCGCCCTTGGACTCGTCGACCGTCCACCCCTCGATCGTGTTGCGGAAGCCCCGGGTGCCCGGCGCGGAGTTCCACGGCGAGGTGTCGTAGGTGGAGATGGACAGCGCGCTCGACAGCTCGTCCGAGGTCGGCAGCACGATCGGGCGGTCCGGCCGGCCCATGGAGCGGGTGAGGTACTTCTCCTTCGTGACGCCGAAGTTGATCGGCCATCCGCCGTTGCGGTAGGCGAACGGCCCGGACGTCACCTGGCCGTCGCTGGAGCGGCCGTCGCCGCCCATGAAGTCGTCGTCCCACAGCGCCGAGGTGGTGGAGCGGTCCGCGGTCCAGTCCCAGTACGGGATGGTGACCGAGGGGTCGATCATCTGGAGCTCGTGCTCGAAGACCAGCAGGAACTGGCGGTGCCAGGGGAAGAACGTGGGGGCCATGTGGGCCATCCGCAGCCCCGTCTCCCCGTCGGCGGCGAAGTACTGGGCGTGCAGCTTGACGTACTTGTCGTACCGGCCGAGGTGTTTGAGCTGGAGCACGGCGTTGACGAACCGGGAGCGCTGGTCGCTGGTGAGGTTGCGCTGGTTCATGCGGGTGTACACGCTTCGCGGACCCTTCGCGCTCGGTCGGTCAGTGGTGGTGCATGACGGCGGCGGCCTCGGACAGCTGGGCCCGCCCGATGACGTCGACGGCCGCTCGGGCGGTCTCCACCGGGGTCAGGTACGGCTGGTAGTGGTTGGCCATGCTGATGAAGCTGCCGTCCACCCGGCGCATCAGGTCGAGTTGGCGGCCGTCCACCAGCACGGCCACCCCGGAGGGCTCGTCGGGGGCGTGGTAGCCCTGGATGTGGCGGCCCCGGTACACCTCGTCGAAGAGCGCGCCGCCCGGCTTCCCGTCGTCGGGGCCCGGGTCGCCGGGAGCGGTGGCGCTGCCGGCGGTGTGGCTCCCGGCCGTGACGGGCAGCAGCGCCGCGGCGGTGCCCGACACGGCGGCGGCGGTGGTGAACCCGGTCCTCAGCACTCGCCTGCGCGAGACCATGCCGACCCCTTCCGTGAGTCCGGGCCTCATCGTGGCGCCGGGGGGCGGGAGAACCGTGGATTGGAGCCGATTATCGGCAAAAGCAGTCGTGGAATTCATCCGCCCGAGTGATATCGACTCTTCCTGTCTTCCGTCGGGTCTCGGCGTCTTCCTGGTAAGGAGCGGAATCCCCCCGGTGCGCCAACGGTGCTGGAACGGCACGGAATCGGCGCCGAAAGCCCCGTGAGGTGCAGGCGTGGATACGTGGAACCAGGGGGCGGGCGTGGTCGGCGGGGCGCACGCCGTGGTGCGGAAGGGCGTGCGCGGGACCGGCGGTTGGCGGGACGGCGGGAACGGCCCGGCGGACGCGCCGGAGTGCGGCCGATTCCCGGTGAGGCCGAGCTGACCTGCGGGAATACTTCTGACGTAACGTTCCTTCCGCCCGCGCGCCGGGGCGGATCGGCGGCCGGGTGCCCCCGGCGCGGGCCGTCCCGGTGGCTCTCCTGGCGGCTGTCCCGGTGGCCGTTCCGGCGGCCCTCCCTGGGGTGGCTGCCGCGCCCCTCACGAGAGTGGTGGCCGGTGTGAAGGGACGCTGTGGGGCCGGACGGGGGCGGCACGCCGGTGGTCGGCGCGCAGATGTCTGGCCGTCAATTCTTCGTACGTTATGAATTACCGCACAGAGGGGCGGCCAGGGTGCCGCCGTTTTCGAGCGAGGAGCGATCCATGGCCGACCGGTACCGGTTGCGGGGGAGGACGGGGGTGGTGCTGGCCGCTGCGGCGCTGGCACTCAGCGGCCTGACGGCGACGGCGGTCCGCGACGACTCGGTGTCCGCGCGGCCCGGTACGGCGGGCGTGCCGGCCGCCGACGGGACCTCGGCCGTGGCGGCGGACGGCGCGGCGGCCAGGGCCGGCGCCGACGAGATCCCCCCGCTGGGCGCCTTCACCGACTCGGGTCCGGAGGGCGTGGCGGCCCTGGCGGACCTCCAGTCCTGGCTCGGCGGTACGCCGGTGCGGGTCGCCCACACCTACCTGCCGGGCGACAGCTGGCAGGGCATCGAGGGCGAGGACGCGCAGCTGGCGCCCTGGGCGCAGTGGACCCGCGCCCGGTCCGGGCGGATGTTCGTGCTCAACGTCCCCATGCAGGAGGACGACGAGGGCGGCGTGTCCGACGCCGACGTGCGCGCCCTGATCGACCAGGGCGCGCGGGGCGCCGACGACGCGCACTTCACCGCGCTGGCCCGCCGCCTGGTGCGGCTCGGCGTGCCGGACACGGTGATCGTGCTCGGCTGGGAGATGAACGGCGTCACCTACACCCACCGCTGCGGGCCCGACCCGGCCGGCTGGAAGGAGTACTGGAACCGGATCGTGGCCGCGATGCGCGCGGTGCCCGGCCAGCACTTCCGCTTCGACTTCGCGCCCAGCCGCGGCCAGGACGCGATCCCGTGGACCGAGTGCTACCCGGGCGACGGCGTGGTGGACGTCATCGGCATGGACTCCTACGACCAGCCCGCGGGCGAGTCCTTCTACGACCAGGTGACCGAGCCGTACGGCCTCCAGGAGCAGGTGGACTTCGCGGGCGAACACGGAAAACCGGTCTCCTACCCGGAGTGGGGCCTCTTCCAGAACGGCGACGACCCGGACTGGATGACGCTGATGCTCACCTGGATCAACACCCACCACGCGCTCTACCAGACCCTCACCGACTACTGCCCGCACGGCATCCGGGAGTGCGACCAGAACCCGCAGGCGGCCAAGGTCTACCGGATCATGCTCTACGGCCGGCAGACCGCCTCGGCGCCCCCGCCGATCGACACCTCGGCGCCGTCCACCGGCGCGTCAGACGGTCCGTCCGCCGCCGAGCAGCCGGCCGCTTCCCCCGCTGCCCGGCCTGCGGGCCCGTCCCCCAGCCCGGCCGGCACGCCGCCGCACGGCCAGGCGGCCCCTCGGCGCCCGCCGCCGTCCCGGCGGTCCCCGCGCCCGAGGGGACGACGCCGGCCGCGCCGCCGGCGAGCCCGGAGCCGCTCGTGCGGCCCTCGGGCGGCGCGGCCGACGGCGCCCCGATCGCCGCCCTCAGCCGCGCCACGGGGTCCTGAACCGCCGGGCTCAGGACCCCGTGGCGTCCTGAACTGCCGGGCTCAGGACCCGGTGGCGTCCTGAACTGCCGGGCTCAGCGTTCGCGCCGGTCCCGCTGACCGTCGCGGCGGACCCGCGCGGCCCGCTCCGCCAGGGCCGCCCGCAGGGCCATGAGCCGGGCCCGTGCGGCGCGCAGCCTCGGCAGTGGGCGGCCGCGCAGTCGGGCGCGGGCGGAGGCCGGGGCGTACCGTGCGGCGAGCAGCGGCGCGGAGAACGGGCCGGCCATCATCAGCCGGGAGTTGACGGCCCGTCCGGGACGCCAGTGCGCCTTGTGCGGCTCGTCCCCCCGCAGCAGGCTCAGCACCGGCAGCCCGCCCTCCGCGGTGTGGCGCGCGCCCAGCCGCATCAGCAGCGTGGTGGTGTCGACCCGCGCGGCGCGCAGCGCGGCCGGCCGGGCACCGAAGAGGTAGCCGCCGCAGAGCGCGGGCGACAGCAGCGTGAGGTCGGCGGCCACCAGTTCGCCGCCGGGTCCGTCGGCCGTACCGCCGTCCGGGTGAGGGCGAGCGCCCGCGTCGGCCTCTCGGCCTTCGCCCGGTGCGTCCGGTGTGTCCGGTGCGCCCTGTTCGTCCGGCGCACCCGGAGTGTCCGGTGCGCCCTGCGCGGAGGGGAGCCGGAACTCGGTGACCGCCGCCTCGCCGGAGGCGGCCATCGCCCCGCAGGCGCGTGCCAGGTGCTCGGCGAACCGTGGCCTCAGATGCTCGGGGGTGATGCCGCGCCCCCGCCACTGCTCCTGGTGCAGCCGCAGCAGCCGTGCCACGGCGGCCGGTACCTCAGCCACCGGCACCTGCCGTTCGGCCAGCCCGGCGGCGGCGATCTTCCGCAGGTCGGAGCGGATGCGCTGGCCGCGCGAGCTGCCCACCCGGGCGATCAGCGCGTCCATCGGGCCGCCCGGCAGCTCAAGGCAGAGCGAGTCCGGCAGCCGCCGCCGGGGGCCCTCCCACCGCGTGTACAGCAACTCGGCCGCGCCGCCCGGCCGCACCTCGCGCAGGTCGAGCACCGCGCCGCGGGCGGCCCGGCGCAGTCCGGCCAGCAGCGCGTCGACGGCGCCCGGGCGGTGCGCCGGGTCGAGCAGCACGTCGGAGTAGTCGGTGACCGCGCCGCCGAGCGGCACCACGGCGGGCAGCGGCCCGCCGACCCGCGCCAGCGGCGCCGCCGCGACCAGCCGCCCGCCGTGCCGGACCACCACGACCCGCAGCCGCCCCCGGCGCCCCCCGTACGACAGCCACCACGAGTGGAGCCAGGCGTGGCTCTGGAACGGTGTGGCCTCCGGGCAGCGGCCGTGCAGCGCCGACCACTCGGGGCCGAGGGCGGCGAAGCCCGCGGTGTCGCGGCAGACGGCCACCTCGTATCCGGCAGAAACCGGCCCGTCGGGGTCCTCGGGCTCGTGGGGCCCGTCGGGGTCGTCGGGCTCGGCAGGGGTGCGGCGGGGCCGAGGCGGTCCGGGTTCCGGCGGACGTGCCGTCGCGGAGGTGGGCGCGGGTGGCCCGACGCGTGGGTCCGGTCGGGGGGCGCTCACACCGCGGCCCGTTCCGGCTCGGCCGCCGCCGGGGTCGGCACCTGGGCCGCGGGCCCCTCCGGTCCGTCCTGTTCCTCGGGCCGCGGGCGGACGAGCAGGACCAGCCCGCCCAGCAGGCCGCCCGCGCTCGCGCCGACCGCCCCGGCGAGCGGGGCCGAGGGGGAGGAAGGCGCGGTGGGCGCGGCGGCGGGGGAGAAGAACATCAGCCGTACCCCGGTGGCCGCGCTGTCCCGGTTGGCGACGGCGGCCAGCGAGCGGGCCACGGCGTTGGCGGCGGAGGCGGCCTCGGCCGCCCGGGGGGAGGTGCCGGTTAGTTCGATCATCGGCGCGTCGGGCGAGGTCTCGGCCCGCACCCGCGCCCTCAGGTCGGACGCGGCCGTGTGTGTGGCGGCCTGGGCGCCGGCCAGTACCGCCGAGCCGGTGGCGATCCGGCCGTACGCCTGGGCGAAGCCGAGGGCGGTGGGCGCGTCGGTGCCGGCCTCGGGGACGACCACCACGTACCCGGAGGCGGTGTACTGCGGGGTGGCCGCGAGCCCGTAGCCCAGCCCGGCGGCCAGGCCGAGGCCGATGCCGAGCGGGAGCGGCACCCAGCGGGGCATCCGGCGGGGAACCCGGCGGCGGGGGCGGCCCGCCGGAGGTCCGTCGGGTCGCGGAAGTCGGTCATGGCTGTCTTCTCACTTCTGGGCGGCGGTCGCGGACGGTCCGGCGGCCGGGGGGACGGGAGTCGGCGCCGGGGCGGTGGCGGGACCCTGCGGCGCGGGGACGGACCCGGGCTCCAGAGCACCGGACGGGGCCGCCTGTGCGGCGGGGTCCCGGGGGCCGCCGACTGGGCCGGGACGGCGGCGGGCGGCGCGGGCCGGCGTCGGCGCAGCAGCCCGGCGCGGTGGTGCGCACGTTCGTAGACGGCCATGACCTGCTGCGCGGTGCAGACGATGTCGTACTGGCCGACGGCCGGCGGCGGTGGCAGGCGGCGCGGCCCGGCGGCGAGTTCGGCGCCGATCGCCTCCGCGAACCGCGCTGCCAGCTCCGCCGTCGACCGCCCGCCGTCCTGCCCGCCCGCTCGGTCACCGGGGTGCGCGGCGGGCTCCGCGGACCCGGCGGGCTCCGCGGGCTCGGCGGGCTCCGCGGGCTCGGCGGGCTCCGCGGGCTCGGCCGACTGCGCCGACGCCCGCGCCGGGACGATCTTCCGGGCGCCGGGGGCGTGGTCGGGCGGCAGGTCCTCCACGGCCGGGCAGGCCGCGTAGAGCACCGGGAGCCCGGCGGCCAGCGCCTCGACGACCGCGAGGCCGAACGCCTCGTCGTCGGAGGGCGAGGCGAACAGGTCCATGGCGCTGAGGACCTCGGCGACCTCAGTGGTGGCCTGGTCCGCCATCCGGACCCGGTCCTGGACGCCGAGGCCCTGCACGAGGCGGAGCAGCGGCACCCGTTCGATGCCGTCGCCGGCCAGCAGCAGGTGGACGCCCGGGTGTTCGGCCACGGCCCGTACCAGTACGTCGAACCGCTTGCCGGCCACCTGCCGGCCCACCCCGCCGACCACGAACGCGTCCTGCGGGATGCGCAGGAGCTTCCGGACCCGGGCGCGCGCGGCCGGGTCGTAGGCGAAGCGCCCGGGCTCGATGCCGTTGGGCGCCACGTGCACGCGGGCGGCGGGCACCCCCCACGCCCGCAGGCGTGCGGCGACGGTCGGCGACACCGCGAGGGTGGCCTGGCCGAGGAGTTCGGTGGCCCGGTACAGCGCCCGGGTGCCCGCCGTCAGCGGGCGGCCCTCGATCCGGGTGGCGCCCAGCGAGTGCTCGGTGGCCACCACGGTGCGCACCCCGGCGAGCCGGGCGGCGACGCGGCCGTAGACGCAGGCCCGGTACAGGTGGGTGTGGACGATGTCGGGTCGGGCGGCCCGGATCACCCCGACCAGCCGGGGCAGCGCCTCCAGGTCGAGGTTGCCGGCCATGCGCAGCTCGGTGACCCGCACCCCGTCGGCGCGGATCGCCTCGGCCAGCGGGCCGCTGCCGGTGAGCGAGACGACCTCGCACTCGGCGTCCAGGTGCCTGAGCAGCAGCCGCAGTTGCTGCTCGGCGCCACCGATCTCCAGGCCGGTGATGACGTGCAGGACCTTCATGCGTCGCCTCCTGTCGGTACGGCGGGTGGTGTGGCGGGTGGTACGGCGGCCTGGGGGGAAGGCGGCGCCAGGACGGGGCCGCGCAGCCGGTGGAGCAGCCGTTTGGCGTGCAGCCGGGGAGAGGTGTCGGCGTGGCCGACGTAGCTGCGCGGCAGCGCGTGGACGCAGGCCAGCGGACCGGGGTCGACCGCGCAGGCGTAGGCGTAGCCGGAGGTGCGGGCGGCCCGCAGGGTGCGCGGGTCGACGGCGCCGTAGGGGTGGCAGAAGCCGACCGGGACGGCGCCGGTGATCTCGGCCAGCAGGCGTCGGCTCTCGGTGAGTTCGCGGGCCAGCTCGGCCTCGTCCAGTGTGGTCAGGTCGCGGTGCAGCAGGCCGTGGGAGCCGACCTCCATGCCGGCCCGGTGGACGGCGCGGACGCCGTCGGCGGTCAGCAGCGGCTTGCGCGGGCCCTCGGCGTCCCAGACGTTGCTGCCGCCGAGCCGGCCGGCCAGGACGAACACGGTGGCGGTGTGGCCGTGTTCGCGCAGCCGCGGGACGGCCTCGGTGAGGAAGTCGGCGTAGCCGTCGTCGAAGGTCAGGCCGACCAGCCGGTCGGCCCGGCCGCGGGCGCGGGCGGTGAGCAGTTCGCGCATGCTCACCCCGGTCAGGCCGTGCCGGCCCAGCCAGCGCAACTGGTCGGCCAGCCGGTCGGGGTCCACGGTGACCAGGTACGGGTCGCCGGCCGCCCGGTCGGCCACCGAGTGGTACATCAGCGCCCAGGGCGCGCGGCGGCCGGCCCGGCCCCCGTGGCGGGAGCGCGTCCGGGTGGGGGGATCAGCGGTCATGGACGGCCCTCCGGGTCACGGTCGCGAGCAGGTAGGGGACTTCGGGCGCGCGGACGGCCGCCGCGCCGGCCCCGAACACCAGCGGGACGGCCACCGCGCAGGCGGCCACGGCCGCGGTGTCCGGCAGCCGCGCCGCCAGTGCCCACCCGGCGGCCGCCGCCGCGGCGGCGGCCAGCAGGGTGCGGGCCATGGCCGGGGCGAGGGCGCGGGCCCGCAGGGCGACCGGGCGGCCGCCGAGGCCGCGCAGCAGCAGCGCCGCGGCCAGGGTGATCCCCGCCGCGTTGCCGGCCGCGATGCCGCAGGCGCCGAACGGGCCGACCGCGGCGGCGTCCAGCACCGCCGTGAGCAGCAGCCCGGCGCCCATCGCCGCGGCCGGGTACCAGGTGGGCCGGGCCGCGGAGAAGTAGGGCCGCACCAGCGTGCCGACCAGGCTCTGGCCGAGCAGGCCGAGCGCGTACACCCGCATCACGGCGGCCGTCGCGGTGGTGTCGGCGGCGGTGAACTCGCCTCGCTGGAAGAGCACATGGACGATCTGCGGGGCGCACGCCACCACGTACGCGGTGCCGAGCAGCACCACGAAGCAGGCCAGTCCCAGATCCCGTTCGACCCGCCGCCGGGCCGTGTCGGCGTCGCCCTCGGCCAGCGCCCGGGAGAGCGCGGGGAAGGTGACGGTCACGATCATCACCGACAGCGCCATCGGCAACTGGGCGACCTTCTCGGCGTAGTTGAGGTGCGAGATGGCGCCGGCCCGCAGCGGTGCGGCGAAGTACCGCTCCACCAGCACCTGCGCCTGGCGGCTGAGGGTGTAGACGACGACGGGGGCGAGCAGCACGACGCCCAGCGGGTCGTACCCGGCGGCCCGGCCGGGCGCGTCGGCCGGGGCGGGCGCGGTGTCGGGCGCGGTCGCGTGCGCGGTGCCGGGCGAGGTGCGCAGCAGCCGTACCGCCGGGAGGAGTTGGGCCGCCACCATCAGTGCTCCGCCGACGGCCACCCCGGCCGCCGCCGCCCTGACGCCCAGCGCGCCGTGCAGGGCAAAGAGGGTGGCGACGATGCCCGCGTTGTAGGCGACGTAGATCGCCGCGGGCGGCCCGAACCGGCGGTGGGCGCGCAGCCCCGCGCTGAGGTAGCCGGCGATCCCGAAGGTGAGCACGGTCAGCGCGGTCAGCCGGGTGCACGCCACCGCCGTGGCCGGGTCGGCCAGTCCCGGGGCCAGCACCCGCACCACGGCGGGCGCGCCCGCCGCGAGCAGCGCCGTCAGCCCGGCCAGCAGGGCGACCAGCCGCGGCAGCGTGCCGCGGACCAGGGCGCGCACCCCGCGGCGGGCCAGCGCCGTGCTGAAGGCGGGCACCATCAGCAGCGCCATGGCGTCCTCGATGAGCACGGTGGCGGCGACCTCGGGCACCGTCCAGGCCACCAGGAACGCGTCGCTCTCCGCGCCCGCCCCGAAGAGGTGGGCGATGCCCTGGTCGCGGACCAGGCCGAGTACGGAGCCCGCGACGCTGAGCCCGGCGGTGGCGACGGCCGCTCGGGCCATCCGCGAGGACGGCGCGGCGGCCCCGGCGGGTGCGGGCGCAGCGGGTGCGGGCGCAGCCGGGGGCGATGGCGAGTGGACGGGGCCGGACGTCGACCTGGCGTGCCTGCCGGGGACGCGACGGGTCGGGAC
Source organism: Actinacidiphila yeochonensis CN732 (assembly GCF_000745345.1). Taxonomy (NCBI): domain Bacteria; kingdom Bacillati; phylum Actinomycetota; class Actinomycetes; order Kitasatosporales; family Streptomycetaceae; genus Actinacidiphila; species Actinacidiphila yeochonensis. The sequence goes on along the minus strand of NZ_JQNR01000005.1, from coordinate 919,201 downwards.
CCGGCGGGGCGGCGGCGCGGCCGGGACGGCTGGGGGGACGGCCTGGTCGTAGGGGGACGCCCACACGTCGTCGTGGGCGGCGTCGGCCACCGTCCACCCGGAGCGTTCGGCCGACTCGAACCGCTCCGTCCGCTCGGCCAGTTCCTGCTCCGTCCCGTCGGCGGTGCGCGCGTCGGTGGTGTCCGCGTCGGTGGTGCTCCGGTCGGCGGGCGGGGCCCACACGTCGTGGGCCGTGCCCTCGCCGCGGGTTCGGGCGGCCGGCTCCTGGGGGTTCGCGTGGTTGATGGCGGTCCCCGTGTTCGGGTGCGCGGCGGAGGGCCGCCGCAGAGCGGACGGGTGCGGGTAGGGGGCCGGCGCGGTGGCCGGGGCGGTGCGAGGTGGCCGTGGCGGCGGGGCCGGGCGTCGCCGGCGTGCGGGTGCCGACGGCTCGTGCGTACGGCCGCGGCAGCCCGGTCGCGGTGGGGCGCTGCCGGGGCGTGGAGGGGGCGCGGGGGCGCGGTCATGAGCGCCGCCCGTCCGAGGGTTCGAGGGCCCACCAGGCCGCGAGGCCGAGGACGACGGCCGTCAGCGGGGTCACCGGGCCGCCGATGTCGGCGTAGAGGAAGTCGACGCAGGTCCACAGCAGCAGCCCGACGGCCGCGAGCCCCGGGCCGACGGACCCGGCGGGGAGCGGGACCGCCGTACCGCCGGGCCGTGGCGCCGTACTGCCGGACGAGGCCGCCGTACCGCCGCCGGTTCCGGTTCCGGGAAGGGGCGCGGTGGGACGGGAGCGGTCGGCGGCCGCCGTCCGGCGGGTACGGAGCAGCCGGGCGGTGCCGGCCGCCGTCCGGCGGGTACGGAGCAGCCGGGCGGTGCCGGCCGCGAGGAGGGCCGCCCAGGAGCCGCCCAGCAGCAGGCAGCCCGTCAGGCCCTGCTCGGAGAGGGCCAGCAGGTACATGTTGTGCGGGGAGAGGAGGGGTTCACGGGTGAAGCCCTGGCCGGCGCCGTCGGTGTCGCTGCCGGAGTCGAGGGCGAGCGAGGCGTGGCTGTCGCGTTCCGCCGGGAAGCGCTTGAGGCCGACGCCGAGCACCGGGTGCTCGCGCCACATGGAGACCGCCGCCGACCAGAGGGTGTAGCGGTCGGTGACGGACGGGTCGGGCGCGTCCGTCACCTGCGTGATGCTGGTCAGCCGTTCGGTGATCATCTGCGAGCCGACGCCGGCCCCGCCGACCAGCAGCACCGCGCACGCGGCCGCCGTGCCCAGCACCCGGACGGCCTGCCGCCGTCCGGCCAGCACCGTGACGGCGCCGAGCGCCACCGCCGTCGCGATCCACGTCCCCCGGCTGAACGACACCGTCAGCGGTACGAGGAGGACGGCCGCGCAGGCGCCCGCGCCGATCCGCACCCCCCGCCGGCCCGGTGCGAGCGCGTAACCGGCGGCCACCAGCAGCCCGTAGGCGACCACGGTGGCCATGCCCATGATGTCCGAGGGCCCGAACGTGCCGACCGCCCGGACGTCCTGCCCCTGGTAGGAGGCGCCGCCGCCGGTCGCGTACTGCCACACCCCGACGCCGCCCTGCACCAGGGCCAGGGCCACCACGGCGCCGGCCAGCACCGCGAAGTCCCGCCGGTCGCGCAGCAGCAGCACCACCGCGGCCGGCACCAGGACGAACACCTGCGCGTAGCGGACGAACCCGGTGGCCCCGGCGCCCGGATCGGGCGTCACGACCGCCGAGGCGGCGAAGGCGACGAGCGGTGCGCCGAGCAGCAGCGCGGCGGCCGGGCGCAGCGGGCGGCGACGGTCGCGCAGCAGCCGTACCGCGCAGGCCAGTACGAGGACGGCGGAGGCCGCGTCGGCGGGGGTGACCTTGCCGGACGAGCTGACGTTCCCGGGCGGCACCGGCAGCGCGAGCAGCAGCACCGTGGCCACGGCCGGGGCGAGGTACGCGTAGCGGGCGAGCTCGGCCGGACGGGTGAGCCCGCGCCACCAGGAGCGGAGGGGCCGGGGAGGCAGGGGAGGCCGGGCGGGTGCGGCGGCGGGGCGGATCGGCGTCCGGCCGGGGGCGGGCCGGGGGAGCGGTCGGGGCGGCCATCAGCTGCCGCCCGGCCGGAGCAGCGCCAGGGCGGTGCGCAGCATGATCGCCACGTCCCGCCAGAGCGACCAGGAGTCGATGTAGTGGTTGTCGAACCGGGCCCGGTCGGCGATCGAGGTGTCGCCGCGCAGGCCGTGCACCTGGGCGAGGCCGGTGAGTCCGGCGGGCATCCGGTGCCGGTCCGCGTACCCGGCGTGCGTCCGGCTGAACTCCTCGACGAAGTGCGGCCGTTCGGGACGGGGGCCGACCAGGCTCATGTCACCGCGCAGCACGTTCCACAGCTGCGGCAGCTCGTCGAGGGAGGTCCTGCGCAGCAGCCGGCCGACTCCGCTCACGCGCCCGTCGTGCGCGATGCTCCAGCGGGTGGCCGCCTCGTCCTCGTCGCGGGGGCGCAGGGTGCGGAACTTCAGCAGGGTGAACGGCCGGCCGCCGCGGCCGATCCGCTCCTGCCGGAAGAGGACGCCGGGCCCGTCGGCCAGCCTGACGGCCAGCGCGCACCCGGCCAGCACCGGGGAGACCGCCAGCAGCGCGGTACCGGCCAGCAGCACGTCGGTGGCTCGCTTCCCCCGCGCGCGGGCGGTCTCCACCGGCGAGCAGGCGTACGCCCACAGGTGGTGCGCCCCGGAGCCCCCGGGCTCGCCCGCCCGCCCGGCCGGCTCCACCCGCCAGGTGCGGCAGCCGAGTCCGGCGAGGCGCGCGGCGACCGCCGTGCCCACCGCGTCCCGGGCACCGGCCCCGGTCCGGCGGCCGGGCGCGGCGGGTGACGGGCCGTCGGCGGGGTGCGCCGGGTGCGGACCGACCAGCAGCACGTGCCGGACGTCCTCGCGGGCGGCGCGGCGGACGAGGTCGGTCAGGCCGCTCGGGTCGGTCAGGTCGGCCGGGTCGGCTGGCGTGTGGGGGTCGGCCGGGTCGGTGCTGACCGTGACCGGGTACAGCCCGTACTCGGGGTGGGCGCGCAGCGCCTCCGCGACGTGCCGGGCCGCCGGGGCGTCGCCGACGACGAGGGCGGGCTCGGGCCGGCGACCGCGCCGCCACCGGTGCAGCCGGTGGACGAGCCCGCGCAGCGCCACGCAGCCGAGCAGCGTCAGCGCGGCGGCGCCGAACAGGTCGGACCAGTCCAGCGCCCGGCGCGGCGCGGTCGCGGCCAGCGCGGCGGCGGCCAGCCCCCAGGCCAGCGCGGTGCCGAGGGCGGCCGACGGCACCTCGTCCAGCGTGGCCGGGGCGAGCAGCGGCCGGTACAGGCCGGTACGACGCTGGGCGGCGTACAGGACGGCGAGCAGCACCACGGGGAGCACCGGGCCGCCGTGCGGGCCGACCAGCGCCAGGCCGAGCAGCGCCGCGGCGCCGTCGGCCGCCGCGAGGGCGGCCGCCCAGCCGCTCGGGCGGCCCTGCCGTCGGCCGCGGGCCGCGGTGCCGGCCGCCGTGGGACCGGCCGCAGCGGGACCGGACTCGGCGCCGGACGGCGCCCTGGACTCCGCCCTGAATTCGGTGCCGGACTCCGCCTCGGTCGCCGTGCGCGCGGCGCCGCCCGGCGGCGGCACCGCCGGCCGTGACTCCTTCTGGTCCGGCCGCGGCTCCGTCCGGTCCAGCCGCGCCTCCGGCTGGACCTGGGGCAGTACGGCGACCCGGCCGTCCGCCCCGGGCACCCGCGCGGGCGGCGTCGAGCCGGCGGGCGCGGGGGCGGCGCCCGGGACGGGCCCGGTGCCCGGGGCGGCCGGCGGGGAGGCCCCGCCCTCCGCGAGCGGGTGGGTGCCGGGCGCACCGCCGGCCAGGACGCGGGGCGGGGCCGCCTCCGGCCGAGGGCCGGTCGAGGCGGACGAGGCGAGCGGGCCGGACGAGGCGAACGGGCCGGACGGACCGGATGAGGCGAACGGGCCTGAGGGGGCGAACGGCGGCTGGACCAGGCGGCCGTGGGCGGCGGAGGCGCTGTAGGGGGTGAAGGCGTTGTCCATCCACAGGGCTGTGGAGGGCTGCGCCGGCGCCGCGCCGGCGGCGGGCGGCTCCTCGGCGGGCTGGGGTGCGGCGGTGCGGGTCATCGGGCGGATGCCTCGGAGATGGGGCGGGGGAGCAGGTCGGCGTAGAGGGCGCTGACCGCCGCGGTGGCGGCGCGCACGTCGTGGTGGGCGCGTACGTGGTCGAGAGCCCGCCGTCCGGCGGCGGCGCGCCGCGCCGGGGCGGTGAGCAGGACCAGCAGCGCGGCGGCCAGCGCGGCGGGGTCGCCGGGCGGCACGATCGCGCCGCCGCCGTCCGGCGGGGCGCTCTCCCGGGCACCGGCCACGTCGGTGGCGACGACCGGCACGCCGCAGGCCATCGCCTCCAGCGGGGCCAGCGCCATCCCCTCCCAACGGGACGGCTGCACCGCGACGTCGGCGGCCTGGTACCAGGGGAGCGGGTCGGCGGCGGGGCCGGCGAAGAGCACGCCGTCCGGTGCGTCGCGCAGCAGCCGGGGCAGGTCGGGGCCGTCGCCGACGAGGGCCAGCCGGGCGGCGGGCAGCCGCTCGGTGACCCGCGGCCAGGCCCGCAGCAGCACGTCCTGCCCCTTCTGCGGGCACAGCCGACCGACGCACACCACCAGTGGAGTCCCGTCGCGGGCGCCGCCGGTGGCGCCGGGCCGCGGGTGGCCGAGCGGCTGCCCGGGGACGGTGGGGCCGACGGGGAGCGGGGTGGCGGCGAAGGCGGTGAGCGCGGGCAGCGCGGCGCGGGCGGCGACGCGGTCGCGGGGCGGGCGGAACCGTTCGGTGTCCACGCCGTTGGGGACGACCGCGTACTCGGCCAGCACCCCGTGCAGCAGCCCTCGGTCGCGCTCCGCCGCGCTGACGCACAGCACCCGGTGCGCCCAGCGGGCGGCGTACCGCTCCCAGCGCACCGCGGCGGCGCCGACCGGACCGCGTACGGCCTCGTACGACCAGGCGTGCGGCTGGAAGACGGTGGGCACCCGGCCCCTGGCGGCCAGCCGTCCGGCCAGGCCCGCCTTGGCGCTGTGCAGGTGGAGGAGGTCGGGGCGGACCGAGCCCAGTACGTGGGCCGCGGCCCGCGTCTCGGCGGCCAGCGAGGTCCCGGGCGGGCGGCGGGCGGCCCAGGGCACGACCCGCGCGCCGCGGGCGGCGGCCTCCGCCCCGAGCGTCCCGCCGGGCGGGCACGCGACGACCACCCGGGCGCCCTGCCGCACCTGGGCGTCCGCCAGGTCGGCGACGACGCGGGCGACGCCGCCTTCGACGGGCTGCGCCAGGTGCATCACCGTCAGCCCGCACAGCCGGTCTTCCGCGCCGTTCTGCTCTTGCCGCATCGCGCCGTTCCCTCTCCCCGGTGGCCGGAGACGTGCGAAGTCTGGTCGGTTCCGCGACCCGGTGACCGGTGATGGAACATTGCGGACCAACAGTGATCAACGGGTCGTGTGCACTCAACGAGTCCGGTGGCGGCCAGGTAATCCCCGCGCGCTCCTCCGGCACCGTCCCAGACCGTGTGCGGAATACGGCGGACGACGCGCGGCGGGTCGCTTCCACCCCCCTGAACTGCACTTTCTTATGACCATCGGAAGGTCGGGATGTAGGGAACGTCAATCTGGCGCTCCGTGAATTCACCCGTTCGCGGGTGGGCTGTCCGTGCGTCGCGACGGTCGTTATCCATTCGGGTGAAGGTTCATTACCGGCGGCGGTTCCCGGGTGTTGGTCAGGGCGGCGCGGGAACTCGGGGCCGAGCACCGGCCGAAGGAGGCTCCCGCGGTCCCGTCGTTCCGGCGGTCCCTGCGTTCCCCCGTTCCCTGATGAAGGACCCACCGTGATCAAGAAGCTCTTCGCCACCGCGGCCGTCGCCGCCTCCCTCGCGGGTGTCTCCGCCGCGGTCGCCCCGGGCGCGATGGCCATCGGCGACGAACACGGAACCACCACCGCCAACGGCAACGGTTCCGAGCAGAGCTACGGCAACACCTACACCAGCGGCGTGATGAGCCCGTCCTTCGCGCTCATCCAGGGCTCGCTCAACAAGCCCTGCATCGCGCTGCCCGCGACGGCCAACCTCGGTTCGCTGATCGGCGCGATCCCGATCACCGTCCAGGACCTGAACGTCCTGAGCTCGCCGCAGACCCAGCAGTGCACCGAGAACTCCACGCAGGTGCAGGGTGACGGGGCGCTCTCCCACATCCTGGACAACATCCCGCTGCTGTCCGGCAACGGGACCGGCAACCACTGACCGCCACCGGCGACCGCCGGCCCGCCTTCGGCGACCACCGGCCCGCCACCGGCGTCAGCTGACCCGCGTCCGCTGTCATGCGTCCGCTGTCCCGCGACCGCCGGGCCGCCCGTCCCGCCCCGTCCGCCGAGCCCCGCGCCGGTGGGCCGGGGCAGGGCGGCTCGCCGCGGGAGCCGGGCCGGAGCGCTCGTGGGCGGTTCCGCCTGCCCGTCGGCTACAGCCTTACGGGTGAATCGCAATAAATAGTGGCAAAGAGGGAGTTTCCTCGCGTCGAGCCCGGTCGTTGGACCGGGCGGCAGCGGTGCGTGGGCGCAAGGGTCGCGCCCGGCCGCCACGACCGACGTGGGGGTTCCCAGTCGCCGCTTCCGGAAAAGGAGTCCACACCGTGAAGTACACGAAGATCGCGGCCGTCGCCGCGGGCACCCTGATGGCCGCGGGTGCCGCCGTTCCGGCGTTCGCCAGCTCTGACGCGGGCGCGGTCGCCGCCGGCTCCCCCGGCGTGCTGTCCGGCAACGTCATCCAGGTCCCGGTGCACGTGCCGGTCAACCTGTGCGGCAACACCATCGACATCATCGCGCTGCTCAACCCGGCGTTCGGCAACACCTGCATCAACGCCGACAGCTGACGCCTACCTGACGGGGCCCTGGTGCCCAGGTCGGGTGCTGCCCGGGCCGCCACTGCGGCGGCCCCGGGCGGTGCGTCCCGGCGGGGGCCGGCGCAGTGGCGTCCGGCCCCGGACCACAGATGCGGAAAGAAGAGTCATGCGACAGATCCTCAGCCGGAGCCTGCTCACGGTCGCTGCCGTAGGCGGCGTCCTCGCCGCGACCGGGGGAGCCGCGCACGCGGACTCCACCGCCACGGGCAACGCCGCCGGCTCGCCCGGCGTCCTGTCGGGCAACAGCGTGCAGGTACCGGTGAACGTCCCGGTCAACGCGTGCGGGAACACCGTGGACGCCGTGGGCGTCCTCAACCCGGCGTTCGGCAACAACTGCCAGAACACCGCTGGGGCCCCGCCGGCCCAGGCGGCGCCGACCACGCCTCCGCCGCCCGCTCCCACGACCACCCCACCGGTCCGGCAGGCGCCCCCCGCGCCCCGGCACACGCAACTGGCCGAGACGGGCCTGAACGTGCGCGAGGCAGGTGCGGCCTCCGCCGCCGGCGCCGCGCTGCTGCTCGGCGGTGCGCTGCTCTACCGGCGCTCGTCCCGCGCCTCCGCGCGGACCCGCTGAACCGTCCGACCCCCCACTGACCCCCGCTCTGACCCCGCCGCCGTCAACTGCCGCGACCGGTGCCTCGGTTCGCTCCAGTGCGTCGCGGTGGGGTCCGGCGGACCCCGCCGGTCTCCACAGGAGTCCGACGGGGCCCACCGAAGAGCTGAAGAACGGCGCGGCCGGACGGCGCCCCCACGCGCACCCGCCGGGTGCGGGACACGAGCGCGGGAGACCCCGCCCTCGTGTTCCGCGTGCCCTGGGTGCGCCTCGTGTGCCGCGCGCACGGGCGGGCGAGGCTCCTCCGGCAAAACACATAGTGCGACGAACACACCAGGTATCTCCCGTACGGGTGATTGCCGAACGGCGGGTGACGGTCACGTTTCCGCTGGTCCGCCTGGTCGTTGTGCACATCGACGGACCGACGGTCCGACGGTGACAGCGGTGGTCGGCCCCCTCGACGGGCGGCCGCCGGCTCTGGCTAAGGAAAGGGTGGCAATGAAGTACTCGAAGGTGGCGGCGGTTCTGGCCGGCTCGGTGATGGCGGCCGGAATGGCCGTGCCGGCCTTTGCCGAGACCGCCGCCAATTCCGTGTCCCCCGACAACATGTCGACGATGCCCACCAGCATCAACGGCGGGGTGGACCAGGCGCTCGCCGAGCAGCCGCTGCAGAAGGTCGCGGACACCACGCACGTCCAGGACGCGCTGGAGACCGTCCAGGGCGGCGCGGACCAGGTCCAGGGCGTCGCGGGCTCCGCGCTCAACAGCGTCGGCGGCCTCCAGGGCGTGCAGAACACCGCCGGCTCCGCGCTGGGCGGTCTGCCGGGCGGCTCGCTGCTGGGCGGTCTGCCGCTCGGCAGCCTGCTGGGCGGCCTCGGCTGACCTGCGCGTCAGCCCCTCCGGCCGTACTCCTCCATCGGAGTGAATGGCCGGAACCAAACTCCCCCGGAGCGGTTGACCAGATCGTTCCGGATCTTCCAGAACCGTGCACCAAGTACCACACAAGGGACATCCAATGATCAAGAAGATGCTCGCCGGCGCCGCGCTCGCCGCGTCCGTCGCCGCTGTCGCCGCCCCCCAGGCCATGGCCATCGGCAACGACACGGGCACCACCACGGTGAACGGCAACGGCTCCACGCAGGCGTACGGCAACACCGTCACCGGCGGCGTCCAGAGCCCCCAGATCGGCCTGATCCAGGGCACCCTGAACAAGCCCTGCCTCGGCGTTCCGGTCAAGGCCAACGTCGGCTCGCTGATCGGCCTGATCCCGATCACCGTCCAGGACGTCAACGTCCTGACCTCGCCGCAGAACCAGCAGTGCGCCGAGAACTCCACCCAGGCCCAGGGTGACGAGCCGCTGTCGCACATCCTCAGCAACATCCCGGTGCTCTCCGGCAACGGCGCTGCCAACAGCTGACCGCAGCCTGACCCCGCACCAAGGGGCCGTCGGCCTTCCCCCCTCGCCGGCGGCCCCTTTCGGCGTTCCCGGACCTTCGCTGCTCCGGACCTTCGCCCCCCGGACCTTCGCCGTCCCGGGGCCCGGGGCCCGGTGCCGGCGACGCCCGACCTCTCCGCCCCCCGCTGACCTCTCGCGGGGGGCGCCGGCGTCTCCGGGTGCGATGTCGGTGGCCGCCGGTACGTTCGGTGCCATGGCGACGACGACGTACTACACGGCCACCACCCTCGACGGATGGATCGCGGACGAGGAGAACGGCCTGGACTGGCTGTTCGAGGTGGAGCACGGGGAGCAGGGGGCGGGCAACCCGTTCCCGGACTTCTTCGCCGGCGTCGGCGCGTTCGTGAGCGGCGCCACCACGTACCGGTGGCTGCTGGAGCACGAGGACCTGCTCGCCCACCCGGAGAAGTGGCAGACCTTCTACGGCGACGTGCCCTGCTGGGTCTTCACCCACCGCGACGACCTGCCGCCCGTGCCGGGCGCCGACATCACCTTCGTGCGCGGCGACGTCGCGCCGGTGCACCGGGCGATGGCCGAGGCCGCGGGCGACCGGCGGATCTGGCTGGTCGGCGGTGGAGAGCTGGCCGGCGCCTTCGCCGACCAGGGGCTGCTGGACGAACTCGTCCTCGGCGTGGCACCGGTGACCCTCGGCGCCGGTGCGCCGCTGCTGCCCCGCCGGCTCACCTCCTCCGTCCTCACCCTCACCTCCGTGGAGCAGCGCGGCCAGTTCGCCTACCTGCGCTACGCCGTGGGCCGCGGCTGAGCTGCCGGCGGGACCCGGGGAGCTGTTCGTGCGGCTCCGGTCAGTAGAGTGCGGCCTTCGGCCCGTACGGGCTGGAACCGCTGACCGGGCGCTGACCGGAATGGTGACCGGGACGCTGACCGGGTCACTCGTCCGGTGCGTCTCCTGGACGGCACGGCCCGGTCCGCCGGTTGGCGCCGTCCGGTACGAGCTGTACGAGCCGGTCGATGTGACGAGACGACAAGATGACGATGGAGCGCACGTGACCGCCGGGCCCGCCCCCGTGACCGTCGTCGGTATCGGCGCCGACGGGTGGGAGGGGCTCTCCGGTCCGGCGCGGGCCGCGCTGCGCGCCGCCGAGACGCTCCTCGGGGCGCGCCGACAGCTCGGCTACCTGCCGCCGGAGTGCCCGGGGGAGCGGGTGGCGTGGCCGTCGCCGCTGCGCTCCGCGCTGCCGGGGCTGCTGGCCGCGCACGCCGGGCGCCGCGTCGCCGTGCTCGCCAGCGGGGACCCGTTCTGCTACGGGATCGGCCGGGCGCTGGCCGAGGAGTTGGGCCCCGGGGCGCTGCGCGTGCTGCCGCACCCCTCGTCGCTCGCCTACGCCTGCGCCCGGCTCGGCTGGCCGGCGGAGGAGACCGGGACCGTGTCGCTGGTGGGCCGGCCCGCCGACCGGCTGGCCGCCGCCCTGCACGACGGCCGCCGGCTTCTGGTCCTCGTCCCGGACGCCGCCGGGCCCGCCGAGGTGGCCGCGCTGCTGCGCGACCGCGGCTTCGGCCCGAGCCGGCTGCGGGTGCTGGAGCAGCTCGGCGGCCCGGCCGAGCGGACGAGCGCCGAGGGCACCGCCGACGGCTGGGACCAGCCGCCGGGAGATCCGCTCGCCGTCGTCGCCGTGGAGTGCCGCCGCGCCGGGGACGCCCTGCGGCTGGGCGCGGTGCCGGGCCTGCCCGACGACGCCTACGACCACGACGGCCAGCTGACCAAGCGCCATGTGCGGGCCGCCACGCTGGCCGTCCTCGCGCCCGCCCCCGGCGAGCTGCTGTGGGACGTCGGCGGCGGCTCCGGCTCGGTGGCCGTGGAGTGGATGCGTGCCCACCCGTCCTGCCGGGCGGTCAGTGTCGAGCGCGACCCGGTCCGGGCGGCCCGGATCGGGGAGAACGCCCGGCGGCTCGGCGTCCCCGGGCTGCGCGTGGTGACCGGGCGGGCCCCCGAGGCGCTGGACGGGCTTCCGGTGCCCGACGCGGTGTTCGTCGGCGGCGGCCTGACCGTTCCCGGCCTGCTCGACGCCTGCTGGGGCGCGCTGCCGCCTGGCGGCCGGCTGGTCGCCAACACCGTCACCCTGGAGTCCGAGGCGCTGCTGGGCGCCTGGTACCGGCGGCTCGGCGGGGAGCTGGTGCGGCTCGCGGTCGCGCACGCGGTGCCGGTGGGCGGCTTCACCGGCTGGCGGCAGGCCATGCCGGTCACCCAGTGGTCGGTCACCAAGCCCGACGAGCCCGAAGAGCCCGACGAGCCCGGTGGTCCGAGCGGTCCCGGCGGGCCCGAAGCCTCCGGAACCGCACCTCGGCCCGACCCCCACCACGATCCGCGCGCGACGCAGGAGGCTGACGGCGTATGACCGTGTACTTCATCGGAGCCGGGCCCGGCGCCCCCGACCTGATCACCGTGCGCGGTGCCCGGCTGCTGGCGGCGTGCCGGGTGTGCCTGTACGCGGGCAGCCTGGTGCCGCGCGAGCTGCTGGCCGAGTGCCCGCCGGACGCCGAACTCGTCGACACCGCGCGGATGGACCTCGACCAGATCACCGCCGCCCTGGTCGGCGCCCACCGGGACGGCCACGACGTGGCGCGGCTGCACTCCGGCGACCCGTCGGTCTTCAGCGCGGTGGCCGAGCAGATGCGGCGCCTGGACGCTGCCGGGGTGCCGTACGAGGTGGTGCCGGGGGTGCCGGCCTTCGCCGCCGCGGCGGCGGCGCTGCGGCGGGAGCTGACCGTGCCGGCCGTCGGCCAGACCGTCGTCCTCACCCGGATAGCGCAGCGGGCGACGCCGATGCCGCCCGGTGAGGAGCTGCCCTCGCTCGCCCGCAGCGGCGCGCTGCTGGTGCTCCACCTCGCGGCCGGCTACGTGGACCGCGTGGTGGAGGAGTTGCTGCCGCACTACGGGCCGCAGTGCCCGGCCGCGGTCGTCGCCTACGCCAGCCGCCCCGAGGAGGTGGTGCTGCGCGGCACCCTCGCCGACATCGCCGGCCAGGTGCACGCCGCGGGGGTGCGGCGCACGGCGGTGATCATCGTCGGCCGCACGCTGGCCGCCGAGTCCTTCCCGGACAGCCACCTGTACTCGTCGGCCCGCTGCCGCGACTGACACCCGCGCCAGGGCCGGGAGCGAAGGCAGAAGCGGGCCGGAGCGGTGGGCGGCGCCCGCCCTGCCGTTCCGGCCCGAGGGTCGTGCTGGAAGCCGTGCCGGCGGTGCTGAAAGCCGTGCCGGTGGTGCTGGAAGCCGGGCCAGGCCGTGCTGGAGGCGGCGTCAGTTCACCGCGACGGGGGCCGGCGCGCCGTAGAAGGTGATGGCCGGCCAGCCCTTGGACTGCACGAGCTGCGACAGCGCCTGCGCGATCTCCGCGGGCGTGACCGCGTGGGTGCCAGGGGCCACCATGTCCCACTGGACGGAGAAGGTGATGGTCATCGACGTGCCGTCGTCGGCTCCGGGGAAGGTCGTGTACGTCCCGCCGGAGAACTGGGTGCCCTGCGGGAAGTCCGGGGTCGAGGCGTCGGCCTGCTGAGCCCGGGCCTCCGGCTGGGCCTGCGTCTGGGCCTGCGGGGTGGCCGTCGGCTGCTGCGCGGGTTCGGCGGCGTGTGCCTGGCCGGCCCCCGCGAGGATCGTTCCGGCCGCAGCCGTCCCCGTGTAGCCGAGCACGGCGCGCCTGGAGATCGCGGACATGGTGGTCCCCCCTCGTCGTCCGGCGCGCCCCCTGCGCACCGGTGGGTCCAACACGCCCGATCGTAGGGGGAGTCGGTGGCTCACGGAGCAGGAATGGAGGCTTCCGGTCTGCTGCGGCCGACGACGTTCCCGGCCCGGTCGACGCAGATCACGTCCACGGTCACGGGGGCGCCGCGCAGGACGCCGAGGGCCTGGTCGCGGGCGGCCTCGGCCACCCGGTTGCCGAGCGGCACGCCGGCCGCGGCGGAGAGCTGGAGCGCGGCCAGCGCGGTGTTGGCCTCCGTGACCGCTGCCACCAGCTCGCTGCCGCCTCCGGCCTCGCGGGTCAGCCGGGCGAGGTGGGCCGGGTCGACCTGGGAGCGGGCCGAGTGCAGGTCGAGGTGGCCGGCGGCGAGCTTGGAGAGCTTGGCGAAGCCGCCGCAGATGGTGAGCCGGTCCACGGGATGGCGGCGCAGGTACTTCAGCACGGCCCCGGCGAAGTCGCCCATGTCGAGCAGGGCGTCCATGGGCAGCCCGTACTCCGCGATCACGGTCCGCTCGGAGGTGGAGCCGGTGCAGCCCGCCACGTGGGTGCGGCCGGCGGCGCGGGCCACGTCCACGCCCCGCCGGATGGAGTCGATCCACGCCGAGCACGAGTAGGGCACGACGATGCCGGTGGTGCCGAGGATGGACAGCCCGCCGAGGATGCCCAGCCGGGGGTTCCACGTGGAACGTGCGATCTCCTCGCCGTCGTCCACGGAGACGGTAACCTCGACGTCGCCGCTCCCGCCGTGGCGGCCGGCCACCTCGGCGAGGTGATCGCGGATCAGCTGCCGGGGTACCGGGTTGATCGCGGGCTCCCCGACCGGCAGCGGGAGGCCCGGCAGGGTCACGGTGCCGACGCCCGGTCCGGCCCGGAAGACGACGCCCGAGCCCGCTGGCAGGCCCCTGACGGTGGCCCGCACCAGGGCGCCGTGGGTGACGTCCGGGTCGTCCCCGGCGTCCTTGACCACGCCCGCCATCGCGTACGGGCCGCCGGGCCCGTCGATGGCCGGGGCGCCGTCCGCAGGTTCCGCGTTCGCCGTCTCCCTGACGGTCAGCCTCTCCACGGCCAGCGCGAACGCCGGGGTGTGGCCGCGCGGCAGGGTGATCGTCACGGGATCGGGGAACTCGCCGGTCAGCAGGGCGGTGTAGGCGGCCGTGGCGGCGGCGGTCGCGCAGGCCCCGGTGGTCCAGCCCGAGCGCAGACCGGTGTGCTTGAGTTGGGCGCTGCGGCCGCCCTCGGCCGCGGGGCGGCCGGTTCCGCCTCCGTTGTCACTCATGAAGGGACCGCGCTTCCATGGCTTCCGTGCACGTGCTCATCCTCGGCGGTACGGCCGAGGGGCGCGAACTCGCGGGGCTGCTGGCCGAGCGGCTGCCCTCGCTCAAGGTGACCAGCTCGCTCGCCGGGCGGGTGGCCGCGCCCCGGCTGCCGTCCGGTGAGGTGCGGGTGGGCGGCTTCGGCGGCAGCGCGGGGCTGGCGGCGTGGCTGCGCGAGAACGCCGTGCACCTGCTCATCGACGCCACCCACCCCTTCGCCGGGACCATCAGCCGCAACGCGGCGGAGGCTGCCGCGCAGGCCCATGTTCCCCTGCTCGCGGTGCGCCGCCCCGGGTGGGTCCAGGAGCCCGGGGACGACTGGCACCGGGTGGACTCGCTGGCGGACGCGGCCCGGGTGCTGCCGGGCCTGGGCACGCGGGTGTTCCTGACGACCGGGCGCACCGGCGTGGAGGCGTTCGCCGGGCTCGACCCGCTGTGGTTCCTGCTGCGCTCGGTGGAC